>CAJUEL010000003.1 GCA_910585455.1 uncultured Eisenbergiella sp. | reverse complement strand
ATGGATTGTAAGACTAAATTCAGCGGGGAGTGGAATTTAATTTTTCATTTAACAGTTATCCTGCCTGTCTCCTAAACCTTCTTGCAAAATTCGCAATGTTGGTTTATAATCAGAACAGAGACCGAAGGATATTGAAGCGTCCAACGGTTGTACAATTGGAAACTTATAACGCGTTAAAGAACAACGGATTACAGGCTATCCTCTATTGCAGTAGAAGATAGCCTTTTCCGTTACTTGCGGTTGTTTTTATTGTCTAAGTATGTTAACGCTGCAAAAATGACCAACAGCAATGTAAGTATCTCAAGTGTATTCATACCGACCTCCTTTCCGTTTCCAGAAAGGGCAACCGCAGACTATCCCTACTTGCTCTAATCTGACTAAGAGCATTATAGCATGCTGTGTTGAACAATGCTATAAAAGTTTTGCATAATTTGTTCCGCCAAAACTACATGGTTACTGCTCGCTCCGTGACCAGTAACGCGCTTCGCAATGCACACAAAATGCGATAAAACTGCATTTTGGTGCTGCAACCATCGGGATTTTCGCGCTTTCAGCGCGAAAACACCTCGCGGCTGGCCAATGTGTGAACTGTAACAACTACATAACATTGTAAATAAACGGTAACACCATAATCCCCGATAGTTCCAAAATTCCTCCTTTACCATACCTCATTTTAACATGCACGCTCTGCCGCAGGCTGGGAAGCGCGCATCATGACAACATGAAGCCCGAACTGCTCCACCGCCGAAAATACCCCCGACGTAAAATAATACAGTCCGATGCCCGAAGGAATGAAAAAGGCAAACATCCCGCCCGTCAAAAGCAACGTCAGCGTCATCTCAAAGGACGGCTTCGACAGCTGCAGCTTTTGAAAAAAGCGCAGATACGGATACAGCTGTGGCAACAGCTGCACCACCACGGTCGCAGCCGGCAAAAGAAAGGTCTGATCCCGCACCAGCAGCGACGGCACCCAGGGCAGCAGCACGGTCGCCGCCCCCGCCGCCGCAGTCAGCCGAATCCCTTGATAAAGACACATCATGACGGGAAACTGCAGCAGACTGATCAGACAGCTCCCCATGCCCGTTCCCTCCCTCTGATAAAGCTTTTGCAGCTCCGCATTCATTTTCTGCGGCTCCTTACCGTACTTCTCCTTTATGGACTCCACCGCTTCGCTGACCTTTTTCTGCTTCTCCATCTGCCTACGCTGCTTCACATTCAGCGGAAGCAACAACAACCGGATAAAAACCGTAATCAATACAATCGCAACCCCATAATCCCCGCAAACACCATACACCCATTCAATCCCCCGAAACAACAGCTCTGAAAAAAAATCCATCCTGATTTCCTCCTTCACGCTCTACGCTCCCACGCCGCCCTTCACAAGCCCGCACACCACGACCGCTCTGGCCACCGCTACCGCCTTTTTCTCACGATAAACCCTAAACCCGCTTGAAGGTCAATAGATTTTTTCAGATCAATATAAAAATCTTCCTTTCAGAAACAGCTCAGGCCTGTCTGAACCATTTTTCCCTTTCCCCTTCCAACCGCAGCCACAACCAGCCCCGTCGCCGCAGGCCAGGGGCAGCGCACCGGCAGTCAAAAGCGCATGGGCGCTCTGTGGACGCTTCTTTGGGGGCGGGACACACAGACGCCCTTTTCCATGGCTGGATATCCGGACGGTGAAATTTCCCGGCTCCGCGGTACATTCCAGCAACAGGGCGCAAAACTGTCCGAACAAAGTGAGTTCTTTGCGCCCTGTTGCGTTTTTGGAATGTACTGCTGAGCCGGCGGAATTTCCCGCTCCGGATATCGCCATGGAAAAGGGCGTCTGTGCGTCCCGCCCCCAAAGAAGCGTCCACAGAGCGCCCATGCGCTTTTGACTGCCGGTGTCGATGCCCCTGACCTGCGGCGGCGGGGCGTCCTCCTATTCGTGGCGCAGCGCGTCGATAGGGCTCATCCTCGCGGCCTTTCTGGCAGGATAAATGCCGAAGAAAATGCCAACCGCCGAAGAAAACAGGGATGCGCCCAGCACGGTGCTCACCTTCACCTGCGCGGAAAAACCGATCAAAGAGCAGATCCCGTTTGCGCCCAGCACGCCCAGCGTGATCCCTATCAGACCGCCCAACAGCGTGATGATTGCCGACTCCGAAAGAAACTGGAACAAAATCGATGCCGTCCGCGCGCCCAGAGATTTCCGGATGCCGATCTCCCTCGTGCGCTCCGTAACCGACACGAGCATGATATTCATGACGCCGATGCCGCCCACCAGCAGAGAAATCGCCGCCACCAGCACGACGAAAGCGGTAACATATCCCAGCACCGAATTCACCTGCGCCAGCGCGTCATTGAAGCTTTCCACCATAATGACGCCCTCGCCCCTGACCTTGTGCCGCCGCTCCATCAGCGCCACACTGTCCTGCGCGATCTGGCTTGCGTACTCATTGCTTTCTCCCATGATATAGCATTGTTCAAACTCGCCGATGTAAAAACCGAAGGTTTCGATGACGGACAGCGGGATCTCCATCGTGAGCATATTGCCGTTCATCATATTGACCAGCCCCGCAGCGCTGTCCTTGCGGATGCCCACGATCGTAAAATCCTGTGAAACGCCATATATGTCCACCTCCACCGTCATGCCGACCACATCCGTATTGCCAAACAGCTGTCTGGCGGCGCTTTCCGGAATCACGCAGACCCGTTTTGCCCCGTAATAATCGCTTTCCGAAAAAAATCTTCCCCGCACGATGGGGTCCTTGCTGTAGTATTCCATTCCCGCCGTACCGCAGGAAATGTAAAGGCTCGTGCTTCCCTTTCTGGTGCTGGTAGTGCCATAGAGCGTATAAACCGGCGTCACCCCCATAACGTGGTCCACCTGTTCGTTGATCGCTTCAAAATCCTCCTCCGTAAAATAGACCGGATTGTCTCCCTGACTGTTGTTCACGTAGAGGGCGACCTGACCGCCCGCCATATCATTCAGCTCTCCGTTGATCTCCGCCTTGATGCCGTTTCCCACGGAAATGATCATGATCACGGAGGAAATGCCGATGATGATGCCGAGCATGGTCAGAAAAGATCTGCCCTTATTGCTTTTTATGTTCATCAGGGCAATTTTTAAATATTCCCAAAACTGTGACATGCCATCCTCCTTCCATGACTGCCTTACTGGATGACAGGCATGACCTGCATTCCCTCTTCCAGATTCACGCCGGAAGCGATGACCACCACATCACCTGCTGCAATTCCTTCTTTGATTTCCACCTCGGTATCGTTGGAAATACCCGTCACAATGCGCCGCTTTTCCACAATCCCCTCTGTCACCACATAGCAAAAATCTCCGTCCTTATCCGTGTTGACCGCTTCATAGGGCACTAAAACCGCCCCTTCTGATTTCGCCGTATGGATTTCCGCCTTGCCTTCCACTCCCAGAAAAATGCCGCTGTCCGGGTTTGTCACAGTGATGTCCGCTTTGACCACCGGCGTGTTCTGCTGGTTGACCTGCGCCATCCGGTTGATTTTCTCCACCCTGCCCTGATAGGTGGCGCCGGCGATCACGAGCTCCGCTTCCTGTCCTTCCTTCACCTTTTCCAGATCATACTTGCCCAGCTCCACCGTCACCTTCACATCCTGATTGCTCTCGATGGTGAAAAGCTGCGTCCCCTCCGCTACGGTTGCGCCTTCCACCGCGGAAACCTCCGTCACAATGCCGTCAAACTCTGCCACAACGCCAGCCTGCGCGATCGTCAGCTCATCCGCCGCCTCCTGTGCGGAAACGCCCGCGCTCTCCACGCCAATCTGCCTTTCCTGCTTCGAATAGCCGTTCATGATGCCCGCTTCCGAGGCGCTTTGTTTGGATTCCCGGCGGGAAATCTCCTCCGTCATATCGCTCAGCTTTTTTTCCTCAAAATCAATCTGACGATGCTTCTGCTTGATGTTTTCATCATTATCCAGCATGCTCAGCTCGTTCTGCACATCGCTGCGCTGGCTGGTCACGTTATCGATGATATCCTGAATGTTGTCGGCCGCCTCGCTGCCCGGAGTTGCGTTTGCCAATTCCCGGTTCTGATAATTTAACTCCTGCTGCAGCTTTTTATCCCATTCGTACAAATCCTGCTTTTTCGCTGCCATATCATCTTCCAGCTCATATTTTAAGCCCTGCACATACTGCTTCTGGTTTTCCTCCATGACCTTGAGCTCGTCCAGACCCAGGGAAGCGTCAGCATAATCGCTCTGATTCTCATTGCTCTCCTGCAGCGCGCTTTTATAGCTGTTCGATGCCTGGGATACCTGCAGATCCGCCTTTGTTTTTTCCAGCTCCAGCTGAGATGTGTCAAAGGAAACCAGCAAATCCCCTGCCTTCACCTCATCACCCACCACCGCCTGCAGGCTGTCGATCCTCGCGCCCACCGGCGCAAAGTAAGTTTTCGTTTTCGCGCTGCCCACCTTACCGCTGGCGGATATATTCTCCTCCACGTCTCCCGTGTAGGCGCTCGTGCAGCTCACCGGCATGACCGTAGGACCCGCAGTCGCCCTGGAAAAAAAGAAATATCCGATGACCAGCACCGCTGCCACACCGATCGCCAGGTATCTTTTCTTAAATTTCTTTTTCGCGCCGGACGCGCTCTTTTCCTTTTTCCGGCCTCTTTTCTTTTTCCCGCTCTCCGCTTCTACAGCGCTGTCTGCAACGGACAGTGTGTTGTTTTCTTCACTCATGCTTTGATTCCTCCCTGATAAAATCTATCATTCCTTCGCCGCCGTATCCTCTTCCACCTTGCCGTCCCTGATGCGGATGACCCGTTTTGCCTGGGCGGCGATTTCATTATCGTGGGTGATCAGGATGACAGTCCGTCCCTCCCGGTGCAGCTGCCGCAAAATGTCCATGATCTCCCTCGTGGAATTGGAATCCAGATTGCCGGTCGGCTCATCCGCCAAAATAACCGGCGGCGCCTGTGCGATGGCCCGGGCGATCGCCACCCTCTGCTGCTGTCCGCCGGACATTTCCGATGGCTTATGGTGCATCCGCTTTTCCAGACCGACCTTCGTGAGCGCTCTCTGTGCCAGCTCTTTTCGCTCCCTGCGTCCCACTCCCCGATATATGAGGGGCAGCTCCACATTTTCTTCCGCCGTCAGGTTCGGAATCAAATTGAAGCCCTGAAAAATGAATCCGATTTCCTTGTTCCGGATGTCGGAAAGCTCGTCGTCACTCATGGAGGATACGTCCTGCCCGTGCAAAAAATAGGAACCGCTGGTGGGCACATCCAGACAGCCCAGCATGTTCATCAGCGTGGATTTTCCCGATCCGGAATGGCCGATGATCGCCACAAACTCATTTTCATCAATCGTCACATCCACATGATCCAGCGCCCGCACTTCATTTTCGCCGGGGTTGTAAATCTTGCAGACATCCTTCACTTCCACCAGAGCACCCATATATTCATCCCTTTCTGTATTATTCTTCTAATACAATAATACTGTATGACGCATTTGTCAAGAAAAAGTTGTTGGCTGCGAAAGTCCATCCTGCGTGGGTGTGGCATTTCAGACAGGATTCTTCTCGCCTCCGTCTTTTTCCTGTCAGCCTCATACATTGTATACGGGAATCCTTTCTGAAATCCCGATATGTTTTGGAAAAATTTCTTAAATTTTTCCAATTTTTGATGAATACTGTACATGAAGGCGCCCATTTCCTCTGTTTTTCTCTCGGACAAGGGTAGAATCAACATTGTGCCTGCCCTCCCGGTTTTCCCCGTTTGGACAGGCACAATAGTGAAACTGTTTTTAGCCGAAAATCCTTACCGTCAGACCGCCCGGGAAGCCCTCCAGAGCGGCGGTCAGATCAAGATCGCTCAGCCAGGACAGCGCTTCGCTGTCGGTGGTGAGCTCCGGTTTATAGCGGGAGCCTTTTTTCTGATTCACGATATGAATGGAGCATTCTTTCATTTCGCAATCCCTTCCCACCAGCGTATACTCCGCTTTCAGGATTGCAGGTTCGTCACCGTATTGCTTCTGTACATCCAGCCCTTCCGGAAGGATCGTCCCCCGGAACAGCTCATTATCACAGTACCCCACAAAGCGGACCGCCCTTTCCTGATATTGTTCTCTATCAACCAGGATTTCCGTTCCCGTGATGATCACGTGGATTGTGAGAAGCTCCCGCTTTTTGTCCAGAAAATGCTCCATCGCGATGACCGCGCTTTCATCCTGCCCCGCATTGAAGCCATGCCCGGCATCCCGCATCAGCATAAAGGAGCACTGTCCCTTTTCATAGGTTTCCTTCGCTTTTACCGCATAAGAGTAGTTTACGATCTCATCCCGCATGCCGTGCATCAGGAGAACCCGCCCCTTATATTTTCCGATTTCCAGATAGGGATCCATCGTCGCCACTTCTTCATGAAACCTGCGGGACAGCTTCATCTGATTCGGACAAACAATGACCTCTGGAACCCGCTCTACATCATAGCAGGCGCCGCCCAGCCGTCCGGCACGGGCATGATCGGGAATGCACAGCGCCGGATACAGAAGGATCAGGTTTTCCACCGCATCCCCCAGCCTTGCCGCCACGAGGGCAGAAATGAAACCGCCCTGGCTGCCTCCCATCAGGGAAATCCGTCCGGCATCCACATGGGGAAACGCTTTGACGCTTTCATATACTGCCAGCAAATCCCGGCACTCGGTTTCAATCGTCATCTCCAGGCTGCTGCCCTCGCTTCTGCCCGTTTCCCCCACACTTCCTCCGCAGAAATCAAAGCAATATGCCACATAGCCTTTTTGCACAAATGCCCGGCAATAGAACTCCATATCTCTGCCGCTGCCTCCGAACCCGTGGCTCAAAATGATCGCAGGCGCTTTCTCCGCTTCCAGAACGGTGTCGTCCACAGGCATAAACTCTTTTCCGTATATTCGTTTGCCATCCCTGAAAAAAGCTAACTCCTTTTCTTCTATATAAATCATACTTCCTCCTTCCAGCTTCCAAACCCTTTGCATCCCATATATCGTAACATATTCAGGCGCTCTCTTCAATCCCTCCGGCGGTTCAAAAGGAGGGCTGCCACGCCGCAGAGAATACCGCCCACCACCAGTGGAATTGCCGCAAAAACTTTAGAAAAATGGGTCATGGTGAGCGCGACACAGCAGAGCACCGCAATCAACATGATCACGCCGCATGCCGTTCCGATCCGCCTGCCGTTTTCCTTCCCTTCCTCCGACATATCCCAGGCGTTATCCGCGTTGTAGCCCTCCACATTGTACATGGACGCTAACAGTGCGGCATGCACGATGACAGAGACACCGACTGCAACCATTATCAAAAACAGAAAACCGGTCAACAGTTCCATCCTGGTTTTGTCCAGCAATGTACTGAGGGCTGCCGTCACGATCACACCGCCAATCAGCGTGCCGATTCCCCAGACCATGCTGCCCATATATTTCTGATGAAAGGCTTCCTTTTCCTCCTCCGAAAAAAACGGCTCTATATAGGGATGCTTTTTCCGAAAATGGCTGGATTCCATGCCAAGCCTCACCCAGATAGCTGTGCCGAGCAGCGCGCCGAGCAAAAAGGGCAGCCCGCTCTCCCCCAAAAAGCCAGGATTGATGTACTCCCCCAGCACCTGGGCGGCAAGACTCAAAATGCAGATGCAGGTCGCCATCGTCCCCAATCTCGCCACACGCCTTCCATGCGCTTCGTACAGCTTCGCCTCATTGCGATTTTCCAGCTGCATATTTCCCTTCATGAGGCCATCCATGGTACAATCAAAAATCTCCGTCAAAAGCAGCATCTTCTCCATCTCAGGAAAACTGCCGCCCGCCTCCCACTTCGATACGGTCTGACGGGATACCTCCATCCGCTCCGCCAGCTGCTCCTGTGTCATTCCGTTTTTCTCCCGCAGCGCCCTCAAATTCTCCGCAAAATTCATTTTTCTCTCCTTTCACAACCGCCGGTTCCCATGCCCGGCGCCTTTTCTACACCCACTATCCTACGGTTGCGCCCTGTCAATTTCCACCAATTCCATGTTGCATCTGCAAAAATTCCTGTAAACCTCAGGTTGCACGCCTCCATTTTGCAGGAATTCCGTCATTTTATTCCATTTTTTACCTTTTTCCGTCATTTTCAAAAAGCCGCTGTATCCCTGCCGCTGTGCGCCGCAGCTGCCACCTGATCACCTGAAAACGAAAAAATCCCGTCCCAGTTTCATGCCGTTCCCGCCCAAAAGGCGAACCGTTTTGTCAAATCCGGTTCCCCTCATTTGAGCCAGCGCAGAACGGTATGAAATTGGGCGGAATTTCCCTGTCGGATATCGTCGGTAAAAAACCCGCTGCCAGTCTGCTATTCCATTGCCAGCAATGGGAGCCTGGGTTGCGTCACAGATATTTCTCTACGATTGCCGCCATCTGCTCCCATTTCGCTTCCATGTCGGCGACCAGCTTAAACTGTGTCCGCGCCCGGTCCAGATTGTGCCCCGGACGATGAATCTTGAAATACACATCCCCCTCCAAATGGTCTGTCAGAAACCGCATGCCGCACTCCAGCGTCATCAGCTTTGCCCCCATCGGCATCAGGCGGATTTCCTCCTTTGTGAGGCTACCGCCGCAGCCCTCGATAAAGCCTTTCGTATACGCCTCAAAGAGCTCCAGATCGCAGGAAATCAGATCCAGATTCTGCTCATCCTCCGCGCCGGTGCTCGCGCCAAAGCGGATGGAATCACCGTAATCATACAGCGCGCTCCCCGGCATTACCGTATCCAGATCGATGACGCAAATGCCTTTTTTCGTCTGGTTATCCATCATGATGTTGTTCAGCTTCGTATCATTATGCGTGACACGCAGAGGAATCCTGCCCTCCGCCAGCGCGTCACAGATCACATGGCAATCCGCTTCCCGCTCCATCGCAAAGGCGATCTCCTGCTCCACATCCTTTCTGCGCCCGCACACGTCTTCCTCCACAGCTTTTTTCAGATTGGCAAAACGGCTCACCGTATTATGAAAATCAGGAATCGTCTCATGCAGATCCGAAGCCGGATAATCCGACAAAAGACGCTGGAAATTGCCGAAGGCGACCGCGCTGTTATAAAAATCTTCTACGCTTTCCGCTTCTTCCATGCAAAAAGCATCTTCAATGCAGGTATAAAGTCTGTAGTTTCCATCCTCCCTGTGTATGTAATAGCGCTCCTGCTTCGTGGGAATGACCGTCAGCGTCTCCCTCGCAGGATCGCCGCCCGCCGCTTCGATTTTTTTTCTTAAAAAAGCGGTTACATGCACCACATTGTCCATCAGACCGTCCATGTCCTTAAAAACGTCATTGTTCACACGCTGCAGCACATAGCGGCTCTTTTTCCCATCCTCCGTTTCGCATACCACAAGAAAGGTATCATTGATATGTCCGTTCCCGAAAGGCTTCAGCTCTGTCAGCCTTCCCGGCAGCACAAACTGCTCCTCCACCATATCCCGTAATTCCTGCACCCTCTGTTCCATCCCCATATCCTCCTGAGTTTCTCTACATCTGTTTTCATTCCCGCAGGCATTTAACCGGATAGCCATGTATACACCGTTGCCGGCCAACTGCCGCAAAGATCATATCCTTTCACAGCCCGCAAAAGAAATGTGAGCGCTACAACACAGCAGATCACAGACGTCCACGTCTGTGATCGCCATTCGCCGCTCGCCGAACATGCAAGCATGTTCTTCTCGCTAACGCTCATTATATCATATATTTCGCCGTCTGAACAGTAATAAAAAGAAGCCTTGTTACCATTTCTGACCGGGAAGGGTTACTTTTCGCGGCACCGCTGGTAGACCGCATTCGGCGGCACCGTGAACTGTCACCTGGGAAGTTGGTCTCCACAGGGTGGGGAAAAAGGTCGAACGATGCAGACGGGACAAGGAGCGGCGAAAAGATGGGCGGACAGAGAACATTACCTGTAAACAGAACCAAAGCTTTTCGTAAGTCATTTTGCAGCCAGCAAAAAAATATTGCAAAAAGGCAAAAATCAATTATAATAAAATACAAACAAGAATAATCACGCAAGCATCGAAAGGGGGAACCTGACATGTTTATGGAAGAAAGACAGAAGGATATTGTAAAACGGGTAAATGAAACCGGCAGAATTCTGGTTTCCGAAATTCAGTCGCTCTATCACATCTCTGCGGACTGCGCCAGAAGGGATCTGCGCTTTTTGGAAAGCAGGGGACTCCTGCAAAGAACCCACGGCGGCGCCATCGCCACCACCTCCAGGGGAGTTTATCCGGAAAAAACCTACAATCCAGAGGATCTGACACAAATCCGGCAGGAGGACCTGACCATTGCTCTGCATGCCGCATCCTGCATCCAGAATCAGGACGTCATATACCTCACGCCCTCTTCCGTCGGCTACTATATGGCCCAACACCTGCCCGCCGATCCGGAAATGACCGTGCTGACCAATTCCGTGACCATCGCTGAGGTTTTACGAAAGAAGGAAAATGTCCGCGTCATTCTTCTTGGCGGCGAGATGTCCCACCGGGGAAACTGCCACGATTTTTACACCATTTCCATGGTTAAAAGCCTCCGGATCGACAAAGCCTTCCTCTCTCACGCCGCTCTGTCCCTGGATTTCGGCGCGTCCATCCACGACAGCGCCGGCGCCGCTTTCGGCAAGGCGGTCATGGAAAGCAGCACGATGAACATCGGCCTTTATCCTTCCGTAAAAATCGGCAGAAATTCCATTCATCAGGTATGCCCCATAACGGATTATGACCTGCTCATTACGGATGAAAATATTTCAGAGGACTTCCTGCGGCAGGTAAAGGAGCTGGGCATTCCATGCGAGGTGGCAGTAAAAAACTGACCAAAACCGCCATTTCTTTTTCACCAAAACCATAAACCCCACGCGTGCAGGTATCGTGGCATTCTCTACATTAAACACAGTCCCGTTTTCTTACGGTCACCCGCACTTTTTACAGGAGGGAAAAAAATATGTACTGCATTTTAGTCACCGGCATCCCCGCCGCCGGGAAAAGCACCCTGGCGGATTATCTCGCAAAGCAGCTTTTTCTCCCGGTCTTTTCCAAGGACCACATCAAGGAGCTGCTATATGACACTGTCGGCTTTTCTTCCCGGGAGGAAAAGGTAAAGCTGGGCATTGCCAGCATGCGGATCATGTATGATGCGGCAGAGCAGCTCATGAAAAACGGACAGCCCTTCATTCTGGAAAACAATTTTGAAAACGTCTCCCGCAAAGAGCTGCTTGCACTTTTGGAAAAATATGCCTGCCCCGCGATCACGATAACGCTGACCGGCGATTACCATACCGTTTATGAAAGGTTTATCAAAAGAGAGAGCAGCCCGGCGCGCCATCGCGGACACGTCGTAAACGACCGCTACCCGGAACGAGGCCCCGGCCATCCCGTCGCCCCACTTTCCTTCGAAAGCTTCCTTGCCGGAATCAGGGACCGGGGAATGGACCGTTTTGTGGCAAACGGTCCCCATATCGTTGTGGACACCACGGATTTTGAAGCACTGCATTTGGAAGATATTCTAGCGGAAATCAGAAGGCTGATTGCGGCGCTTTAAAAATATCCTTTCCGCATGGTATCCTCGATCTCCCCAATGGTTCTCGGCGTGATGGCGGACAGGTTTTCACAGCCCTCCTCCGTCACCAGGCAATTATCCTCCAGCCTGAAACCAATGCCCCATTTTTCATGATAAATCCCGATATCCACGCAAAATACCATGCCCGGCGCGATCGTTTCCGGCATCTCTACCACATCATGCACATCATATCCCACATGGTGAGCGCCGCCATGCCACATATAGGCGCCGATCTCCTCCTCACTTTTTAAAACGCCGGCTTCCTTAAGCAGGGCCGCATTAAAACGCCTCGCCTCCCGGTCCACCGCCGCCATCTCCATCCCCGGCTTTATAATCTCAAACATGTGGTTGGAGGTCGCAAGGGCGCATTCGTACAAAAGCCGCTGCCGCTCATTGTATTTTCCATTACAGGGCCATCCTCTGGATACATCATTCATCATGTGGTCATACCAGGCTCCCACATCGTTCAAAACCATATCTCCGTCCTGCGCGATCCCTTTATAGGAATAATAGTGAATGCAAAAGTTATTTTTCCCCGCCGAAATGATGGACGGAAACGCCGGTCCCTGCGGTCCATGCTGCCCCAGCGCATAGTCAAACTCCGCCTTGTACTGATATTCATACATACCCGGGCGGGATGCCTTCATCATGGCGACAATTCCGTCCCGCGTAATTTGTTCCGCCTCCCGCATGGCGGCTATCTCACAGGGCTGCTTGATTGTGCGCAGCTTCCGCACCAGCAGATTGGCATTTTCCGTCCGCAGATGCGGATATTCCTTCGATACTCTCGCAAAAAAGAAGTGAGACGCCCTGTCCTGATCGGCAGGCTCTGCCTTATACAGATCCAGATATACATGCGCATAGTTTCCGCATGCCGCCATCCGGTGAAAATCCTGCTCAAAGGAATCCGTATAAGCCACAGCGCCGATTCCTGACACTGCCATGGCTTCGTCGCCCTTGATGCGCTCTCCCGTCCAGCGCTCCGCCATGGCATCCGGCGGAAGAATGTACAGCCGCTCTCCCACGCTTCCTGCGCTGTCCTTCCATGCAAGCAGCACAGCCTGCTTGCTTTCCAGCCCCGTCAGGTATACGAAATTCCGTTCCGCATAAAAGGGATAATATTCGTCGTTTGTCTTGCGCAGCTCTGTCCCGGAAAACAGGACCAGAAGAGAATGCTCTTTCATCTGGTCGTAGAGGCGGGTGCGGTTGCTTTTGTAATATTCGTTGTTCATTGTGTAAGCTCCTCCCTGTGTATGTAAACGATTGCTTCCACATGTTTATCATTGTCCGGATAAAACAGGCGCAAAAAAACGCCCTTTCACTTTATCATTTTTTAAATATATTATTTTGTATCAACTGCTTCTTCTGATCTCATATGTCATAATTTCAGGAATTTCCTTTTTCTTCGCGGAATCCATATGAATCCCCGCTTCATGCATAGCTTCTACCAGAAAATTCTTTCTTTTCACTGCTACACCGCCCAATTTTTCAGCAATTTTGCAACTTGCATTTTTATATGTAGCTGAATAAATTGCCATGTTTGATTGATTCAAAATTCGTTGGTTTCCACTCAATACGAAATTCCAAAACATGCCCAATCAAATCAATCGGCGCCACACCAAACTCATCAGCCAACGCCCTTACCTTATCATCAATTAAATTGCTGTTCTTTTTCTGAAATTTTTGTAGTTCTTCCCCGTGAATAAGCATTTCACTTATACCATTCGGCTTTGCGCCAAGTTTTTTCATCAGGTTTTGTGAAGTATAATTATCAGAATCTACCCTGCTTCGATATATATTTCTTCCCGTCAATGCATTCAGCATTGCTGTCAGTTTCAGAACCTTCGTATATATTGTCTGTATTCTCAATTGGCTGTTTGTATATCTTCTGGATGCTATACTTTTTTCTTTTGGCATAATATTTTTCCTCGTATCAAAGGAGGTTTAATTTTTATCCGTCCTCTTATTCTCTTGAACATTATCCTGAATATTTAGTTTCCATCTATTATTTCTTTCCATATAATATAGGATACAATTCATCACTTATCCTTTTCATCAATTGTGAATTTGTATCTCTCATATTCTCATATTTCAAGTAATCAAAATCAAGTATATTCTGTATAGTAACATCATCAACATCCATATTCAATTTTTCTTTAATATCTTTCCGAATTTTAGCCAGCCTCTTTTTAACATATTCATCCTTTTCTTCTAAATTCAATGTGGAAAAAGAATAAACTAAATTAAATCTGGAAAGTAATTCAGGCGAAAACTTTTTTGCAACTTTATCCTTTAAAACATTTGCCGTAAATATTATCATATATTTATTTAGATTATAATCTCTTCCTAATGAATCGGTAAATACCCCATCCTCCAGTAATTGCAAGAAGAAATTCTGTACCGATTTATCTGATTTTTCAAATTCATCTATTAATATTACATTAGATTTACTATTGGCCAATTTATCTGACAACTCACCTTTACTGCTTCCCACATATCCTCTTGGGCTTCCAATCAAACTGCTTAAAGCATTCTGATCACTATAATTCCCAAAATTAATCTTAATGAATGGCTCTATGGGGGAAAGATTACGATGTAAAATTCTCGCAAGCTCTGTTTTTCCTATTCCAGATTTCCCCATAATCAATGTTGAAAATATTGGTTGGTATCCTAACTTGTTAAACACCCGAAATTTCTTCAATTCATCTTCCAACATAGATTTATATTTGCTATGGCCAACTAATTCATATCGGATACTCGTCATTAATTTCTCAAAATTTTCTTCCTTAATATCCACAATGTTTGTATTTTCTGGTATAGATACATTGAAATATCTTTCAAGACATTCTATCTCTTTAATTCTATATCCAAATAAATCTTTAACGGTATATGTATATCTGCGATTCACTATAATATATAAAAAATCTTCAAGATGATTCTGCAGTATATAATCCATCATATTTTCTACAAGCCTAGAATATAATATTGCTCTTTCATCATCAGACACAACCATTGAAATATCAATTAATAGTCCATTTTTAGCTTTGGGATAGTCTTCCGTTTTAATCGTAATACTGTCAGTTAATGGTACTGAAATAAAAGCATATCCATCAGCTTCTAATTCTTTAACTATTAAATCCTTATTTTGCTTATTGTATTCATAAATAATAAATTTACTCAATATAAGTACCTCATTAAAATCTAATATCCTGAACTATTGCTATTACATCTATATAATGAACTTCTCCTGTTTCTTCTTCATCATCACTTGCTATATCAATATCACAAGAGGCATCATTATCATCTGTTTGCTTAGAAAATTTATTTAATTTGTCATCCAATTCATTTTCATTAAAACATCCTCGATAAATACCTATAATAGTAACTTTTCCAATTTCTAAATCTGAAATACTATACTGATTTTCCATTTCATTTTCTGCCTGCATTGGAATCTTAATATAAATCTTTTCTTCTTTCCCTTCCTTCGATTTCGGCAATATTCCCTCTAAAACATAAGAAGAATCCTTGAACATTACTTCTAACAAAGTGGATAAATTTACATTTCCGACACCATCAACAGCAATGTCTCCTATTGCCCCACTTAATAGTGTTTTTGCTCCTAAAATATCATTTTCATTTTTGACTTTTAATGAGACATCTTTTAATCTTATCAGACTTCCCATTTCTTTATTTCTTATTTTTTGTGTTTCTTTAGCTTTAGCATATATCCTATCCAAGATAGTTGATTTTGTTGTAATAACTTTGACGGTATCAATAACCTTGCTAGATTTTTCTCCTGTTACTTCTCCACTGAAATCAAATGCGGGCATGTACTTTCCTATAAATGGAATCTTGACCAAAGGAGCTTCATCAAACTCTCCTTCCATATGCCCTGATACTGTACCCCCTTTTTCCTTTGTCTTACTCTCTAACATCTTATTATCAATAAGCATTGCAATCTCATAGGCTTTAGTATAGTTAATATAATAAATATTGAACATCATTCTTTCCCTTCTCTACACAATCACTAACATTTGATTCCTTGCTTTTTTCTCTTTATTATGCTTGTATAGTTTTAAAACCGAAAAGCAACTATTACTTTTCTATTCTAATTAGTAATCAGCTAAAAAGCAACCTCTACTAGCAATATAATTCAATCAAAACACTTCGTTCATATTTCAACAATACTCTTTATTTAAATAAATACGAAAAGGGTATCCACTTCTGATTCAGTAATTCCAATCCCTTTTCTTGTAAAGTCTCTGCTTGTGGTTCTACGTTAGGAAACGGGTCTCGCCAGCTGTGCCTGCTCCGCAGCCAGAACCAGTTGTCTCACCTTTTCCGTTCCGCTTCGCTCCACTGTCAAGGAAATTTATTTCCTTTGGGAAATAAATTTGTCTGCCCGTTCCTCACAGACAACCTTGACCAAGGCCATAAAAAATATGGGAATCGTCCACTGGACAATCCCCATATTTTTTATTTGAGATGCGCTCGACCCGTTGGGAACTTTGAATTCAGTTTTTCTTTTATATTATAATCCTACCATATGTCATCCAAATATGCTATTTTCTACATAAAATTGTTTTGCAAACTGATATCACATTTCAGTTCCTTTGCATAATAACCTTAATTTCATTGGTTCTCTGACTACCCAACTTGAATAGAATTATTACTTCTCCACCCCTTATACAACCCTTTCATTCGTACTGGATCGATGTCTAATTTAATCCAATCAATCTTATTGATTAATTCATCCCAAAATACTATTGGCCAAAATATGCTATTATCTATAAAACTATTGTAAACTTCCTGTAGCATTATCTTATCCATCTGTTGAATATCAGGTAATGCCCCTTCTATTTTTCCAATTTTCTTTTTATGTTTCTTGCACAATTTACTTTTAAAGCTCAATTCTTTCAGTAGCTCCTTCTTTTCCTCTATCACTTCCGATTCAATTATATTTTCGTTTTCTGCATCTATTTCCCAATTCATCAGTTCTAATATAGGTTCTTCATTAGATGGATTCTCTAAATACATGAGCTTTAGTTCGCACACCTTAACTTTTTCGTTTAATTCATCTATTTCTCTATCCAGCTTCGATGTTATTTCATAAAGATCTTCAATTTGCCTCTTCATATAATATGATGTAACGTCCTCCTTGTTAAACATCTTCTTCATATCAATGTAGGAACCGCTATCATGTTCAGCTAAAAATTTTTCTCTCACACATCTCCAATTCACATGAAACAGTATAGACTTTCCGCATTCTGCATCTTCAACATAAATCCCCAATATATCTAAAATATCCGACTTCTTCCCATCCTTCTTATACTTGAACCAATCTTTCTTATTTTCCAGAAAAAAGGTTGTGGGAAAATATCCGTCATAGTTAAAATCAACACCAAAATTTAAATTTCTGTTGGTTTCTGCCAAAAATACAAAGAAAATTTTATCCGCACGTACATCAGATTCGCTTTGCGATGAATCATGATCTATCACCACTTTATTATTGAACATTGAAATCACATTGTCGTATGTAAAGTACGGGAATCTTCTATAAATAACATTTTTTGCTATGTCATCTTTTTGATCGATAAAGTTTTTATAATACTCTGCATTCATCAATTGGGGCGGAACTGATATTTCTTTATCATCCCACCAATCGAACTTTATCTTTTCATCCAAAACATCATTATAAAAATTTGTTGCATTATAATCATATGCATCCTGCTCTATCATTTGAAAAAATATTGTATTGGTAAATTTATGGAAACCCAATAAATGATAAAAATTTCCTTCTTCAAATTTCAAAATTATACTTTGCCCATTTGAAAGCAAAAAATGATATTTTTTCCCTAATAGCTTCGCAAATTCCTCCGCACACTTCTTAAGGTTAACGGTGTACTCTTCTGTGCTTCCATTTGCTATTTGGTATTTCCTGAATTCCTGATATCCCTTTTTCTTCTTCGCCATTGTATTTCCTCTGTTAAAAAAAGAATCCACAAAGCTAGTGGATTCTTTTCATCTTTCATATTAAAGTACGTTTTTTTCATTGCTATCAGCAACTATCTAAGTCCAGTGCACCACCCTGGGCCTAATGCCCCGACACTTCTGAACACTCTTAGAGTGAAGAGCCCTCTTCCGACTAGTTCTTAGAATTTAGTCGGCGTCATGAGCTAAATTGCTTCCAGTCAGCGGAAACAATTTATAATGAACATCTCTATTCTCTCATATTATATACAATTATTACAAAACATGCAATCGAACACTTTGTGAATTTTTTGTGAACACCACTTCGTTTCTTGTCGCATCTTTCTAACATTTTATATATAATACCCTATTTTATTACAAAAATCAATTCTATGCCAGTACAAGGTATGTGTCAAATTCTAATTGGAAATTTTTCCTTTTTTTATTGATTCCTGACATTTTATGTTGTTTTCTGACAATTCAAGTTCCTTTTCTAATACAAGCCTATTTTATCTTTTAGTCGCAGAAAGCAGCTATAAACGCCTTTCTGGATGTGCGTCCAGCAGTGGCATATGGCAGCTGGCTATATCCACATAAGGATTCCCTTTCCCGTCTTTTTTTGGTGCTTTTGCCGCGCTCAGTGTCTCGATGGCATCTTCCAGCCCTGTTACGGGGGCATGCCCGTCTGCGTATCTTTCTATCGTCTCAATCAGCTCCCGGCTCTCTTTCCGGTACAGCACTTTCCCCAGGTTATTCGCACCGTTTTCAGACCAGCGCATCCTCCGGTGCTTCATCCGCAGCGTTATTACTGTGCAGTTCTGGTTCTCCTGTACGCCCATGCTTTTGTACACGGTCCCCTCCGGTGCCTCCGGTATCTTTGCTCCGCGCTTCTGCCATGGCAGCAGGCCATCCCTGTTGTTATACAGGTACCCATAAAGCTCCATGGCTTTCTTCCTGCGCTTGTCCGATTTGTCATCGCTTGCCACGCTGTCGGCATAGATTCTTATATATTCCAGCATCTCCTCCGGCTTCCCGCTGTCGAACAGCTCCCTGATCCCTTTCCGGGCTTTCTTGTCACCGATCTTACGCAGGTTCTCCTGATATATATGGTATCGGTCCGGCTGCACAATCGTGTCAGGGTCGTAAGGCTCTCTGATCCATGCACCTCCATGGCTCACGCTCTGCCCACAGGTGCTGCTTATGGCCTCTGCCGTCACGCGGTACGGGCTCTCCGCCGCCAGGTTCGCTGACATCAGGCCTATCTTCTCCATCCGCATGGCTTCGTCCAGAAGGTACCCCATACTCTTTCTTCCCTTCCCCCGTCTGTCTCTCGTATACCCTGCGTGAACAGGATACCTCCCCGTACACTGTCTTCACTGTGGTGCTGCGCTTTCCTTTGTCACGGTATGCCTTCTTATCTCTCCCTTCTGCCAGTCTGTCGTCATACATCTCCAGTAGGCTCCGGGTCAACATGGCTCTATATTCGCATATATATTTATAAATTTTTTGCTCCAGGCTCTTGAATGATATCAGTTTTTCCTCTACAATAGTCTTCATCATACAGTCTCCTTCATCTGTTTTCCTGGTCGATAACATCATAAAGGAAAACTGCATGTTTGGGAAGCGGGAATTTTCTCTGCTTCCCTTTTTATTTTAGGGCTTTCTCTCCCTTTGCCAATAATAATTATACACTAACAGGAATGATTTTATGACAGGTGGAACAAGAAAACGTGGTGCAACGTGGTCTTATTATTTTGACCTGGGCACAGTAGGCGGGAAACGCCAGAAAAAGGAAAAGGGTGGATTCAAAACAAAAAAGGAAGCGGAAGCAGCACTGGCCAAAGCCATCAACGAGTATAACAATGGCGGACAGCTGTTTGAGCCTTCGGAGATCACGGTATCTGACTATCTGGATCAGTGGTATGACCTGTACTGCAGGCCAAATCTGAAATATAATACGCAGGTGGGCTATCTCCGGATCATGGAAGGGCATTTGAAGCCCCGTTTCGGCAAATATCGCTTGAAGGCTATCACCGCTGCCATATTGCAGGAGTATGCCAACGGGCTAAAAATGGACGGGCTGGCAAAACATTCCATCACTGGAATTCTATCCGTGTTCGGCGCCGCCCTGGACTATGCTGTTGAACCGCTGCATTATCTCCCGGCCAACCCTATGCGCTATGTAAAATCCCCAAAGGTAGAGAAAAAGCCCCGTGAAAGGATCATCCTGACTTTGGATGAATGACAACAGATCATTGACCGTTTTCCGTCCGGCTCCCGTTTCCATATTCCGCTGATGATTGGCTTTTACACCGGCCTTCGGATCAGTGAAGCCTTTGCGCTGACATGGGATGATATAGACCTTGAAAACAGGACCCTGACAGTCAGCAAACAGATTGTAAAGCGGAATTTTGGAGCTGATGTCCGTAAGGCAGTGGAAAAGACCGGGAAAAAGGAAATACGTTCTTCATGGTATTTTACCACTACCAAAACGCCAACTTCCATGCGTACCATAAAATTCGGTGATACTCTCTATCAGGCATTGAAGCAGGAACGCACCGCCCAGCTGAAAAATGAACTGAAATACGGTGAATACTATACCATTCACATTCTGAAAAAAGAAATTGATGAAAAGGGGAATGATATGCAGCGGATTGTTCCCATCCAGAAATGTATTGAATCATCCCTTCCCCGTATCTACATGATCTGTATAGCTGAAAACGGAGAATATACTTCCACCGATTCATTCAAATTCTGTTCAAGGGTAATACATAAAGAACTGCTGCTTGCTTTTGATTATCATTCCCTGCGGCATACCCACGCCACGATCCTGATCGAATCCGGCGCTGATGTAAAGGATGTGCAAACCCGGTTAGGGCATTCCAACATTCAGACCACCCTTCAAACCTATGTACATGATACGGAAACCATGGCATCACGTTCTGTTGATCTCTTTGAACGGGCAGCAGGCCGGAAAACTTCATAAAAATAAAAGGGCTGAACCTTTTCAAAAAAGTTCAGCCCTTTTTCCGTACTTTTCAAAATTACGGTGGCAAATCACCTTTTTCACACCCTTTAAAACCTTAAAAATCCTTATTTTATGCGCCTTAGACAACATATAGTCTCCACATTCCCCGTCCACGGAAACTGATCCACCACCGCGCACCTCTCCACCACATATCCGCCCTCCAAAAACCCTTCCAGGTCCCTCGCCAGGCTGGTCGGCTTACAGGAAATATACACGAGCCTGTCCACGCCATAATCGATGATCTTTTTGAGCGCTTTGGGATGCACACCGTCCCGGGGCGGATCCAGAATGATGAAATCCGGTTTTTCTTCGATCCCATCCAAAACCTTCAGCACATCTCCCGCAATAAACGTACAGTTATCCAGCCCGTTTAAGGCAGCATTTTCCCGCGCCGCCTCCACGGCCTCCTCCACGATTTCCACGCCGATCACCTTTTTGGCAACGGGCGCCATCAGCTGCGCAATCGTGCCGGTTCCGCTGTATAAATCATACACGACGCTGTGGGGCTTTCCCTCAGCGTCCAGCAGGCTGCCCACATAATCCCGGGCAGTCTGATAGAGCACCTCCGCGCCGCAGGTATTGGTCTGGAAAAAGGAAAAGGTGGATACCTTGAATTGCAGTCCCAGAAGCTGCTCATAAAAATAATCCTGTCCATATAAAATCTCCGTGCGGTCGCTTTTTACCACATCCGCCACGGAATCATTTTCAATATGAAGGATACCCGCAAATTTTCCCGTAAGAGGCAGCGCCAAAAGCATGTCCTTCCACTCCTCCAGCGCGCACGCTGTCTGCGTGGTGGTCACCAGCGCTGCCAGAATTTCACCCGTATGGAATGCCTTTCTCACCAGCAGATGGCGCAAATAGCCCTGGTGGGTGAGCCGATGAAAAAAAGGAAGCTCCTTTTGGGCAAAAAAATCCAGCGTCCCGGCAAGAATGCGGCGATAGTCCTCATCCACGATCCGGCAGCCGTCCACTGTGACAATATCATAAAAGCTGCCCTTTTTGTGCATGCCCAGCGCCAGCGGACCGTCCTTTACCGCATCGCCGAAGGTGAACTCCATTTTATTGCGGTATCCAAAGCAGACCGGGCTCGGTTTGATCGGTTCAAACATGCAGGGGGTTTGCTGCTTTTGCAGCACAGGCTCCAAAAGCGCATGCACCTGCTGCTCCTTGATTTTTAAGCTTTCCTCATAGGGAAGGGACATGTATGTACAACCGCCGCAGACACCGAAATGCTGACAGCCCTCTTTGCTATCCCTGCCACGCTCCAGAGGGGAGAGCTCCAGAATTTCCTTCAGGCGTCCCTCCCCCTTTCCGCTTCTCACCTTTGTGATCACCAAAGCTACGCGCTGTCCCGGCAGCGCGCCCTTGATTGTGCAGTACTCCGTTTTTTCCTCTTCTGCTGTAAGCGGTGCAAGGCGCACCACCGCCTTATTTGGAAATTTCAGGCTTTCCACAATACCTGTCCGCAATTGTCCCTTTTTCATCCTAACCTCCATGATTCCGCTTTGCGGAATCTCAAATCCGTACGGAGAATGCCGTATTTCAGGCATTCTCCTGTGTGAAGTTTTAGATTTTCTTAGGCGGCGTTTTTTAGACGCCTTAGAAAATCTCTTCACGCTAACCTCCACGTCGCCGCTTCGCGGCGGCTCAAATCAGAACGAAGAATGCCTGTTTTTCAAGACATTCTTCTGCGTGAAGTTTTAGATTTTCTTAGGCGGCGTCTTTTAGACGCCTTAGAAAATCTCTTCACGCTAACCTCCATCCGAAGCCTTACAAAAATTCAGCCCTGTCAGGTTTTTGTCTGACAGGGCTACATTTTTTCAGGCTATCCATGAAAACCACGATCCCGTTTACACTGCTGCCGGAACAGTTTTACTTCTCCTCTGCCTCAGCCTTTTCTTCGGATGCCGCTTCCGCCTTCTCTTCCTCTACAGGCTTCTCCTCTGCTTCGGTTTCTTCAGGCTCTTCGCTGTCTTCATCCTCATCCTCAAAGTCATCGTCAAAGTCGTCATCGAAATCATCCAGATAATCCGGCGTCATATAACGATATACCGCATAGGCGATTCCTGCAATTACAGCAACCGCACCGACAATCGCCAGAATCCAGAAAATGCAGTTCTTCCTGTCATCTTCCTTCTTCACAAGCTCCCTTCTTTTCAGGCTCTCCAATAATTCATCCAGTTTTTCCATACCGTTGCCCTTCCTTTCCGCATCTTTTTGCCTGTGTCGCTTTTGCGTACACAGCTGTTATGGTTATCATACCACGAATCACATCATTTTACTATGAAAAATTTGAATTTTATACTTTTTTTAGCACCGGACGCTACTTTTCACGGAGCGGGGAGAAAGGCCGGGCAGGGCAGACGGGACAGGGAGCAGCGGTAAGATGGGCGTCGGAGGAAACAGACTGTTTCCTCCGACGCCCATCTTACCGCTGCTCCCTGTCCCGTCTGCCCCGTCCGGCATCTCTCCCCCCGTGAAAAGTAACCACCTGACAAACGCTTATACTCCCTCTTCCGTCATACAGCGCGCTGCCAGCCCCGCGATATAACGGACGGTCGGATAGATGGCCTCCGGATCCACCGTAAATTTCGCGTGATGTCCCGGATAGCGCCCGCCGGTCCCTACCCGGATAAAAATGCCTTTTTTCCCTTCCAGATACAGGCTGAAATCCTCGCCGCCCATGGTGCCCTCCTGCATAGCGACACAAAGTCCCTGCGCCTGTGCCTCCTGCCGCGCGATCCGGCAGAGCCCTTCGTCATTGATGACCGCCGGCGGTCCCTCCCGCCAGTCAATTTCCGCTTTCGCTCCATATGCCTGCGCGGTCGCCTGCACCATCGCGTAAAACCGTTCCCGGATCATGCGCCGGTCCTCTCCTGAGAGCGTCCGGACCGTTCCTTCCAGAAAAGCCTTGTCCGGTATGACATTCCAGGTCGTGCCGCAGTCCACATGGGTAAAGCTCAAAACCGCCTGGGAAAAGGGATGCAGGTTCCGGCTGATAATCGTCTGGGCGTTTAAAATGATCGCCGCCTGCACCACCGCGGGATCAATCCCCTTCTGGGGCTGCGCCGCATGTGCGCCCTGTCCGGTGACGGTGAGGGAAAAAAGGTCCACCGCCGCCATCACCGCGCCCTCCTTGATGCCCACCGTCCCGTTTTCAAACTGCGGATAGGTGTGAATGCCGATATACAGGGACACATCCTCCAAAACGCCCGTCTGCAGCACCTTCTGGGCCCCCTGCGTCACTTCCTCCGCGGGCTGAAAAACCACCTTGACCGTACCGGACAGCGTTTCTCTTCTCTCATGGAGCAAAATCGCCGCGCCGACCATCACGATCGTATGAAAATCATGGCCGCAGGCATGCATGCATCCCTTATTTACGGAAGCATAGGGCAATCCGGACTCCTCCGTGACCGGCAGCGCGTCGATATCGCAGCGCAGTCCGATCACGGGACCTTCCTTTTCTCCCACGATCCGTGCAACCAGTCCCGTTTCCAGCCCGGTTTCCAGAATTTCCACGCCCTCGCGCTCCAGAATCTCCCGAATCCGCATCGTGGTCATAAATTCTGCAAATCCCAGCTCGGGATGGGCATGAAGCCATTTGAAATGCTCTTCCAGCATCTCCTTTCGTGCATTGTCTTCCATTTCCGGCACTCCTTCTTTTAAAGTCCAGGCACCAGCAAAAGCTCAGAGCTTCACAAGTTTCGCAAATGCCGCGTACATGATCTTCTGCCCTGCGCCGTCAAACTCGATCGTCACCTTGTAATCCCGGGGATCATCTACGATCGCCGTCACCGTGCCGTCACCGAATTTGATATGGCGGACACGATCGCCCACGCCATACTCCAGGCTGCCCTTTTGCGCCGCTCCCTTTTGCAGCCCGTCCACACCGCTTAAGCTGCCGACTCCCTTTGCGATGAAGGGCTTGTTCTCTGCCGCCGTCCGCTTCGGACGCACCACCGCTTTGGGCTTTGCCATCCCTGCGTAAACGCCCGCCGCCTGGCCAAAGCCTGCGCCCCAGCCTGCATTGCCGGATGCGCCTGCAGCTTTCGCACCGCCATGGCTCTCCGCGCCCCCTCCGGCGTTAAAGCCGCCAAAACCGGCAGATCCATTCCCGGTCCGGGAGCCGTCAAAACCGCCGTTGCCACTTCCTGCGCCAAAGCTCCCTGCTCCCTGTCCTTTGTCCGTCTTCCCAAAGCCCGTAAAGCCTGAAAAACCGCTGAAACCCTCTTCTTCCTTTTGGAAGCTGCCAAAGCCTGTAAAACCGCCGTCGTCGTCCTCCTCAGATCCAAAGCGAAACCTTTTCGTGCCGGGCACCCGGTTATCCAAAAACTGGTCCGGAATTTCCCGCACGAACCGGCTGACCGGATTGTACTGGGTCTCTCCACGGATCATCCGGGAACGGGCACAGGTTATGGTCAGATCTTCTTTCGCCCGGGTGATGCCCACATAGGCAAGCCGCCGCTCTTCTTCCACCGCCCCGGGATCATCATCCGTGATGCTCATATAGCTGGGAAAAATGCCATCCTCCATGCCCGCCAGATACACCGTGGGAAATTCCAGTCCCTTCGCGGAATGCAGCGTCATCAAAAGCACCCTGTTATTGTCCGAATCCACACCGTCAATATCCGCCACCAAAGCGACCTCCTCCAAAAAGCCGCTCAGCGTCGCATCCTCATGAATCGCTTCAAAGGCAACCACCTTGCTGATCAGCTCATTGATGTTGTTGATGCGATCCTCTACATCTTCGTCGTCAGAATCCTCCAGCTCCTTCACATAACCGGTCGTCTCGATCACGTTATTGATGAGCTGCTCCAGCGTATAAAACTCCTGCTTTGCCCGGAAGGACTGGATCATGGTCACAAATGGCTCCAGCTTTGCCGCCGCCTTGCCAAGTCCCGGAATCTGAGCCGCCTGCCGCAGGGCATCGTAAAAGCTCAGCTCATTTTCATCCGCATAAAGCTGCACCTTATTGAGCGTGACATTGCCGATGCCCCGCTTCGGCACATTGATGATACGGCGCACCTGCAGATCGTCCTGCCCATTATCGATGGTTTTCAAATAGGCGAGCATGTCCTTGATTTCCCTGCGGGCGTAGAAATTCACGCCGCCCACCACATCATAGGGAATCCCCTCCACGATAAAGCGCTCCTCCAAAAGGCGCGCCTGCGCGTTGGTGCGGTACAGCACAGCGCAGTCCCGAAATTCCAGCTCGCGCCGGTTTCTTTTGCGCGCCACCTCGTCTGCAATGAATTCCGCTTCCTCATAGGCGGTGTCAAACTGCCGGAAATGAATCGGGCTGCCCTCTCCCTTGTCCGTCCAGAGCGTCTTTTTCTTCCGCTCGGTGTTATTGCGGATCACATCGTTTGCCGCATTCAAAATGGTCTGGGTGGAACGGTAATTCTGCTCCAGACGGATCACCGCCGCCTCGGAAAATACCTTTTCAAAGTCCAGAATGTTGCGGATATTTGCGCCGCGGAACTTGTAAATGGATTGATCGTCGTCACCCACCACGCACAGGTTCCGGTATTTACCTGCCAAAAGCCGCACCAGCTCAAACTGCGCCGTGTTGGTGTCCTGATACTCGTCCACCATGATATAAAGGAATTTTTCCTGATAATACTCCAATACGTCTGGGCAGGATTTAAAAAGCTCCACGGTCTTGACGATCAAATCGTCAAAATCCAGAGCGTTGTTCTTTTTTAGCGTCTTCTGATATTCCTCGTACACCTCGGCGATCTTTCTTTTCCCGAAGTCCGCCATCGCCTGCTCCATGTATGCCTTCGGTGAAATCAGCGAATCCTTCGCGGAGGAAATGGCGGACATCAGGCTTCTTTCCTTATAAAGCTTCGTATCCACCTGCAGCCTTTTACACACTTCCTTGATGATATTTTTGCTGTCGTCCGTATCGTAGATTGTGAAGCTCGTCCCGTATCCGATCCGGTCTATGTATCTTCTCAAAATCCGCACACAGGAGGAATGAAAGGTGGAAACCCAGACCTGATCCGCGCCGAAGCCCACCAGAGAATCCACACGCTCGCGCATTTCTCCCGCCGCCTTGTTGGTGAAGGTGATCGCCATGATGTTCCAGGGCTTGACCCTTTCATGCTCGATCAGGTATGCGACCCTGTGCGTCAGCACCCGGGTCTTGCCGCTGCCCGCTCCCGCTAAAATCAGCACGGGACCCTTTGTTTTAAAAACCGCCTCTCTCTGCCGGTCATTCAATGTATCGTATATGCTCATCGTCTTTCACCCTCCGGACGGCCTGTCCCCACATTCTCCTGGTCCGGGAGCCGCCTCATTTTCTGCGTTTTTTGTAAACCTGCATGCGCCCTTTGGGCACGCCGCCACACGTAAAATCGATCTCTCTGTGCCGACACGCACGCATGACCGCCTTTTACGATTCTAGCAGATTTTGGCGGGAAGCACAACCGGGCAGGCGCAATTTTTACAGGACCGGGTAATAATCAGCCTGCGGCTTCCCTGTTACAGAGCAGGTTCTTTAAATAAGCCGATCGGCAAGCTCCAATAAGAAAAAAGGAAAAAGCACAGTGCCAGCAGCACAAGCGCGATCGCCGCCAGCCTGTTCTGCCACCCGCCATCCGCATAGCCGTTCCATTTTTTCCCCGCCACAAAGAATATGACAAACACACCCAGAAAAAAGGAAAACACATCCAGAGGCAGCCAGTTTCTTCCCAGAACTCCCGCATAGGTATAGAAAAATGTCACCACCGTCAGCATCCCGGCACTGATTCCTACCGTACCTGCTGCCCAAAGCCCCTGCACGGATTTTCCCGAAAAAATCTGCCAGCCAAGCATCCACACCAATGTCGGAAAAAACAACATTTTCAAATGCTCCCATGTGGATTCGTTCACAGGCGCGGCCAGCCCCACCAAAAAATTGCGCCCACTCCACTCATATACGAAATGCAACAGCGTCCCTGCGATACAGGTGAAAAAAAAGCCGCCAGCCAGGAAAATTCTTTTCTGCATCTTCATATCTGCGCTCTCCATAAAGCCATCTCTTTAACCGCCAGACATCGCATGTCTGTAAAATCTTCTATAGCCCCATCGTTTTACAGGGAATGACAGTTCCTTTTGCCATTCCCTGTATTATGCACAGATTATCCTTTTTTATGATTTTTTATCGCAGCTTTTTCACATACATATCAAAGCCTTTGCGCGCCGGCCGCCTCTCATTCTGCCGCCTTCTGCGCAAATTCCGTCGTCACCAGCTCCTCATAGGGCACCCGTTTGGACAGCTCGCCGCCCTCTTCCAGAATATCCTGCAGCAATGTAAAAGCTTCCTCCCGGAAAATCAGATCCTTTTTCCAGGTATCCTGATCGTGATAACGCTTCACGATCGACGCCAGCACCGCCTCGTCTGTTTCTGCGAACTGCGGCAAAATTGCCGCCGCAATTTCCTCCGGCGTGTGGGAAGCCACATAGTCCATGCCCTTTTGCAGGGCGTTTGTGAAGGACTGAATCACCTGCGGATTCTCCTCCAGATAGCTCTTTTTTGCCGAAAAAGCGGTATACGGCACATAGCCGGAGGCCTCACCCAAAGACGCCACCACGTAACCGTCTCCTTTTTCCTCCAGCGAAGTGGCATGGGGTTCAAATTCAACGGTGAAATCTCCCTGACCGCCGGAAAATGCCGCTGCCGTGGAGCCAAAGTCAATGCTCTGATCGATGGAAAGATCGGATTTGGGATCGATGCTGTTCTGTTTCAGAATATATTCAAAAACCAGCTCCGGCATCCCGCCAGCCCGGCCTCCCAGCACATTTTTTCCCTTCAGCATATCCCAGGAAAAGTCATCAACCGGCTCCCGCGCCACCAAAAAGTTACCCGCCCGCTGGGTCAGCTGCGCAAAGTTGACCACATAATCGCTGGTCTCACCCAAATACGTGTAAATTGTGGATTCCGATCCCATGAAGCCGATATCGGCTTCGCCGGAAAGGACGGCGGTCATCGTTTTATCCGCGCCAAACCCTGTGACCAATTCCAGATCAATCCCTTCCTCCGCAAAATACCCCTCCTCAATCGCCACATACATAGGGGCATAAAAAATAGAATGCGCCACTTCATTGAGCCGCACCTTCACGGCATTCTCCTGTACACCGCCCTCCTCCTTCGTACCGGCCGCCCTGCCGCATGCCGCCAGCCCCATGGTCAGCAGGACTGCCGCCATGGAAAAAATCAGAAGCTTCCTTTTCATAATATCCTCCGATTGCATAGTTTGTATATCATATGCAACGGCGGTAAAAAGGTGTGCGCCCTGCGCGCGCATACGCAGCCCTCAGCCGTAATGCTTCCTGATCCTCTCATACTCCTCCATGCCGATCGTCAGAATCGTTCCGTGCTTAAAGCCATAGGGGAATGAAAACTTTTCATCCGACCGCACAAACCTGCCTGACGCCAGATCATCGGAAACGAAGGGCACATATCCCTGCCCCGCGCCCGGCACGCCGTAATAGTCTAAAAACAGGCACCATCTTCCGTCCTCCAGCCGTACCGCCGTGGGCGCTTCATACAGCCCTGCTTCCACGCTGCCCATGGAAGCGTCAAACGCGTCTATCCGCACAAACGGACCTGTCACATTTTCCGATTCCAGTAAAATAATCTTTGCCGGATTGTCCTCACTTTTCACAAACAGGTAATATTTGCCGTTTTCCTCATACATGGCGGAGTCGATCACGCCCGAATCCTCCTTGCGGTACAACTCCTCCGGTTTTGAAAAATGCACGAAATCCTTCGTCCGGCTGTAAAAAATCGCCTTTTGCCCATAATCATTCTTCCGGTGAGAGGAGGACCAGTGAAGCACGTAATCTCCATTCCTTTCATCAAAAATAACATCCGGCGCCCACAGACAGCCAAAATCTTCATCCCCGATCTGTACGAGGCGCTGCTCCGACCAGTCAACCAGATCCCGGGATTCCCAGACGGAGAAACATTTGCTTCCGTTTCGTCCGATCTCGTCCCAGGAATGGTGATACTGGTTCCGCATGCCATAGGACAAGCTTAAATCCGTCGCGATAATGTAATACTTTCCGGTTTCCCGGTGCCGGATGATCGTAAAATCCCGCACTCCCTTATCGCCGTAGTATGCCCACAGCACGGGTTGTCCACCGTTGACCTCCTCCCAGCAAAAACCGTCCCTGCTGAGCCCGAAATATACCTGCTCTCCCTCCGGGCTCGTCTTTTCTTTAAAATGCACGAATAAATATGCCTGCATTTCCTGTCTCCTCCTGATATATTGTTCTATTCCGACTCTTCCAGAATCGCAAAGCCCCATTTTTCCAGCATAACCGGCATATCCGCTTCATATCTGTCCCCGGACAAAAGCTCCTGCCATGCCCCCCTGGGACACTGTGCCCGTTGCGTCTGCCCGGAATAATTCAGCAAATATACGATCTGCTTTCCATGCCGGTTTATCCCCTTCCTGACAATGACCGGAAATCCTGTCGATCCTTCATTCGGTGTGATTCCTGCACCTTCAAATACATCATGCAGGATTTCCTTCAAAAGTTTTTTGGAAAACTTACAGCCCAGATATACCGCAGTTCCGTCCCCGTAGCTGTTTTTCACAGCGGCGGCATACTGTCCCCAGTTGTCGTGCACATAGTCAAGAATCGCTTCTCCGCCGTCAGTCTCCAGACATTCCAAAAATCCCTCTGCACACTCTCCATCCTGCGCACAGCAGTATTTCCCCGTAAGCCCGACCTGCCCGGCAGAGGAAAACTGATGATAATACGCGCCGAAACACTCCCGCAGGATATGAGGCTGTACATCCGGATATACCCTGACATTTTCATTGGTAAAGCAGGATTTGAAGGTGCCAATGAGCACGCCTCCTTGCCTGACATATTCCTTCAGCCGAAGCAGCGTCCCCTCCGGCGCACAGTAAAAGGCCGGCATCAGAATCGCCTTATACCGGGTAAGCGCCTGTTCCTCCGGAAAAATAAAGTCACACTCATAATTCATTTCATAGAGCGCGTCATAAAGCCAGCGCACCACATCGTTATAGCTGATGCCACCGCTTATCGGAAACAGGTCAATGCCTGTCAGCGACTCATTGCTCACCAGAATAGCGATCTCATTGTTTTTGCGCAAATGCAGCAGCTTATCTCCCAGCCGCTTAAAGTCACGCCCCACGCTAGCCGCTTCCCGATAGGGGTGATTTTTTGCAAAATCGTGACTCAAAAGCCCTTTCCAATAGGTTTCACAGGCGTTATGCAAAGAATGCCAGTGCCAGTATTCCACCAGATCAGCGCCCGAGGCCAGATGGGAAAAGGCCAACAGCCGAAGCTGCCCGTCATACGGCGTCCATTCCGGAAACCCCTGCGCCTGCGTTTCCAGAACAAAATAGTTGTCCTGCTTTAAGGATCTTGTCAGGTCCCCACCGAAAGCGATCTCTGCTCCGGTCAGCTTATCCTGGGACGGGTGGTAAATATCACAGCCGGCGATATCCAGGCATTGAGCCGTCTGGAAATGGTTCACATCCGGCTGCACGCCATAAGATGCGCCCTTCCATGCGAAGTCAAAATTGTGCGTAATGAACTGATCCTCCCGCTTGTATTCCCGCACAAGCGCCGCCTGCCATGCCAAAAACTTCGTCACCAGCCCCCGCTGGAATTTCGCATATTCTCCGGCAAGGCTTCCGTTGATCGTTCCCCGCACATCCGGAAAATCCTTCCAGTCATGCACCGCGTTGCTCCAGTAATGAAATCCGAACTCCCGGTTCATCGCCTCTGTGTCACCGCCGAATTTGTCCTTTAAATATTCCACGAAATCCCGCTGAACCGACTCTGCAGCGGTGCCGAAATGCTTGGTTTCATTGTCCACCTGATAACCGATCACCGCCGGATGATCCTTCACATGCGCCATGAGCTTCCGGATCACCCGCTCGCAGTAAAACAGATATGCCTTATTCGTGATATCCATGATCTGCCGGGCGCCGTAAATGCTCCTGCCCTGTCTGGTGACCACCATGATATCCGGATGCTTTTTTTCCATCCAGGACGGAATCGCGTAAGTGGGGGTTCCCACGATCACATGAATGCCCGCTTTTCCCATCGCCTCCAGCACCCGGTCTATGTGTGAAAAATCAAATTCTCCATCCCGCGGCTCCAACGTGCTCCAGGTGGACTCCGCGATGCGCACCAGATTAATGCCCGCCTCCTGCATCATCTCCACATCCTGATCCAGCCTGTCATAAGGCATATACTCATCGTAATATGCAACACCGTACAAAAGTTCATTCATTGCCATCTCTCCTCCCTTTGCTGCCAATGATATTCTGATTGTTACTATTCAGACACGTCTGAATAGTAACTTCTGATCACCTTTTCCGGTAAAAAGCACAGGTTTTTCTCTCGCTTCTTCCCATGATGCCCGCCGCCACCAGCGTATCGTCCGCTTCCAGTAAAAGCCTTTCCCCCAAAAAGCGGAATAAAAGGCTGACGCCGCTGATGGCATCCGTTCTGCGTATCTCCAGCTCCAGCGCATGTGGTCCTCTGAACCGGGCACAGGCTCCATAACGATGTCCCAGGACGCTGTTTTTGAAAAATCTGCCGTCCAGCGCTGCCTCCAGACATATTTCTTCTCCCTTTTCCCGTACATGCCAGACCAGCGATCTTTCTTTGATGGAAAACCACATTTCCTCCAGGACGCTCTCCTCTGCCGTTGCTAATCCCACGCCGCCGATCAGCCGCTCCAGACCGTCACAGCCTGCTCCCGGCTCTGTCGTCTCTGCCCGGTAAATCACTCCGGCCATTTTCTCTTCCAGCCATGCGCTTCTGCTCCCGGACAGGACAGGAACGCTCGCCCGCTCCAGCCTGCTCTGTAAAATTCCTGCCTCCCGGGACACAGGCAGCACGTCTTCCCCCACCGCCGGAAGCAGCCGTGCCAGCAACGAATCGATCATGGACTGGGTCTGCTCCGTCGCCATCGTCGCTATGACAACCATATCCAGCGCGGGAAACACAAAACCGAACTGTCCATAAGCGCCATCCACCCGAAAGGATCCCGGAATCGATCCCATCCAGCACTGATAACCATAGCCCTGCGCCCATTCCCTGACATGCCCTTCCTTATCCCCTGCCGTTTCAATCCGTTTGCTGCATGCCCGGTCAAACCACTCTTCCCGAAGCAGCTGATTTTCTTCCCAGCATCCCCGGTTTTTCAAAAACCAGGTAAACCGCGCCATATCCTCCGTCGTAAGCTTCATGCCGAAACCGCCCGCTTCCACGCCCTCTCTGCCCGGCATGCGCCGACAGGCCACTTCCCCAATGCCCAGTGGATCAAAAAGCCTGGGACGCAGGTATTCCGTCACATTTTGTCCCGTTTTCCGCAAAATCACTGCAGCCAGCATATTGGTACCTGCAGTATTATAGATATAGAAGGTTCCCGGCTCATGCACGACCGGATGATGTAAAAAAGCCCGGATCCAGTCCGGATCCTCCATGCACTGCACCGGCTCTGCATCGTGGCCACAGCCCATGATCAGCAAATGCTCCAGCGTCACCTTCTGCAAATGAAGCGAAGGCGCAGCAGGCGCTTCCTCCGGAAAAATATCAATCAGCCTCTCCTCCAGTGACAAAAGTCCTTCCTGCCAGGCAAAGCCTATCGCAGTAGCCGTCAGGGTTTTACTGAAAGAAAAAAGCGGATTCAAATCCTCCGGACCATATGGCTCCCACCAACCTGCGCTGCAGCATTTTCCGTGACGGATCACCATCAGGCTGTGCATTTCAATCCCCTTTTTTTGGACCTCTTCCAGAAAATCCAGTATTCCCGCCGAAGAAATCCCCACCGATTCCGGCGCCACTCTCTTAAAATATTCCATTACCATGCCCTCCCGGATTTATTTTTCCCTATCATCATAACATTTCCTGTATATCCGCTGCAATCCCTGCTTGCAACAGTTCAAACAAATCTTCATTATTAGTTACTGGTCACAGAGTAAACAGTAACCATTATTACAATTCTGTCACTTCCATCTCAACGATGTCGCCTGCGGGTATCGCAGTCCCGTCCTGCAATAAAATGATATGCCCGACAGCGTCTATCCGCTTCACCACCCCGGTCACGGATACCCAGGAGCCGCCCTCTTTCTGGGCATCCGGCACAAAGTACGTGATCCTCGCCCGGGGATGCTCTGCAATCCGCAGCTGCAGCTGCTTAAGCTTCTCATCCAAAAGCGCCTTTTCATCTTCGGAAAGCTCTATCCGCTTTTCCGTCAGCCGCCCGGTTTCTTCGATCGCATCCTCATAGCCGGAGAGCGCTGCAAAAGGCGAAAACTGTGCCGCCCTGGCAGCCCTGTCCATCTGCGGATGCACTGCGGATACATGATGGGGCAGCCGGATGATATCGTCATAGCGATGCAAATCCGCCTCCTTTTGCAGCAATCCCGGGAAATCTGTAAAGGCTTTGCCTGCGCCTGATTTTCCCTGCTCCACACTCATGCCTTATGCCCTCCGATCTGCCGGTTACGTTCCTGCGTCATCGCGCCCGCCTCCAGGTTCATGCCCTTTAAAATCGCGTTTTTCCCGAATCTCTTTTTGATATCCAGCATCGCCTGCTGCATTTTCCGCTCCCGCGCAAGCGCCTCTTCCTCTGCCGCTCTGCGTTCCTGCAGCGCTGCATAATCTGTAAACAGGTTCAGCTGTTCGAAGGAGTCTTCCCTTTTGGCCCTGCTCTCCTCCATGACATGGTTTGCCGTCACATAAACCCGCCGGATCAGCAGATTCTCGTCCACAATCCGCTCATACAGCCTTGTGACCGCTTCCAGGATCAACCTTGTGGAGGAGGTCGGCCGTTCCAGATGGGTCGTCCCACCCGCATGCTTCGGCGTCTTGCGCCCATGGGCGTCCGTGTTGACCGGTCCTTTGTACCTTTTTTGAATCTCAGGATCTGAAAGGCTTTCCTTGTCATAGCCTATGGTGAGCGTGATCTGATCCGTCACCAGCCCCTTTTCTACCAGATCCAGCACCAGAAGATCTGTCATCTCCCGCACGATCAGCCTGCCCTTTTCATAGGGGTAAGGACATTGCAGCACCTGACCGGACCCCACGCTGCTGCTTTCCGGCTTATACGCCTTGATATCCGCCATGGTGCAGGGCTCCCAGCCCCAGGCATGATCGATGAGCAGCTCTGCGTTGACACCAAACAGCTTATAAAGCAGCTCCTCCTGATAAAAATCTGCAGGTCCGCCCAACGAGCACCTCGCCACATCCCCCATCGTGAAAAGACCGTTCTCCTCCAGCTTTCTCGCATAACCCCTGCCCACGCGCCAAAAATCCGTCAGCGGCCTGTGATGCCAGAGCAGCCGGCGATATTCCGTTTCGTCTAAAGACGCGATCCGCACCCCATCCCGGTCCGGCGTGACATGCTTCGCCACAATATCCATGGCGACCTTACATAAATAAAGGTTCGTCCCGATCCCCGCTGTGGCGGTAATTCCTGTTTCCTGTAAAATTTCCTGTATCAGCTTCTTCGCAAGTCCCCTGGCGTCCAGATGGCAGGCATCCAGATAATGCGTCACATCCATGAAAACCTCATCGATGGAATACACATGAATATCCTCCGGCGCAACGTATTTTAAATAAATATTGTAAATCCGCGTACTGTATTCCATATAAAGCGACATCCGGGGACGGGCTGTGATCCAGGAAACGGAAAGCGACGGATCCTCTGCCAGCCGTATGGCATCACAGGATGATGCTGCAAATGCATGTCCCGGCGCCTTTGGCAGGCGCAGCGCATTCACTTCCCGGATTCTCTCCACCACCTCAAACAGGCGCGCCCGTCCCGGGATACCGTATTGCTTCAGCGTGGGCGATACCGCAAGGCAAATGGTTTTCTCCGTGCGCGCAGCATCCGCCACCACCAGATTCGTCCGCAGAGGATCCAGATTCCGCTCCACGCATTCCACCGAAGCATAAAATGACTTCAAATCAATCGCAAGGTAAATTTTTTGCATAATGCGTACCTCTTGTCACCATGCACAGCCAATGTCAGTCAGTTTAACGGCGTCATCAGGTGCTGTCAGGTTTCTATGCTTTTATTATACCAGAACTTATGTTCTGTTTCAAGCACTATTTTTATTTACCTGCCCGCCTCACCGGACAGAGGGAGAACGGGCGGGTTGTCCTCTTGGGCGCGTCAAATTTCACATTTTTTAAGCACAATACATAGTCGCAAGACAGAAAAAGAAAATATTGTATTCATTTCACCCCTGTTTTCAATTTTTTTTGTAAATATTTTCAATTCTTCTTGTCAATTGTGCTTTGGCAGAAGTATAATAAATAATAAAGAAGTATCACGGAAACGGCACTTGCGATTTTTTCCGTTTCATCCCAGGTAAAGGCGGTGAAAGTCTGGAAATAAATTTCCAAACTATTGATTGGTATATGCGCCAAAGCGCACAAGGGGGTATCAGAATGAATAAGCTATTCGGTTTTCAGGAACAAAATACCCGCTCAGGCGGAGAGACGGGGGTAAAAATGGAATTTAAAAATCGTTTTTGGGATCGCCTGTTTGGCTCCAGGCCACAGAAAGCTGATGAAGAAGCTCCTGCGGCGCAGACAGTAATAACCGACACAGAAGAGGCAGCACCACCGCTGCCCGATGATTACAATCAGCTGGAGCTGCCCGATGATCATGCGCTGCACCAGCTCTATCTGCTCTGGGCAAAACAGGCTGAGGAAGCGCCCGTGCCCCTGTTGCGGCTGGATGGCCACGAAGCGCTGAGTCCGGATGAAACGGAAAAGGAGCTCATGCGGCTGCAAAAGGAAGTCACCACTGCGGCTGTCACCCGTCTGAAGGAAACCGCGCCCAAAAAGCCGGAAGCCCCCCAAAAGCCAACGGAGGCAACACAGGAAGCGGAAAATGTGCAGCAGGAAATGACACCGACAGCATTGGATGCCAAGCCGCTCGTTTTCATTTCCGCTGACCGTCTGGCGGCATGGCTCATGGTATTTCCGCCCTCCGGAGCGGGAAAAGAGCTGCAGCGGAATATGCTGGATGACGCACTGGCACAAAGCAGTGTCACCTTTGGCGTGGATACAGAGCTTTTAGACCGCCTGCCCGCAGAACCGCACCGCTATTTTCACCTGTTTTTTGCGGCAAAGGGAACACCTGTCACCCATGGAGAGGACGGCTATATCGAAGACTTTTACAGCCGCTCTGTACAACAGAAATTCACGGTAGACGAACATGACCGGGTGGATTATTTTAACTTAAACCTGGTGCAGAACGTGGAAAAGGGAAGCGTGATCTGTCAGGCCGTTCCGCCGGTTGCGGGCATTCCCGGAAGAACCGTACGCAACGAGGAAATTCCCTGCCGGGAAGGAAAAGCGGTTGCGCTTCCGCAGGGCCAGAATACAGAAATCAGCGAAGATGGCAGCCAGCTTTTGGCGGGCATGTCCGGCCGCCTGGAATTTTCCGGCAGAACCTTCCGCATCAAAACCCTGCTGGAAATTGACGGCAATGTGGATCTGTCCACCGGAAACATCAACTTCATGGGAGATGTACATATCCGTGGGGACGTATGTAACGGCTTTTCGGTGCGCGCCATGGGCGACATCACGATAGATGGCATTGTGGAAGCAGGCGTGGTGGAATCCGGCGGCGATCTGCGGGTCGCCAAGGGCATTCTGGGCGACAGCCGCGTGGTCATCCGCTCCCGCAAAAATCTTTACGCCAAATATATGGAAAACTGCACTGTCCATGTCCGGGAGAATCTGTTTGCGGACTATCTCGCAAACTGTGACGTATATTGTGACGGAGAGGTCCAGGCCAATACCGGTAAGGGCAAAATCATCGGCGGACACATCCGCGCCGCAGGCAGCGTCACTGCCAAAACCGTCGGTTCCCGATCCGAAAATCCCACCGCCATCTCCATCGGCGGACGGCCCTGCTCGGAATATGAACGGGAATCCCTGCAATACAATGTAGAAGAGCTGATAAGCGAGCTGGAAAAAATGAGCCATCAGCCGACAAGCCCGGCAAGGACCAAACAGATGAATAAGCTCCGGCTGGATTTATCCGTGCAGAAGATGAAGCTGGCACGCTATGATAAGGAACTGGAGGAAGCCGAGGCGGCAGAGGAAGATACCGATGTGCCTGATAACTGCCGGTTAAAATGCGACATTGCTCATCCGGGTCTGGTTCTGACCATCCATCACGAAACGCTCCGCCTGTCACAGGAAACCAGCTGCTTAAACGGCAGGCTGGTAAATGGAGAAATTAAGGTTCTATAGCACAAACAACGGTCTGCACATGTAAGCGCAGACCGTTTTCATTGGCGGCGTAAACAGCGACGCGGTTCTAAAACGCGTGTACAGCCATGCCATGAAGACCGCCAGAAAGAAAGGAACCGGACTGCAAACAATCACTTTTCACAGCTTGTGCAGCATGAAATGTAATACGAAAAATAAAAAGTCCAGTAAATACTGGACTTTTACAATAGCGAGAGGGGGATTTGAACCCTCGACACATTGCCCGTTTTCCTTGAAAATACGGCATTTTTTCCTTTTTTTCTTGATTACCTTTGATTACCCGGTAATCAAACCTGATATGATATGGCTTTTTCAATCTGCTTCACTACATCCTCATCGTCTTTATTATTGAAATAATAGTAATGCTTTGTACAGTCAATAGAGGTATGCCCCATTTGCTTAATCACAATGCTTTCATCTACGCCACCATTTATTAATTTCGTAGCATAGGTTTTCCTTGCTTTATGCATTGACCGTTCTTTAATTCCAACGTAACGACATATTTTAACAATCTTAACACTAAATGCTTTTTCTTTAATCCGCTTTCCATCCTGTACAAACATATATTCTCCAAACGGATTCAACTTTCTTATTTCTTTGATCGTTTTCCTTGCTTCCGAATTCAAGATAATATCTCTGTTTCCCGCTTCAGTTTTTGGAGATTCACGTACTTCAAAAACATAATTGCCATCTACATCTCTGTATCTGACCTCCGTACGCCTTATGCATAATTTATTCCCCTGTATATCAGAATATTTAATCGCACAAAGCTCCCCAACCCGAACGCCTGTCTGAAAAGCAAGTAAAATTCCATAATTGATCAGCGAAACGTTTTCTTTAATATAATGCGTAATCTTTTCAACTTCTTCATCTGTAAAAACGGATTCCTCATCACTGATGCTCTTTTTAGTAAAACACTTTTTAGGTAAGTCCAGATCGCCCAAAAACTGTGTTATACTAATTTCCGTATATTTACGTTTTTTCGCATGTTTAAACATTCCGATAATTAACAGCCTCAGCCCGCCATAGGACTTATTGGATAATTCTTTATTTCTAATTGTTTCCCTGATGAACATTTCCAGATCATCCTCTGTTATTTTCCGAATATCCTTTTTCGAAATACCAGCCCCATCAAAGAATCTGTGATAATCTGTTGTATAGCGGTCATAAGTTTGTTTCTGAATTTCTCCATATTCAAGTTTCTGAGAAATCCATTCCTGAAATACATCTTTTAATAAAATTGTTCTTTGATTCTTATAATACTCAATCAGTACATTCTCCAAATCCTTTTTTGATTTTCTTTTTTTAAGTATCCTGCCGTTATTTTCTACAGGCAGATATGTATACCACTTCCCATCTTTGCTTTCCCATATTTCGTATGGATGTTGTTTTAATATTTCATCTCTTTTCATAGCTTCTATGCTGTTCTGCACATCGTTAATATCAATCATACCACTGCTTATTATAAATCGCAATATCTCATTATTCTGCCCATACTTAAAACTGTTCAATTCCATTGTATCTATCACAAATCACCTCTGTAAATTATTTATCTAAAAAAGTACTGCAAGTAATACACCAGCAGTACCCTAACCATATCAATATTCAATATTCAATTTTCAATTTTCAAAATTAATCCACATAATATTATAAGGAACACGGCTTCGCCACTTTTGGCGAATCGTATTCACATCGACTTTGTTTATAGTTACAATATCTTCGCTAATTTCAGAATTATCTTCTTCTGCTTCTTCTGGCTGGATCACCAGAATTACTTGTATTCTCTATCACATTACAGATATGCAATTCATTCAATTTGCCAAGCGGCTCTTTTACATAAACACTCTGACCTGCTCTTAACTCAACATTCGGAACATAACACGGAACTGTTCGCTCACTTCCTGTCTCATCTAAAACAACATATCCCTTTGGAGTGATTTCTTTTATGACAGTCCTGTATGTTCTATCTGCCCGATATTTTTTTAGCTTTCTATTAATAATGATCTGAATTGTTTTTAATAATTCTTCACCTAAATCCATATTTTCCTCCATATATAAGCCGCACCCATATTTCAGAGTGCGGTAATCATTTTGTTAATCAATAATCTCTTAATTGTACCTGTAATGCCTTTTGGCTCAAATGCCCCAGTTCTTTTTGAATATATTCAGCACCTGAATCATTCGTAACATTAGGACAGGTTATTGTAATGTTTTGATTCACCACCGGCTGAACATTATGATTATTTGTAGTCACATTGTTATTTGTTACATTCTTTACAAGTTCGCCCATATTCTTTTCATGCTTTATCATTGCACTGCTTGCAAGATAATCAATATTATCATCGATATTCTTTAACAATGGCTCAAACATTTTCTGAAGTTCATATGCACGATCGCCTGGTTCAATGGGGCGAGCTTTCTGACCATTTGGAAGAGTAAACCATCCATCATCGTCCGTTCCTTTTGCATGAGCAATACCTTCTGCATGGTTTTTTCCTTCCAGTATTTTTTCTGTCTGATTTTCATTGAAAATGACTGTACCCTTTGGAAGGTCGCTCATCACCGGGCTTGTTGTAAGTTCTGTTGTGCCATTTGGGTATACTGTCAATTCCGGCTGTCCATATTCAGAACGAAGGGCATTCTTTTCATCCTTTGGAAGTCCTTTGTAATTCTTTGTCCCCTCTGCAAATGCTTTACCATATTGCGCTGTATATTCAGCACTGCCAAGGTTCATATCCCCCAGAGTACCTTCCGCAAATGCAGGAATGCCACCAGTTGTCTCAATATTCACCCTGATAGTACATTCCACATCCTGACCATCAATTTCAGCCAGTCCGTCAGATATTCCAGTTACATGGTCGTTTGCTTCACCAAGGACATCTTTGAATTCTGTAAAACGCCCAATAACGCCTCCGGCTTCACCACCGCTTTCTCCGCCAGCAAGTATTTCTTCTGTTGTTTCTCCAAAGTTTTTGATTGCATCAACAAGGGATGATGTGTCTTCGCTGCTTCCGGAAGAACCATTTCCTTCTTCGCTTCCGCCAATGGAAGAGGTCACACCCTCGACTGCTTCTTTTAGCTGGTCAAACTGTCCGATGATACCGGTTCCCTTACCTTCAGAATCTTCTCCGCCACCACTTCCCAATGCTTCATCAGCTTTTGCTTTCAGATCATCAATTGCACTGGTTAATGATGCGGCACCGCTTTCACCACCTTCCTGAGAATCACCCTGTTTGCCAGATTCCATGCTGCCACCTGCGCCGGAAATTGCAGAAACAACTTCTGTAACCGCAGTTTTCAGATTTCCAAACTGTGTTACAAGTCCTTTCCCGTCTACATCCAAAGAAATTGAAGCAATATTGGACAGTGCTGTGGCAAGGCTTGATACAGAACCATCTTCGCCAATGCCCAGTGCTTTTGCAACCGCAACAAGCGATCCGGCAAGGCGTTCAAACGATCCTGCAATTTCCTGTATTTTATCAGCACCGGTAATGGACGCAAGACTGTCTGAAATCGCAGTCAGATTATCGGTTACGCCAGATGTGGCATCCTTTACAGAGGACATTTCAGCAGACACAGATTCCATGCTGCCACCTGCTTTTGAAGAGGAATCAGCAACCTTATCCATGCCAGCAGCGGTTGTTTCAAGACCTTCGGCAGTAGAAGATAAATCAAGCGCGTTCAGCCCATCAACAAATGTCTGTGTATCAGCCAGATAGCTTCCTAACTGATCTGTGGTTTTACCAGCCTGTTCCGCAAGTGCGGCAGTCATCTGGTCATTTCCGGAATAGATATCGGCAAGGGCAGAGGTGTAAGTATCTCTGAATTTCTGGAATGCCTCATCAGACATGCCCAGTACTTCGTCAACGGTCACGCCCATTGCTTCACACAGCTCTTTCAGGTCAGCCATGGCTTTTGCATCGGATTCCATATCAGACAGTTCTTCATATCTTGACTTATATTCCTCAAAGCCGTTAATAATCTGATCCCAGTATTTTTCGGTATCAGAAATCAGCTTATCATAATATTTGTCAAGTTCCTCCATCTGTTTATCGAGAGCGTCCTGCTGTTCCTTCAATACGTCTTTTCTGGTTTCCAGAACAGATATTTCCTTTTCAATAAGCTTAATCTGTTTCTCTTTTTCAGCAATCTGTATTTCGGTCTCAGCATCCTTCACTTCTTCCTGCTTATCGCGGATTTCTTTTGGATCAGCAAGATACTGCATGTGCCCATCTTTATACACCAGACGGGTTCTCTGGTTCATAGCGCGTTCTAATTCATACTTCGCTTTCTGCAGGTCAAGTTCACGCTGTCTTTCTTCATTGGCATCACGGATAGCATCAATCTCATCCTGTATGCCGTCAACCATCTTCTCTTTACAGGTTATTTGCTTGTCAACGGCATCGATTTCATCCTGCAGGGCTTCTTTTTTCGCTTCGAGGTTTTCCTTTGCAGCATCGCGTTCAGCTTCCAGCGCATCAACAGCTGCATCTTTTGCATCATTGGCAGCGCTGATCTTTTTATCATACTGTTTGGCAATGGTGGAGAAAACAGATTCATAAAGAGCTTTTATACCTTGCAGGTATTCATTTTCATATTTCTGGTATTGATCGAGGTATTTCTTTTTATCTTTAAAATATTTTTCATACAGCTTCCTTAACTGGTCTAAATATTCCTTTTCCGTGATTTTCCCACGGTCTTTCAGGTCTTTCAGCTTTGCCAGTTCATCTTCAAAAGCTTCAAGATATTCATCTGCTGCTTTTTTACCAGCAGACTTTGCCGAGCCAGAACCGGATTCAGGTATTATTTTATCAAAGTCAACCTCTACAGGTTTAAAATTTGTAATATCATTTCTGACTTCATTTAACGCAAGCTGCATTGCCGCATAAGCGCCGCCAACCTTAAAAGCGTTTCCTGATGCTACAGCAGCGTCAAATTCGGCTTTTACTTTTTCAAGCTTAACCAGCGATTCAGTGGTCACACCAGCCGCCTCAGCAAGAGTAAGGATATTGCTTACATCAGCAGAAGTTGAAATAAATGTTGTATTCAGTAATACCTTCTTAAGATAGAAGAGTGCAAGTGCTTCTGAACATTCACCGGAAGCGACCTGTTCGGCTCCAAACTGCGCGATTTCTGATCCGGTAGCATCAGCAAGTTCCTCAGATGTCTGTGCCAGATATTCTTTTGCTGCCGCTAATTCAAGTTCCTTTTCAGCGAGTACTGCTGTTACTACTTCACTGGCATTTGTTACGCCCATTTCTTCCAGCTGCTTTTCGATTGCATCAGCCGTTTCCTCATTGAGCTGAGCCAGAGTATCAGTACTGTAAAAATATGCTGTCGCAAGGTCATTGAACGCCTGTTGCACTTCCCATGCATCTGATGTTCCATTTGTAAGTGTATCGAAAAATGGATTCAGTACAGAAGCATCAAATGCAACGCCAATTTCTTCTTCGATTTCAGCAAACGATTTACGCAGGCTTTCCAGCATGGAATTGTCTACATCATCGAGGGAGAAGGTTCTGTTGCCTTTATCATCAAATTTAAAGATTGATTGATATGCTTCGGCAAGTTCTGCGAATTGTGGTTCTAACTGTCTTGCAAGCTGCTGGACGGAAGAGGAGATGGTGGGGGTAAAATCAACATTTTCACCGATCGCTCCCTGTGCATCGCCTAAATCTCTATACTTTTCAGCAAGCTCATCTACGGTAATCCCATTGTCTGACAGAAATCTCATTAATTCTGGATATCTTATAATGAGTGCTTTTGTTATTTCGTCCAGAGATTCTTCTTTGTTGAATAATTCTGTAAGGGAATCCTGCCATTCATTTTTTTCTACAAGCTTATCAAGTTTCTGTGGAACACTTAATAAATTATCAAGAATCATATCCAGCGCATTACTGGTATTATTAAATGCAGACTTCTGATAATCTGTAAGCTTTACGCCCAAATCCATGGCGTCTTTTGTAGTATCATATATCTGCTGGGCATCCTGCATATAAGCATTGATATAGCCAGATGCATCGCCAAGATATCCTTCAAGGGCTTCGACATGGTTCTGAAGATTTTCAAGCTCATATCCGGATTCATCATCATCCCTGTCTTTCAGGTCATTCATTTTGGCTTTGGTTTCATCCAGAGCATCATTTAATATCTGGTAGGTGGCAAGAAGTTCATTGATATCATTTTTACCGGCATCCATGTGAGACGCAAGATCATATACGTCCAAAAGACTGTCGGTCTTTCTTGATTTTACAAGTGCCTCTACACGGTCTTCTGATGGGTCGCTGTGTTCAGTCAGTGTTCCATATAAATCCATTGCATCAGAAACTGCCTGTTTCGCATTAAGCTCCTGTTCAATTTTCTTAAGCGCAATAGTGCGTTCAAGCTCTTCATTTGTATCTGCAAGCTTATCGTATTCGTCACTGTTTACCAGTGTAATCCCATCAGATTCCAGCTCTGCCATTTTAGCGGCAGTTTCATCCAGCTCTTTTTGAAGCTGCTCCAGTTCTGATGTTGTTGATTTAAATGCGCTGTTGGATTCTTCCAGTTTTTCTCTTGCTTTTTCTACTCTGTGGATGTAGTTGTCAATGGCTGTCGTAATCCCTGTTATTACTGCCTGTAAAGCAATGCCACCCAGAAACGTCATGACTGAATTCAACAGGATTGTTTTAAGGCGCAATTCATCTATAGCCTGTCCGGTAGATTTAAGATATTGTCGATATCCCTGAAGAGAAGCAGGGGCATCTTTGGAGCAGGTGGAAAGATATTCTTTCAGGGATGCGCTGCTTTGAGCAACTGAATCCTCAAAATCATCAATATCTGTTTGTCCTTGCAACAATTTACTGTTCCATCCAGAAATAGCTTTTCCTGCTTCTTCAAAATGTTTCTTCTGATTTTTAATTGCTGTAAAATCTATACCCAGCGCATTTCCTTCTATATCAAATTTGTGATTTTCTTTGTCCCAGATTTTGGTAATGCCATAATTCTTGTTCATGGCGATCAGGGAAGAATTAACAGCCGTTAAAATTATTGGTATTTCCCCAAAAATGTCAATTAATGACTCTCCACCTTGAATCAGCCTGTCTATAATAGAAATCCCACTCAGTATAGTATCTTTATTAGTAAGTGTATTGACAAATGATGTGAAACTGTTGGAAAGGGAATTCAGGCGTCCTTCCCACGATTTTGCTGTCTTCTCTGCTTCTTCAAGTGCCGATCCTGTCCCCTGTGAAAACTCGTTTAACATTTTTTCGTACATATCCCATCGGCTGAGCAATCCAGAAAGCGCGTTGGCATGATATTTCCCCCCAAGATCGGAAATCAATCCCTGCTTCTCTGCACTGCTATCTGGCAGTGAATTATAAACCTCTGCCAATTCTTTAAGTATTTCCATGGGGTTTCGAAGTGTAGCGATACCATCCTTCATATATTCTAATTCTACCCCAAGAGAATGACATCTCGCTTCTACTTTCTTTAATTGCTCTTCATCAATAACTTCTCCATCAAATTCGCCACTAACCTGCTGCAAATTCAGAATAATACTTCTGAATGCCCGCCCTATTTCAGACCCAGACCGTTTTGTCACAGCAATCATTGTCGATTCTGCAGCCGTCAATTCATCAATTGCCACTCCCGCATTTGCCGCAAATGAAGCAGAAACACGTGTTGCATCAGCAATATCCGTTAAACTCGCCGAATTACGATTGCTGATATAATTTGCGCCATCAAGGGCAGCATTCAGCTTTTCAACACTTCCACTATATTTATAGGCAGCATCTGTAGCAAGGAGATAATTATTTGCGTTGTCGGCAGTCATATCTCCAGCCGATTGTGCAAGTAATGACAGTTCACCAAGTTCTTTCGACGCATTCTCATACCCGGAACGCGCCATTTCCTGCACAGCAAGCAGATAATTTGATGATAATTGACCATATTTACCAGCTATTTTAAATGCCTCATCCCCAAGTTCCTGAAGCTGCTTTTTCGTCATTTCTGAAGTTTTTGAAATCTCTGTCAATATTGTATCGTTTGAGCGCAACGTCTTTAATGATTTGGCAAAATTATTTGTCAGCATGGATGCTACGCCAAATGCACTTCCAATCCTTGTTACATGCGAAAGCATGTCTTTGATCTTATCACTTGTGCTCTTTGTATTATAACCCACTGATGCAACAGAACTTTTATACAGCTGAAATGCGTCAGTTGCTTCCCTGAGACTTTTCTTATCATTAATTGCACCAATGAGCGTACGGATTTTATCTGCTTCTTTCAAAAATATGCTGGATTCCTGAATTTTGGTATTTTTATTCAGATATGCCGTAAGGTCATTATCTAATTTACTGCGCCTGTTTTCATAATTTATCCCAATAGATACCGGATTCTTCGCCACATACGCTTTTGCATCTGCAATGACCTTCTGAACCTTCAATTTTGCCTTGTTTTCATCTATATTTAAAGCATCAATATCCTTAAAAGATACACTATTTAAAGCCTTATCAACGTCATTTTTTAAGTTTTTGCTATCAATCTTCGCCGTCAGTTTCACATAATCCAGCTGTGACTGGAGCGATTTTATATAAGAATTCAGATTTTTCTTTGTATCACCCTGCGCAAACATTCCCGTGATACGCAATGCATTTATTACTGTTTCAATTTGCTTCAAATCTGAATTTATCTGCTTTTTTGTCTTTTTCTGATCTAATGCTCCCAGCAGATCAATTTCAAAACTATTTTCTTCTACCAAATGTAAATCCTCCTACCGTTTTTTACATAATAAAAGAGAGACTATAAAAAATAATCTCTCCTGCTGATTGTTCTTATATATTCATTATTCAGTTTTGATCATTTACCTTATTTTCCCACAATGCTTACATTGGAATTTAATTTTACCATTTACCCCCACCACTTCAAAATCTGTTGACATACAATGTTTGCAACGCATCTGGGATTGTTTCTTTATTAATTCATCTCTCTTTTCCTTTGGCAATGAATCAAGATATGAATTCCTGTCATATTCAATCCACCAGATAATGCATATACATATTATTACAGCAAGCAGTTTCATACTATCATCCTGTCGAATTCAGAACTCCTTTTTGCAACGGTTACACACCCTTTTTACCCTTCCACTTCCTAAAAATCCGGTGAAAATGGAATATCCTCGATTTAGCAGAGTAAATTCCTGACTGCCGCATCTGGGACAACATATGGTTACTTTTTTATCTTTAGGTTCCGAAAAAGCATCTGGAACATATGTCCTAAGAATTTCTTTTGCTTTTTCAGAACTGCCTTTTGAGTCTCTTGGTGGAGCCTTAAATTCTTTAATAAGCTCTAACTCTTCTGGTCTTAATGGCAATTTATCCCATAAGCTATGATCACCATATTTAGGGTCTTTATAATAATACCATGTAATCCAGTCAGGATGTCCGTCCTCAGATATTGAATCTTCACCATTCTCCCACATCGGTTCTCCACAAACAGGACAATTCTTTAATTCCCTGATCACATCAGGGAGAAAAGATGTACCACACCTCTCACAAACCACTTTAATCATATCCAGTCTCCAACTTTTTGCTTTCTTATTTATCTACAATCATATCACATCCTTCACTGCTTTTCAATACAAAATCGAACGTATTTTCTATATTTAGTTGTACTTATCCTGAGCATCCGCCTGCTTCTGTTCTACATTACAATCTGCAACATTGTCTGACGGACTACCCTTTTGTTCTTTTAAAGCATTTTCAAAATACCCTGTCATCATTTTATAAGCATCTGTAAAAAATTCCTTTTTCTGAAGTATTCTTTCACAGAAAATCTTCTTATCCTGTTCAGAAATCAAATCATATATTTTACTCATTGAATCCACTATATCGACTTCATCCTGCTTCTTCATACTTTGTAAAAGCGCTTCTGTATGAAGGGATAAAAGTGCAAGTGCTCTGTTGCTATACTCATTGGATATTGCAAATAAGTCTTTAATGTATTTTTCATATTCTTCGTTATTTATGAATATGTCATATAATTCAGTCAGCTTATATGCAGAAAGTATAATCCCCTGTTCCTCTGGCTTCAGGCATCCAATAGCCCTATAGATGTTATTATAGCTGATATTGCTGTTTTCCCGCTTCTGTTCCGTATTTAATTCCTCCGCACTTCCTAATTCTCTATTTAGTTCTCTATTACTATATTCTATTTTCTTATTTGATTGTCACAGCATGATTGTGTGCTGCTTTGAATGATTTTTGATTTAATTTGAATTTTATATATGTGTGATGGTTGGCGGGTTACTATTTGTTCAAAAGATATGCTTCTAATTTTTCAAAAAGATAATCATATAGATCGATATGTCCGTTTTTAAACTGACTCAATACAGCAGCATTAATCCCTGTTTGTTCCGCTATATAACACTGCTTTTCACATTTAAGACGATCACGATACAATTCTCTCAATTCTGTCTGACTCAATTTTTCACCTTCTTTCCTAATATTTTATATACAAGAAATTCTTTACAAAATAAATTATCTTACTTTTCGTACATCACCGCATGATGTTTGGGAGACATCATGCGGCTTGTACATCCAGTAAAGTGTGGTGGACCTTTACCAGATTTTCCCTATACATTGTGGAGATATATAGGGGTTCTGCATCATACAACTTCGTATCTCAAAAAGCCGCATGATACAGGTATTGTTATTTGTGGTACATCCAGATTGTGGAGTTCTGGACGAATGCTGATACGGGTTTTGAAGCCCATATCGGCTAAAAACTGAATAATTGGAGAAATGTATGTGGAACTGCAATATTGCAGGTAATTGGCTGGCACAGGAGATTGTTCAATGCATCACAGTTTTTCCACAACCCGTAATGCTCTCCTGCACCTTCATAGTACGATATTCAAACCTTTTTTGAAATATTTTATAATAACCCTTACAGGATATTACCTTTAATAAAATTTGCGGGTCAAAAAGTTTTTAATCATCTGAACCCTTCCGTTATTGAAATCACATCGCTTATGCAACCAATCAGATAAATACTGTGGAGAAATTCCCAGATATGAAGATAGGGAACTTTTCCTCAGCATGTATTGATTAAGATATGCGATAACCTGATCCCGTAATTCATCTTGCATAATCCAGCCTCCATACATAATAATATTCGGATGAGGATTACCCTCTTTTCCTATACTATGTTTTACACTTATAAGACTCTTTCCCAGAAACGCCCTGTTTTCAAGGCTTTCAAGCATTCCCAAATTATGCCTCCCAGAAAAAATTCGAGGTTATGCCATTTTACTTTCAAATATATTTATGCGGATATCATTTATATCTACAATCTTATATTCTTTATTCTTTTTATCCTGATCTGGAATATAAACTGTTATCTTTGGTACTTTCATATTTTGCAAGTCAATATCTATCAATTTCTTTTCATACAATAATTTTAGCCTATTATAGATTTGATTATAGTGAATATCCGATAGTTTACATATTTGATATATTGTCACTTCATTCTTTCTACCTTTTTTTATTTTAATCGCTTTCTTCTTTCCTTTCTCATGATTCACATTAATTTTACGGTATAATGCCAGCAATGTGATCATCAGTCTTTGTGCTTCCCGGTTATCTGGAATATTATCAACAATATAGTTTACATCTGTATCGGTGATATATATTTCATCCTCTGGCAAGTCTTTTATATGTATAACATTTGCATTTGAACACATTTCCTTAATTTTTTCTGCTTTTACCTTTGCTTTCTTTTCTTTTTTTGCTAATTTGGCAAGATCATCAACGGATGTATTGATCTCTCTTTTTATGTATCTATTGCATATATCCTCCCCAAAAACATTCCACAATACAGCTTTATCACAATTATAAAAGTTCTCATTCGTATAGAATAAGTGGATAAGATAATTCAGCAAAGTCTCCCGGTCAGAACAAATTCCCATCAACTCATTTTCACAATAACTATAAAAACGATCAAACCTCCATGTCGAATCATCTATACTGGCACTTTCTTTTTCGTCATAATATTTCTTCCCACATATGATATTATGTATTTTCAATAAATCTTTTAACCGTTCTTCTATTTTGGGATAAGTTGCATTATAAATATATGGTATATTCTTTAGCAACTTTGTAAACTGGCACTCTTCTGTTGATGCTTCAAAATCCAGCTTAATTCCTGATAAAGCGTCTAATAAATACTTATATAGCCTGTCCACTGTTCCATTAGTCAATTCATATTTTTTCTGCTTCCTGATAAATTCATCAGATACCGGTTTCCCGTTTTTATCCACCATTTCAGCTATAACAAAATCAAATTTCCTTGCATTAGATTCCGTTTTCTTATCATCTACCCATCTTCCATTTTTATTCTGCATAAAAGCAGGTTTTTTCGCACCAGAAACCATATTTAAAATATCTTTAGGGATAGGCACTTTAATTCCAGTCTTTACAAAATCAATAATAAGCTGATTGATCGCTGACATAATTTTAATATTGCCACTGATTTTCCTTTTCTCTGCTTCATCTTTTGTATCGCCATATAAAGTCCATAGTACAGTAACTTTATTTGTCACATCCCCTATATTATTTTGAAAACCCAGCTTATTGGTATACATTATCTTTTCAAAATTGTTAATACGGAATTTCTTTTTTATCCCACTCTTCTCTTCCTTATAAGGTATAAACCTGATCGTATGGATATCAGTACGTTCTACAGCATTATAAATAATGTCAGAGCATACACTGGCAATAGTATCTCCGTCAAAATCCATCGTACCAAGCCGTAATGCCAAAGTTCCATAAATATCTGTGACAATACCAGACTCTTGATATTTAAACCATCTCCTTGTCTCTTCATTATTTACAACTTTTGAATTTACCCATTCACAGGCAATATGCGGATTTCTCCATATGGAAATTTTTTCTACTTTTTTCGTATTCCAGTAATTTGAATAAATCTCTCCCTTTTTCAATACTCCAACAACTGGCATTCCACATATATGCTGCATCAATGCCAGCAGATCAGGGATTGCAGTCTGATAATTCCCATTCAAAATAATCTTCCCCATAAATATTCGCCTTTGGAGGCTTTCTAAATCATTCTCTATTTTCTTTCTGATATATGGATCATATTGCAATGAATCATCCAACACAAGTGCTTTATAATACCATGGAATTAATTCACTTTCCTTATAATGTTTTTTCTCACCCTCTGCCTCTTCAATATCTGACTCCATCGCAATACCTCTATATTTAATAAACTCGTCTACATCCGTATATAATAATTTTGACATTGATACAGTCGGCTTTGCCAATTCGACCAGTTCATTATCTGTAAAGTCCAATGTCTGTAATGGCTGATAAGCTGACCATAACTCATCTTTCAATTTATCTGCACGCTTCGACACTTCAGATATATTAAATCTCCTTCTATATGAATAATCCCCACATTTTACATCTGTATCAAATGCGCTCTTCCATTCTTCAAAACTGTTATACATAGCATGAAATTTAAACTGGCTCTCTGTCAGAAAAACATCAATCTTCTGCTCTTTGATATTTACAGGCGTTTTCCATAAATCCTGTACCACTAAATGATCCTGCAAATTATTTTCTTCCAGATATTCAATATATTCTGTCACAGGGAATGTATACAGATTGCCTTTAATCCCATTTAAAACACGAATCTGAAATGACGCTGGTACATAATCCTGGCCTAACTCTTTTGCCCACATAACAGCCCTTTCATATGAAACAATTCCAGCACCATCAAAACAATTGACCTCTTCTTCTGTTTCTACCTTCGTTTCAGCAAAGTTAATTACTTCATATTCAAAAGTACCATTTTCATTTTTATTCTGTTTTACAATATCAAAAGCATCCTTTATCTTCTTTGTAAAATCCTTTACAACACAGATATTAGGCATAGACACTGGCTCACTGTCTGTAGCCGCCAGCCCTAAATAAGTAGAATATTTTGCAACTTTATCCAGCAGAAATAATGCATTTGGCTTTATTCCTGCCAATAACACTTCCATTACTTTGTTGTGTAATTCTTCCCTGACATACATTTCCTTCGCATTCCTGACAAAAGAACTTCCACACAGCAATCTTTTATATCGGATAGTTTCTAATACTGTCTGCTTTTTATCCTCGTCAATTTCAATAATCTCTAATGTAAATACACCTATGTTTTCTTTATTGGATTTCCTTTCTTCACAAAGACATTGATAATATTTATTGTACGCTTTCCCAATTTTAAGGATGATCAAATCTTTAATGTACAAATATTTTGAACCATCCTTTTTACAACCCTCAGGATTTAAACTTGCAACAATCCGTACAATTTCGCTGCTTCTGATCTTAATTTTCTCAGTATTTAGATTGCTTTTTGTCATGCTGAATTTAGGATTGTCTTTTTGCATGTCCTTTATATTCAGACGTACAATTTCGTAACCCTTTATTTCTTCATTGTTGTTATCTTGTTTCCTTTTTCTACTCATTATCAGTTACCTCCACAACCAAAATTTCAATTCACAACAACTATCCAGTCGTTACACTATAGGTTCCACCTATACATTCTCCATTTAAAATCAATCACATCACAAAATTTCACTTACATAACTCGCATAACTCACACTGCTTCAGGAAAGAGAAGCCAAATCGGAAAGAAGTAATTGCTTATCCTTCCGAAATGGCTTATCCACTCTTACAAATTAATCTCTCTTGATATCATACACTCTGTCAAAATAACTCATTGCATACTCTACAAAGCTATCATATATCTGTATTTCAGCCGCCCAATCGACTTCCTCATTTTCAAGTTCTGACAGTACATAATTGACAATGCATTCTTCCGTAACACAGGCTTCTCCGCTCCCTATACGGATAGGGAATTTGAATATTTCGCCTGAGCGCACAAGATTGACATTGTACATCCAATAATCATCACTGATTTTATTGATCTCGATTTCCAAGTACAGTTCAAAACTTGGAATCTGGTACACATCAGGCAGATATGCCTTTATGTATTTGGTATCATCATCTGCATCATATTCCAGTTTTCCATTTAGCTTCGCTTTTCTGGATGTTGGCATTGTCTCTTTTGCCCTTTTAAGCAGCCTATTATCAATCTTGGATTCATTTACAGGATATCCTTCTTTCAGTGTTTCCATTTCTTTCTCTGTCCATGTCTCTTTCATTTGTTTTGATCTCCTTTTTATTAAAAATTTTTGGTTCCTTATTTACTATTCTCTTTTTAGAAAACAAAAGTCTCTAAATTGCTTTACCATATTCTTTTGCTTTTTGCCTTGCTACTTTTATAGCTTCATCTTCTGAATCAAATGATCCAAAATTTTGTCTTTTTCCGTTTAACCAAAATCCAACTCTCCATTTTCCAGATCTACATTCTATATATTTATGCTTGTTTGAACCTGCTTTATATTTTATTCCTAATTCTTTTGCTCTACTCACACAGGCGTATATAGTCCTGTGTAATTCTTCTGCTACTTTAGTTCCAATTGTAGGATATTTACTATATAAAACTTCATCATCCGCAACAGACCATGGTCTGCCAGATTCCACTCTTTTTACACCTAATATTTTAGCACGATTAAAACAGGCACATTTACTTCTTCCTTGTAGACGCTTATATACATTATATCCTTCTTCTATATAATATTTTCTAATAATATTATCTTCATTTTCTGTCCACACTCTCCCTTTTATCCTCCCCTCAATCGCCCTAAACCCACTAATAACATCCATAAATTCATCCATCACAATAAACTCATCTACATCAAAACTAACTTCATAATCCTTACCTTCTTTTTCATATTCTTCTCTCCGTTTTTGAATCTCTCCCCTTAATTCATTCGGAAAATTATCAGCAGCATCAGAAATAAACTGGCTGTTTGCAACCAGATCAAATATCAATGGTATCGTTTTCTTGCCACAAGCAAATGCTCTACCTATCATCTGAAAATACATATTCGGACTGATTGTTTCTCTAAGCATAATCACGCCGTCAATATCACCATGAATTCCTTCCGTCAACATGGCTACAGATAGACACAGCTTAACTATTCCATTCTCTTTATCTTCTCTAAACGCTACAAATTCCTTATCCTTATCAGCATTCTTACTATGAACTTCATAAAGTCGTACAGAAAATCCAGCATCAGTAAACCACTTCTCAATAACAGGCTTCATTACTCTTAAATGTGTAGTATTTTTTAGGAATACAACAAATTTTTCACTGCCAGTCACAATGTATTTCCTGAAAATATCTGACACTCCATGCCCTTTATCCAGATTCTCTTTTAATACTTTTAACTCCTTTAGCAGTTCTTGCTTCTCTTCCTCACTATTGCAGCTTTTCTCAATTTTCTTGTTTAAACTTTCCGTGTCTTTCTCATACGAATAAACACCACAAACGTATCTAGCCATAGGAAGAATCCCATCAAGAATCGCCTGAGACAAACTCATATCACAAGCCAGATTACCATTAAATAATTCTTCAGCGACATTTCTGCATTTATCCAAATAACGAATAGGCGTTGCTGACAATCCTAATACCTTTGCATTAGGATACATTTCTAGCAGAACTCTGATACCTTTACTCCACTCTTTCGCCAAAGTCCTATGCATTTCGTCTAGCAAAATATAATCAGGCTGCAAAGTCTCCATAACCTCTTGCTTCATATTTGGCATATTACAATAGATATTGAAATTCATTCGTTCCAATATTCCATCATCCAGTTTCGATTTAAACTGGTCATTAATTTTGTGGTTTGTAGACAAAACAAAAAATCTACTGTTCGAATTGTCTTCAATTAGCTTTGCCATTAAAAGACTTTTACCTGAACCAGTAGGCTGAACAACTGCCACTCGTTGAATTCCTTCATCATACATACGACAAATATTTTCATATGTCCTTTGATTGTGTTCGTGTAAAGTTTCCATAAATCCATCCTCCAATTCATCCATTTAACTTTTGTTTCTACCCATACTTTCTCCATCCACCCACAACCTTTTCTCAAAATTGCGAAAAACTCATAAAAATCTAAAAAAAATGAAAAATATCCCAATTTTTATCAAAAAAGCTGTAACAAAAATAAACCTAAAGCAATCCCAATTCCGAAACTGCTCTAAATCTATACTTCTACTATTACTATTAAATTTTTCACATAATGAATTTCTGAATCTGTGTGTTTGTATGTATCAGTTTTACAATCCATGTACTGTCAATACAATGAATTGCTTTTTCGGTCGGAACATACGTTCTATATTTGTAATTATATCGAATGTGTGTTCGTATGTCAAGGGTAAAAAATACCAGCCATCGTTTTATTCTTGATGGCTGGATATAATTTCTCATATTTCACATTTTTTCTAATTCTTCTAATGTATTATCCATAATCTTAATCATTATACGACAATACTATTCAAGTTTTGAATCTTTACTCTCAATAACATATTTTAATTCTCTCTGCCATCCTTCTTTATCTTCCTTTGTTTCTTTAATATGGCGTAGTCTTTTATCCTCAACTCTTTCTTCTCTTTTTCCAACTATCATATATAATATTCCCTTTCATTTTATAAAAACAGTATACCATACGTATCCATCAACACACAATCACCAAATTAATATATTTGCAAAATCTCTGTATATCACTCTTTTCAAAAAGTAACTAATAGTCATTCCTTTCTTGCCATTATATATAAGAATTCTACCCCTAGTCCATTTATGGCAGAATTTCACCTATATATAATGAAAACCCCCTAGATATTTACCTAATATAGTGTTATAATTTAATTCTACTGTAAAATCAAAATTCAAAGGAAAGCGAAATATGTCAGACTATCAAGAACAGATTTCAAAATTTGAAAATAATTACACTACAGTTTTGGATAAAACAGTTATAGATTTGTCACAAACTTTTGATACTTTGTTTTATGAAAAGAAAAGCAGCCTTATTCCATCTACTATTGAAACTGCAATATCTATGTTATCCAAAGATTACAACGTTCCAACTAAGATGCAAATTAGTTATGATATTGCAAACGGCTATCATGATCTTCGGATAATCCAAAATATTGACAACGAATCTTATCTCGAAAAAGAAATATACTATCTTAGAAATACATTGGATATGTACGAATGTAATTTCTATAATAACGATAATCCTATAAATGATGTAGAAGCACAAGTTGCAGAATATATTGCTATGCGTTCATATACAAATCTCGGAAATGTATTCCACGCATTACATCGGTATATTGCGGCGATAGACTGTTTTCAAAATGCTCTATTAATTAGCAATAATTTCGCAATGGCTAGCCTTAATCTCTCGTTTTTACTATTCTATTACGCACAATTACAAATAAAGTCTTATGAGCAGAATTACTATCACCATGCTTGCTTTTACTATTATGAGCAGACAAAAAAATATAAAATCAATTTAGAAAGCCAAGATTACTTAGATAATTTGCAAAATTGCATCTCTATGTTTGATACTTCATATATTGAAAAATACTTGAGCAAACCTCTCAACCTTCCATTATTTCATGTACAAGATCAAGCAGAAATCGATTATCGGAATTATCTGCTTACATTTCGTCTCTTTTTAGATCCATGCTTAGATATACTATCTGACCCATGTTTTGCAGTCGATAGTATCAATCTCCCATTTGGCAAATTACTAAATGAACGTGAAAAGGAATTTGTTGGCTTGTTCAACCAAATTAAGCAAGAATATAATTTTGCTAGATATTTGTGGTATAAGATATCAACAGATGATGCATATGAGCATTACGCAGATAAGGAATTAGACTTAATAGACACAGGCGATTTTGCAGATTATTCTTTGCAAGACAGCCAAATGAGAACCGCTTTTAAAACAGCTTATTCTCTGTTTGATAGAATCGGCTTTTTTATCAATGAATATTTTCAAGTAGGTCTTACAAATACTAAGATCAGTTTCAAGAATGTTTGGAAAAAAGAACTATATGCTGGAAATGGGCAAGTATATTTTACTGTCCCATATCCCATTATCAACACTCATTCAGATAATCCTCTCATTCAAGCAATGTTTTGGCTACAAAAAGATTTTTTTGAAGATAAAAAAGTCAATGTAACCACACCACATGCCGAACGAATCTTCCAAATGCGGAACGACATGGAACATAATTGCTTACGAACAGGAATGCAATCGTATAATGTAACCTTCACAAAATACACTTCTGATGGAAAAATTGAAAATAATACATATAGGCTACTACGACTAGCACGAGAGTTGATAATATATCTATGCCTTGCTGTGGGATTTGATAGAAAGAACAATTGAATTTTTTAGATATAGGTACTATAGAAACAATCAACCTCTGCCATTTTTTTACATATAAGGAATATATAATTTCAACCTACAGTTTTCAAATCGGAATATGTGAACATGATAAAAATACGAATAATATTGTTACAATTGTCAGATATAAAATATAATGTATGGTGTGTCCTCAATCAGAAAATTTGAAGCCCCTATATAGCCAAAATACAGTTATACAGAGCACATTTATATTGTATATCATCTACTTCTTGAAAGAGTAATTTCATCGTTATGGCAATTATATACTTATCATTAATCACGACTTCTCTTTAAGAATAATTTTTGATAGAAAACTTTTCTAATTCATTAAAATATGTTACAATTACGTCTATCATATACAGAAAGATAAATTTAAAAAATATTTCACATCCGATTTGTGCATAAATGAAGTGGAAGGAATGTCAGTTAAAATGAAAACTTATATTATTTTAATTCTAAAGTTTATTCACAGTTTTTTAAGTGAAAAGAAATCCTGTTTAAATTTTGCTTGCTTAATCATAGGAATGTTATATTTTATATTAGCTATTTTACAATTAGAAAAAAATGGCATATCTTACGTATTTTCCCTTTTATCAGGAATATTTTTGGCAACATGGATAATCACCGCCAAAAATCTAAAAACAGTGTGTGGAATAATCGCAGAAACTATTTTTCTATTAATATTTGTTTTCAGCTTTATTTATTCATTAAACTTTCTTGTAATTTTAGTTCACAAAACATATGGCATGAAACTTTTGGTTTTTTCGCTATTGTCAAGTATTGGATTATTTTACTGTTGTGTCTATCTGCTTTTGAAATGCAATATCTTATTTAGTTATTTCAAAAAAATAATTTATAAAATAAAGACAACTATTTTTACATTTCAAGATGACAAACAAAATCCACTTAAAATTTTTTTCCAGAATATTACGGCTATGTTGCTTGCTCTTGGCAGCCTGATTATTGCAATAAAAGGTATTATAGAACCAATTATAATGCTTCTAAAAAATAATGGATAATATATATTAAAATCAATTTTGTTCAATAGCCAGTGCCTTTGATCTCCCACAATCAAAGGCACTGGTTTTATCCAATCATGCTACGTATTTTTATCCACTCTACGAAATTAATAATCTCTCCCACCCTACTGCTATCATTACCATTACGCAGCCTGATCTGAAACTCTGCCAATTCTTCAAGCGGAAACACTTTATTCTCAGGTACATCACTGATAGATAAATCTGTTTCGGATGCTTCAATGGTTAAATTGCAAAAGTCAATATTCTTGACTTTATAGATTTTCGTATCTGCTACTGATAAGTATTGAATCTTTGTGTTGTTAATTGTTGGTGCCCTCCTTATGCTCATTCTCTTTTATAAATTCAATATAAAGTTCGCTAATTCTTTTTCTGAACCTATCTTCATTTTGATAAAAATATTCTTTTGAATACCTTACATAATCTATTGTTCCCATCTGGTTATTTACAAAATAAAAGAAATTCATCTGGTTATTTTCATCCCTGCAAAAAGTATCTGTAATATGTTTAATCTGGTCACACCAAAAGTCAAATAATTCTTTTCTCAACTCGATTTTCTTTAACCTTTTAATTTCTGATTGCTTAACTTTTTCAACTATTCTCCCCATTAATGACTTATCCTCGGTAAAATATTTCATGTGGGTGGGGGAAATATTTTCGTATTGCTCTGGATATTCTCTGTCAATTTGTGGGTGGGACGAATTATTCGTAACCCAAGGCAGGTAATAGGTCATTAAGTAAATTTCCCTCTTCTTTACTTTGCCACCTTCTCTGTATGATTCCCTTAATGATATCTCATATCTATAGCACCACTTTGTACTATATCTAAATCTCGCTACTAAATATCCCATATATATTCTTCCATTTCTGCACTTAGCATTGTGGGTGGGTCAAATTATTTTAATGGCAGAGACAAGGAATACCCTTATGATTCTCTTTACTGATTAAACTAACCAACCATATAAATATCATCTGACTCACTTTACAATCTGAATATGGCTTACCTTTTTAGGCTTCATAATATCGCCTGTCTGATTATTCCTCATAATCCCCGTTTCCTTATTTTCTGAATATGTAGGAATCCCCAAATCATCAAGCCACGTTTCTGCTATCCCTTTGCCAGTCTGCGCCCGATATATCGCACTCATAGCCGTTGTAAACTCCACATACGCATGACGTAAATCCTCATTATCGTAATCCCATAGCAATTCTGATAATTCATCTCTGCCTATTGGTTTATCCCAATCCATTTGAGATAGAACTTCCATTGTGGAAAAGTAATCTTTACACTGCCATTTTTCACCACTATAATCCTTTTCGATGGTAAACGTATTTACAAAATTTCTCAATGTCAGACAGCCAATAACACCAAATATATTGTCTATCAACTGAAAACGATATTGATTTTGTCGTAATGTTTTAGGCTCATCTACACCCAACCGTATATTTTCTCTTGAAACATCACGGCATGAACAAATATATTTAATGCCTGCAAATCCGACTTTGGCTAATTTATCTTGCGGCAGTTTATATAAAGTCCCATATTCTTTTGTGTAGCTCATGACCATATCGAAAAAGTATCTTTCCCATATTTCATTCAATTTAGCAATTCTATTGATACGATCCATTTCTTTCTTTTTATCTTCATTCGTTGATTCAATCACTGTAAATTTATCACTCATATGTCTCCTTTATTGCCAATCCTCATGCAATCTTTTTATTCCTGTTACCATACACATCCTCTTCAGTGCCATCAATTACACCGGAAGTTACTACTACTCTTGTTACATCCGACATATCTGGAACCGAATACATTACATCCTGCATTGCTTTTTCAATAATGCTGCGTAAACCTCTTGCACCGATTTTCTTTTTTATTGCCAGTTCAGCAACCCTTTTCAGTGCATTCTCTTCAAATTCCAGACTCACACCATCCATAGCAAGTAGCTCTTCATACTGCTTTGTAAGTGCATTTTTAGGTTCTGTGAGTATTCTGACAAGATCAGATTCAGATAATGGATTCAGTGTTGTTATAACAGGCAATCTTCCAATCAATTCTGGCATAAGACCATATTTCACTAAATCATATTGCTGCACATCTGATAAATCCAAAGTATCCTTAGTAAGGGCACCTTTAATATCAGCACCAAATCCAATAGGTTTACTATCTGATCCCTTATGTATTATCTTCTCTAATCCATCAAAAGCGCCACCGCAAATAAACAAGATATTGCTTGTATCAAGATTTACACATTCAGCCTGTGGATGCTTACGACCACCAGATAAAGGAACTCTTGCAACTGTACCCTCTATGATTTTCAAAAGTGCCTGCTGAACACCCTCGCCACCAACATCACGGGTAGTTGATACATTATCACTTTTTCTCGCCAGCTTATCTATTTCATCAATATAAATAATCCCTTTTTCAGCCAGCTTATTGTCATAATCAGCGTTCTGCAGCAATGTCAATAAAATGTTCTCCACATCCTCGCCCACATAGCCAGCTTCAGTTAATGAAGTAGCATCAGCTATAGCAAAGGGCACCCCTAAAAATTTTGCCAAACTCTGCGCCAGATACGTTTTTCCACTACCAGTAGAGCCAATCATAAGGATATTAGATTTCTGAATCTCAATATCTGATTTTTTCTTCTGCCTGATACGTTTATAATGATTGTAGACGCTAACAGCCAGCGTTTTCTTTGCTTCATCCTGACCAATGACATATTGATCCAGATGAGCTTTTATCTGTGACGGTGTAGCCAACTGCATATTTTCAGAAATTTCTTCCTCTTCCTCAAAATTCAATACTTCGTATGCTTCACGGACACATGAATCACAGACATAACCGAATTTACCTTTTAATAACTGATTTACTTCTGATGTTGATTTTCCACACAGGAAACATATTTCTGATTGTTTTGCCATATTTTATTATATTCTCCTTTTCTGTATCCCAAAATAATTATTGTGACTCTGAGCGATAACATTTCATGGTATAGCCATTTCAGCAAACCCATTTTTCATCCAACACATTAATTATTAAACCTTTTCTGCATCAATGATCTTTTTATGCTCCAATACAACAATCCTGTCTATGGACGTTTCATCAATCCTTGTACTTGCAGACGCATCACTGATCCTTAATTCTTTCCCATAGTACGCTTCATCTATCGAAAGATATTTCTTATTACCATTAGAATAATAATAGTTACAATAATCATCTGGATCATGTTCTTCATCAGTAAAATACCAGTGACCGAATTCACGGTATTTGCGGCATTCACCAAGATATATGCCTGTGCTTTCTTTTTTGCTTTGCCGGATGACTTTTATCTCATCACCTGAAAACAGATTAGATGCATTACCAAATTTATCGTAAATATGTATCATTTTGCCTTTTTCCATACAGTTTATGATATAAATGTCTGTCCTGTTTGCAATACATTTTTTAATTGCTTCACTCATTGTTTTACCATGCGACATTTTATAGCTTGACATTAAAGTATTATCCAGAGTGCCAAAACAGCAACCCCAATCAGTCGTGAACTTCATCAATGTAAAGTGTCCATCATATTCCCTATTCGCTATGTCAATTAGTTTCTGTAATTTAGTCATAATCCTTTTTCTCCTTCTTCATCCAAAAAATAAGCAGTGAGCAATCGTCAGATTGCCAAACCTATCACAATCAAATACCATCAAACCTATAATTTAAGAACGCATCATTTTTCTGTTGTCTGTATTCACAGTTCTCAACATCTCCTGTACAGCACCCTACATAATTGATATATGGGCAATCTGCATTTGTACAACGCACATTTCCATTTATAGTGATAACATTATCACCATGTATAATAAAATTTTGCTCCATTTCTAATTTCTCCAACCTTTTATTTATGTACTATCTCATTCATTCTTTCTACAAATCCTTTTCTATCAGCAATTAAAAATTCATTAGAATCTTTGTATCGTCCATACAAATCACTGATAGCAATAAACTTCTGATCCAACTCAGCTTCCGCAAGTTCCTCAATAAATTTCCCTGTTGCTCGTCTGCCAGCTTTATCATTATCCAATGCCATGACAAGTATTTTCTCTGTTGCCTTCTCTTTCAGTAATTCAATAAGTTTTTTCGTTTCATTCACACCGCCAAGTCCGATAGCACTCAATCCTATTTCTTCAAAAGACATTGCATCAATCTGACCTTCCGCAATGAATACATAATCATCTCTGCCAAATAGAAGTTTTTCAATACTTTCTGAATAGAGCACATCTATATTGAATATCTCATTTCCAAATTTGCAATATTTATTATCACTCTCCCACAAAATACGATGTACATATCCTTTACAATCAGGATTATAGGGAATAGTTGCAACTCTCTTTTCTGGATCATACCCCAAATTGAACCTGTCAATAGTTTCTCTGCCTAATCCACGCTTTATAAAATAATCTGTTTGTTCTACATTCTCATGACACTTATGTAGATAGTCTGTATAGTCTTCAATTTGCTTTAAAAATTATGGAACATATTCTTCCCTGTTCTTTTTAGGCTTGCCACCGTCCAGATAAGGACGCATGATTTTCAATGTACGGTTATAATGTTTCTTCCAATCGTCTGGCAGATTCTCCATATGTGCCACCAGATCATAAATATCTCCATGTGCATCACACGAAAAGCATTGAAATTTTGTGCCAATTACATGAAAGGCGGCAGAATTATTTTGTTTATTGCCAGAATCACAAAATGGACATGTCCAGTAATCATTACCCCTATTTTCTGTCTTTCCCTGTTCTTCTAATAGTTCCATATAATCAGGTAGTAACTCTTTTAATTCTTCTTTATATTCAAATCCCATTTATCTATATATTCTCCTTCAGTATTGGTATTGTGCTACGCACGGTTCCCTGGCGGTATGTCGCTACGCGCCATACCTTGCCGTGAAATAAAAAAATGTATATATGATTGTGATGTGGAATTTATAATCAGATTTTTATGATAAAGAGGCTCAAAATTATTAGTGACTTAAACAAATTTTCTAAATCCTGCGAACATCAATATAAACACTATGTATTTTTTTATTTCTCGGCAGACAACGGCGTAAGCCGTTGGATGGGCAACGCCGTAGGCTTATAATCCCTTTGTTTACTAGCCTTTTTCAAAAATTGGACATTTATATCTACTATAGAGTCTTTTATATATAGTAGATGGAATTGTCCAATTTTTTATTTTCCTCAAAATTTGACTAATTACATCTACTTTAAAAGTTTTTATATATAGCAGATGAATATAGTCAATAGTCAACTTTTTTATTTTGCTATTATTCTATCTGTTCCTATATCTCAGTTCCATTGTTACTGGCTTATCATCAGCGAATCCATAATGTAATAATGCGTCATATCTCTGTTTTTCGTATTCACATTTTGCATTGATATTTCTACATACTCCCATATCATCAATATATGGGCAGTCATCTCTTGTACAACATACATCGCCTGTCATGGTCACTATTATATCTCCATGCTTAATATATCCTTTTTTCATTTTGATTGTCCTCATTTAATAAATTTTGAACATATATAACTACTATAGAGATATTTCCTTATAGTAGATGAAAATGTTCAAATTTTAAATAACTCGTCAAGTTCCTTTGCTTCATCATCATTAAACTCTATTATTGTTCTTTTTCCTTGTGGTTTCCGTATACAAATCAATTCATCTGTAAGCCTGTTCTGAAGCTCTACAAAATATGGTAAGTAGTCAAATATATGTAAGTCTTCCTTAGTAGGCAAAAATGAATCTGGTATAGTGCCAATCATCATATATTCATTTTTGTATTCCTCCAGGGCTTTCTGATATTCCTGATCTGCTTTTTTATGTCTGTTTTCAGCCATAACCTGTGCATTTTTATATAAAGCCTCTACAACTCTGTCATTTAGCCCTAATCTATTCGATTTCATCTCTTCAAAATCATTCCGCAATTTTAATTCATCTCCATGGATAGTTTCTAACACATCTGACTTATTATAATTAATTTTGATACGATTAAATGTATATTCCCATCCATACCATTCATGTAAGTAAGCGTTTACTCTCTCAAAAAAATCTGTTTCCTTAAATTTTGCGTATGCGTGTTGCTTACTTTCAAGTCCCATATCTAAAAGTGCTTTTCTTTCTGCTTTCAGGATATTTTTCTTTTGAAAATCATTTGCTGGTTTATATACAGTTTTGTTATCATCATCCAAAAAGACAATAACTGTCTCTATCTCATATTTAATCAATGCCCTGTCTTCCAATTTATTTAATGAGGAAAACAAAATTTCTCTCAATCTCTGGTTACATCTTTGGTAGAATTTTTTCATATCAAAAGGTTTTATCTCATATTCTGGAATCATATTATTCAAATCATCCAAAGATATATTTTTATAATTATTATTTATCATTCCTAGCAATTTCCACATCTGATTTGTAGTTATATAAAATGGATCTTTAGTATTTTTCTGTTTTGAAAGTATCTTCATAAGTATTACTTCTATATATTGGACATATAAATTTTTATTCTGTCTGCCATCATCTTTAGGGAGTGGTTCATCGTATATATCTAATATGATAAATTTTTGTCCTTTCTTCTCCCATGCAAAATATCTCGACCATTCTTTTAACTGTGCTTTTTTAGAATTACCATCGCTGATCTCTTCATTTAAAAGTTCACACATTTCTTTGTAATTCTTTACTACTATTCCAGATTCAAGATTACTTACATCCAGTCCATTTATGTCTTCTTTATCGCTTATGGTATTACTTTCTTTTGAATTGGATTCTACACATTCTAATGCTGCTTCTAACAAGCAAATGAATTTACCTATAATCTCTTTTACCAATCCCATTAGTTCATCAGGATTAGAATAATCATCCACAGTGGTACACAACGCCATAATCGTACCTGCTATAAAAAAATCATATTCATCTCTTATTCCACTCATTATAGGATATATATCATTTTCAATAATCTTATCAATGGCATCTTCATTGCATTGATTCTCTTGAACATAGCCCAAAACGTAAACTATATTCTTTAAAGCTGAAATCATCCCTTTTGTGCCTTCAATCGGCAATACCCATTTTAGCTGTAATGGTACATATTTCATCTGGCTCCCATTATCAGCCATTGAATAGAGTTGCTCTCGTAAAATAGTACATACTCTGTCTTTCGTTAGTTTTGTTTTGTTCAATAAATCATTCCTCCAATCTGTAGTCTTACATTTTAAATTCTTCTATTTTGTTATGTTTATCACACTCTGCATATGCGGATTTATAGTCAGCGAATAAATGATCTTCCCTTACCTTTCCATATCTTTCAACATTGTAAGCAAGTTCTGAGTCTCCAAACAATTTATGTTTATAATAGATACAAAGGATTTTGACAGGTTCTTTACTTTTAACTTTCCAGATAAATTTCTTCTTTTTACCATACTGATCACATTTTTTGCCAATATAATACACTTCCTGTCCTACATCAAATTTGTTGCAAATAGTTATCACTACTCTCATTCCTCCAATCTGTTTAAAGCATCAAATCAAAAAATTTTTCCTTTGCCACCTTATATTTCTCCACCCAACATTCAAATTTTTTATCCCATTCCCACAGTTTCGAATTGTGACATCTGGATCAGTCTTGCAATGCTCATATCACAGATCCCATTTTTCAAAATCTGTCTTGCCTGTTCCCTTGTTGCTTCGTTTTTCTTGTTCATAATGCCTGTCCTCCATTTTCTTTGCTTTATTTTGAGTAATGGTGGGTAAATGTTGCTTTACCCACCGTATACTTCTATATTTTTTGATATTCCCTTCACAAACTCTTATAAAAACTCACTCAAAATATCGAGGCTTGACACCTTTTCCTGCTTTTTAGGTTTCACTTCGGCATCAAAGGCTCCAAGGAAATCCATTTCATCATCAAAAAGGCTTTCTTTTGCAGAATCAAGACCCTTCTTAATGATCTCCGCATTTGTCTGTGCCATTGCCTTGATCTCATTAAGCCTTGTTTTAGGCAACGTCAGTCCCGCTAACATATATACATTCGATGGGGAATTCGTTCCAATATAAGTATCAATGGGAGTCCCTACCTGTGAATAAATTTCATCTAACTCCACATTTGTATTGCAACTCATTACTCCCATATAACGGATCACTTTATTCGTCTCCATCGGCGCATATATATTATTTGCCGTCAGAGACCCAAGAACTTTGTCTGCATTATCTTTCCCAAGTTTACATAATATGGACATTCCCTGTGTACTGAGCAGATTATCAATCTCACTTCTGTCCAGACACCCATAATCACCGCCATTTTCATTTGTCAACAGCGCATCTAAATGAGTAAAGAAAATCTCATTGATTTTCATCTTGTCTTTATTCTTTGAATTGTCCAGTACAAAGATTGATCCTATACAGTCTAACTTCTCTATTTCCTGAAAAAGTTCCACTGTATTTGCATATGACTGGAAATTCTCTGATTTATCAGGAAGCACTGTTACTATGCAGATATTGATATCAAGTTGTTGGCTCAATATTTTTGCAACGGCTGCCAACATCCCAGAACCTGTACCACCCGCCGATGATGCACATATGAACAAAGTTGTGATAGATGGCATCTTGGATCGCACTTCATCAATCAGTATTTCTATATTTTCTTTCAGTAACGCTTTCGATTTCTTCCTGTTCTTATGACATCCTTGTCCATTTCGGAAATGTAGCTTATTTTTAGCATTCCTTGTTGCCAGATCCTCTAATGAACTGTTTGCCACTACACACGGATAACCAGTTTCCTCAAACTTTCTGGTAACACTCCCTCCAAACTGTCCAATGCCTAAAAATCCATAAAGTTCTATATGCTCTTTTTTATGCATCCTCATTTTCCTCCTTCTTAGTGGGTAAAATATTTATTCCTTTTTCTGTCATGTAGTACGTTTTAGCCTTTCCTGCTTTTACTCCTTCTTGCACATACCCTTCAGATTGTAATTCCTTTACTTTCTTATGAATTGTGTTGGGTTTGCTTACCCTTTCCCTGTCTGATATCTCGTTTATGGTAAGTCCATGTACTTTATCCGTGGAATTCTTAGCCCTTAATATTCCGAGAATAGTGTATGCACATCTATTTAGTCCCATATTTTCACCCCTTTCTGACACATACTTTGATTATTTATTTCTGTCTATTGATATTTTTTGATATACAAGGTAAAAAATTTTAGGCTTCTCAGCCTTATACACACAATAGAACCACCTCCTAATATTCACTTCTCCAAATCCTGATGAATTTTCCACAAACCTGAGACTAAATGCACTTTGGGCAGACTTGTCCCATGGCTATGGAAAATTCATCAAATATACCTTTATTACCAATAATTACTAATGGAAACATAGCAGAAAATGCTTGACTTATTTGACCGAAAATGGTTGAATAATATCAATAGCATTTCTGCTATTCAAATTCTTAGCCTTATCGGCATGAATTTGTGTGTGTATGTATGGGAAGACCTGTCCGATTCAGAGGTGCCTTCAACACCGTTTGTATGAGTGGATGGGTCTTCTTGTGTTTCCTGACAGTTATTATAGAACGTTTGTTTGTATTTGTCAATATATTTTCCGAACTTGTGTTCTGTTTTTGTTCTGGATTTATCACAGAAAAAAACTACCTCCAGACATTAATGGTATGTCTTTTGGTAGTTTTATTTTGAATGCTATGAAATTGGGATTTTAAATAATTATCTGTATATGGGTACACTTCTCGCTTTAACAATAATAATCATACTTTTGACATATTTCGTGAATTGTCTCAGCATAAATACTTCTTTAATATTTCATATCCATGCAGCGAAACTTCTTCGTCACTTAGATAGCTGTTTTCTTTCTTTACAGATTCCTCAGAAGAGAAGAGTAAGTCAAAATATAATGGCTTATCAATATTTCTAAGTAAATCCTTAAATTTATCAAAATCAATTCTCCCGTCCTCAGACAGAACAGAAGTCTTGCAACATTCTTTACATACTGGTATGCGCTCATCAAGTGAGTACATAGGGGAGCTACTAAAATAGAAGTCTACTAAATTCTTTTCTTCGTGACAGCAAGTACATATCTTTTTTCCTTTTTGTTGATTGGCTGGCAACAGTTTATTGCCAGATGATTGAGATTTTGCTTTTAGCAAGTTGCCACCACCTTTCAATTTTTATAGTTTTGTGTTATAATTCAAATAAAAAAACAGCCATGAAGATGACTGTCAGAAATCACATAGGGAGAATCGAACTCTCATTATTCGAGCGGAAGTCGAATGTCTTACCGTTAGACGATGTGTGAGAAATAAATATAAATAACTATTTTTTGTTATTAAAATAATGATATAACATAAAAATATGTGTGGGTGATTTTGATGGATATGATTTTAAATACTCTGATTATGACACTTGTAGGGAGTTCTGTTGGATATATTTCAAACATATTAACAAATTTGTTTAATAATAAAGAGTCTAAAAATATAAAACAAGAAACAGAGGATATTTTGAAAGATATTCAAAATCAGCCCGATTATGATATTTTTAAGCTTTTGTATAAGAATGTAAGAGAATCAACAGAATACTATATTATCAGTAAAAGACAAGCAAATAAATCATTTACACTGGCAATAATCTCTTGCTTTTTGGGGGTTATTATATACATATGTGGATTTTTGATAGTTGCATTTCTGGACAAGAATATTACAATATTCACAACTATTGCTGGAACAATTGTGGAATTAATTGCTGGTTTAAGTTTTTGGATGTATAATAAATGTCTAAAACAATTGAATGAATATCATAAGAGGCTGAGTTCAACTGAAAAATATCTTACTTCTATTCAACTAGCAGATAAAATGGAAAGTGACAGAAGAGAAGATATGTATGGATGGATAATAGAAAAAGTTATGCTATCTGATCCAGATTGTTTTTTCTTTAAACAAAACGTAAACAAGGAAAATACCAAATGAAACAATTCATCTAAGCATATAAAAGAGAGGATAGTAATTAAATTTACTATCCTCAATAGTGCTTGTCTCTATTTATGCGAATATAGTTCATTTATATTTCTGAATTGATTTCTTGCCTTTTGCCATCAATATATTGATATACAAATTCTTCTGTTTTTGTGCTAATTTTATTATATTTTAAAGAAATGGATTTATTGCGTAACATACTAATGCCTTGTGATTTCACATTAGACGAAGAATTAATACTACGAATTTTTGTTTCGTCAAAAACATCACAATCCATTTGTTCACGCATTTTCTTTGCGCTTTGAAAAAAATCTTTTAGTTCTTTGGATGTTTTATCATCTGTAGAATTTATAAGTTCATCAATAATATCTTTGGGTGTAAATATTGCAGTCTCATTAAGCCTGAGTTGTCCTCTGACAAATTGGAAATCTTTATCATTTGGATGTACTGCTTCTAATCTAGTTTCAGTAATCAATGCCCGTTGCATTATTGGTAATCTATTACCACCACTTGATGTTGAATTTACAGTACAAACTCTACTGATCAGTCTTTGATTAAATAAAAATGCGTGTTTAAAGTTTATAGAACAAATTTCTCCAATTTCAGAGTTGATTAGCAAACAATAACATGCCCCCATTGTCAAAGAAATAATTAGTTCTCCATAATATGTTTTTTTGACATCTTCATTTTTTGAATCCTTTTGTCCGGTAAATAAAGTCAAAGTAGCTTTACAATAATTATGATATTCTGTATCTTCCAATAAAAGTTTTCCTTCTAATAAAGACGTCTCAGTTGAAATAGTAGAATAGAAATAAATATAAAATTCATTTCCAACATATCCTTTAAAAGCTGGATGTGTAGTTGCCCTTATTAAAATTTGCTCATCAAGGTATCGTTTGTTGACAATGCCTGTATCAATCTGCGACATATTATTGGTAACAATTTCTTGATCAAATGATAATAAAACTTCAGGGTCTATTTTTAGCGCATTACATATTCTGAAAATATGTTGTAATGTTAATTTTGTTTCTCCATTTATTATTTTAGAAAGAGTAGACTGATTAATATTGCTTTCACGTGCCAAATCTAATTGTTTTATATCATTCTTATCCATATATTCTTTTATGCGTTTTATAACAATATTACAATATTCTGATTCAGACATATTCGCATAATTCATCGTTCTTCTCCTGTATTCTTTTTTCTTTATTGTAATACAAATTTATGGTAAAGTAAATAGCACATGATAATATTCCGAAAAAGAATATTATAAAGAAAAACAAAGAATAATTAAAGAATTGCAAATTCGATTTCAAATTACCAAAACTTTATAAAATTGTCAAAACATAAATATTCTCTTATAAAGCCCTAAAGAAATGAAAAAAACTGACGATATAAAATATAACTCTATTTATGCCCGAATGTAAGACAGGCTATTTATTGACTAATATATTTATTACTAACACTCAAATCCACATTAAATAGGAGTGTAGTTAAAATGGGAGATGAACAAAAAAATAAAAGTACATCTGATATTATAAATCAACATCCTGTGTTAAAGAAATGGGCTAAAAGAAGTGGTATTGGTCTTCTTTTTTCAGCGCTATTTTCTTTTGCGCTTAAATTTATGGATGAAGTTAATTTTGACGAAATTATGAAATGGATTCAACAATTAATATCGCTCACGCTAAGTATACCTAAAGTGATTGTTTTTCCATTAGTCATCGTTATACTTGTATTTATATGTATTTATAAAAAAATGAGTGAAAAATGGAAATTTAAACAGAAATTCTTAAAAGATACAAAAGATATGATTGAAAAAGATTCAACTATCTCCAATATTTCTGTTCATGAAGATAAGAAAAGTGGATCTATATCAATCAATATTCAAAGAGATAAAAAAATAAATTTGAATACTAAAGAAAGCAGTAATATAGTTAATTTTCAACATTATAATTCGGAGGTTAAATAAATAAATTGGAAAAGTACATAGTATAAAGGAAGAGTATTGCTTTATGTTAATATTCTTCCTTTTTTGCTTTAATAAAAGAATAAGCATATTAGATTTTCCAATAAAATGCTTAATCTACTATAAAAGCCAGCCCACTATCAAGACTGGCTCTTATTAATTTAATCAACAAATTCTACTGTCGATTTTGGGGGAATATCTGTTATCTTGATTCTACCGGATTTTTCAAGATTTTCCAGTGCAATTTTGACCTCATAATCTGAAATATTGAACTCTTCAGCTATCTGCTTTACAGATGGCACAAATCCATTTTTATCATTTGAAGATTTCATGAATCCATATACTTTTTCTGTGATATCCATAAATCTAATACCTACCTTTCTTATGGTAGTATTGGATTAACAGGATAATATTATGCATTTCTGTTGACTGATTATTTCGAAAATAGCTCTAAATGTTGCAATCAGGAATAGATGTCCTATAAAAAGGAATTTACATACGGTTTTCCTCAAAAGGTGTTAATTTTTCAAGGTTTATACATAAGTGAATGCGGAAAGTCGCTTATTTTTGTTATGTCGGGTCCCATCAAATTACCGAAACCTTCTTTTTCAGCTCTTAATCTTTCACTAATCATAATTGCTTTTGCATATATAAGATTTTTCTGACAACCTAGTATCTCATAATTCTGACGATTCATAACACCAAAAATCTGCATTGAAATGTCAAGCCTCCTGCAAAATCCTCCTTAAGTATAACTTCACGTTTTTCCAGCAACCTGTCTGTTTCCGCATCAGGTATTGATAACCTCATTTCAGCTTCTTATAATGTCATGTTTTATTTCTTTCTCTTGGTTAGTTATCTATTGATATCATACCTTATTGCTGCTTAAATTCAATTGTCTTTGTACTTCCACCTGTCCTTCTGATCAGTTCGTCCTGTCCAATAACTTTTACCAGATTTGCAATCTGCTGTCCCATTGCATCCTTATTATGATAATAAATAGTTGTATAAACATTATCATTTAAAATCAAGTCTCTTAGTATATCTTTATCTGTAACATCTAAGGAATGTCCAAAAATGTATACATGATGCTGACTCAAGTATTGCTTCTTTAATTTATTAATTGCTGCTTTTAAATTCATAACATTTTTTTCTTTTTTACTTTTCTCTAATTCAACTTGATAATCAGCAAACTCTTCTTTTATAATGTCTATCCATTCTTTATATTTACAGCCCGTTCCCTTATGTATTCTCTGATAAAATTTCTTGAATGCAATAAACTCTGTCTCTTTATTCTTTCTTTTTTTAGGTAAGTATTCATCTATACCAAGTACCATATTGTTTGTTTCTATTGTGTTGTTTATCTTAGCCTCACCGTGTATATAATCTATATCAAAATTCTGTTTATATATTCTATTAAATGTTGTAGTATAATTAAAACTCAATATCTTAGTATTAATAACAATTTTCTTCCCTTGTTCGTCCCTTTTCTCAAAAATATTTTTAATAATAGACAATTCTTCATTACACTGCACTTCATTTACATACGCTGTCAAATATATTTCTAATGCTCTAATAAGTTTATTCAAGTCATTTAATAATACATTTCTTATTTCCCTAAATGATATTGTTTGAACTTCACCTTCAGTCAATGCGACAAATGACTGATTTACACTGCTGTACTCGAAATATTTTTTATCAAAAAAATTATTTGATAATAATGAGATATCATCATCTATGCTACCTTCTCCACTTAAACCATGCATATCATTATCTAGCGATTGAATTACCTCTGAGATTCCTCTTTCAAAATCAATCCATCCATCTTTACCTGCTTTTTTTCTATCCCTGTAAACCGACAAAAAATATTCAATCCAAATATTGTTCTTTATAAGTTTATCAAGCTCAGAAAAGACTGCTTTTTTCTCACTTAAATTTTTTAAAAATATCAAATAATTCTTGTTTTCACCATCATAATTTTCCAATTTTTCTTTTATACTTTGCTCATTTTTAAGGATATCTCTATTTTCTCTGTATGTATTGATAAACTTTAAAAAATTTTCATATTTTGTAGGTAATCCATGCGCAAGATCAAATCCGTTTCCTATCACTAATATATTCATAATTGCATTCCTTCCAGTATTTTCATAACATTATACCACTAATCCAGCTAAAAGACTGCCCAAAAATATGCGTATGTATCTGTAATTGTTGAATAATGTCGAAAACGGTAGTATCTGAATTATAAAGGTGTGATATTTTTCTGAAATATTTCTATAAATAACAGGTACTAATATATTGGATTTTCAGTTTACATAATATTGTTTACATAACTTATTTATATTTCACCTCCGAACTACCATTGCAAGCCCCAAATTCTACATTCCTGCTTCTAAATCTCCCAATATTTCAGTGTTTTTCAAATTAACGAAAATACAAATATTTATTTTCGAAAAACTTGTTCGCATCTACGATTTATCCCCATTTTTCAAACAAATCTCGAACATTATGTAAAATTGTAAAACTATTATCTTTTTTAGTTATTTTCTTATATCTTCAATTCCTGTTCAATCTCAAAATCCCCTTAAAATCAACAGATTTCTGCATGTTATAATTGCAATACATTCAAAATCACCGAACTCCATAATTCTAACCACAAGAAAACTCATTCATTTTTCATAGCATAATATTAATCCCCTTTAAAACCCACTGAATTAGTAGGTTTTAAATTCATATCTCCCATTCACTCATTTTCCACCGAACTATCAACCGATATATTCCCCCCAACCTCTTTATCACATAATAAAAAGCCATATCCATTCATGAATACAGCTTTCTTAATCAAATCTACCTTTATTTATATGTCAATGCAATAAATCCAAATTAATTCCCATGCATCAGATTCAGCAGGAAGAATTTTATTCCTTTCTGCATCATCATGTCTTTTCTATGGCAGTCACACTCGTAAAATAAACCACCCATGAATTCCTCCTCACTGATACTTCGCAACCATCACATGTCTTATAATATATTCCTTTGTATTATCATGGAATATACTGCTTAATTGAAAATTATGTATATTCATTGCTCATCCTATTTCTTCCTTTTATTCACAGAATTTATTCTCTACAACTACCTTTATTCCTATAATTGTAAATCTTATCGTTCACACGCTTCATATCGCCTTCAATTTCAGTTATCAAAGACTTATATTTATCATAAATCCATTCTAACTTAACAGCTTCTTCTTCATTATCTGGAATAGTGATACACATAGACATATTCAGCAAGCACTCTAAGTCTTTAGCTATGAATTGATTCCTTTGTCTTATTCCATAAGCAATTCTCCATATGAACATTTTACTTTTTATTCCAAACAAATCATTTTTGAATAAGTTACGTTTCTTTTGAATTAGCATAACAGTTCCTAACACCCCTCTTCCTTTCGAATCTTCTCCAACTTTTCCTTCTTCTGATTCTGATATCTTACCCTTGCCCTCGGCTTATACTTATTGCAATGCTGGCAGTAATGAGCATGATCCGCTTTCCTTCCTTTCTTACATAGTCCAGCACATACATAATATAAGCATGGTGTCTGTCTATCCGTTGCCATTAGCTGAATCCTCCGCTTCTTTTCATTACTATTTTACACTTCATACATAATTCATAACGATTTTTGTCTTTATAAATTCCTTTTCTGCCACAAACAGGACAATCATATTTGTTAGGTTTTATCTGTACATAAAACCTTTCATTTCCTATATATAAGACATTTTTATTTTTAAATAAATAATTAGTACAGCTATTATAACTATTCATGTGATGGATTCTCCTGACTAACCAATTCATATAACTTTGTTCTATTATCTTTTCCATATTGTTCTTTAAATCTAATTTTATCCAGTCTCTTCTTCTCTTTTATTGCTTCTTTTACAATGTATTTAAAATCACATGTATTATAATCATAATTTAATGTTGTGAAATAATGTTTTCTCAAAGTATACTTTATCTCTGTTATACATGCTATCGGATTATCATTGATAAAATATGTATACTTCTTAGGGATTCTTTCCCAACTATAATCAAAATAACTGCATTTAAAGCATTCTTCTTTCCTATCTATTACAAGTTTTCTTCCTTTATACTCGATTGTAATAGGAAGTTGCCACAGCTTCTTATGCAACTTCTTTCCCCAAATATCATCTTCTTTAATATCACGCACTATCACTACAATACATAAAAGAACCAGTATAATAAAATATGACCGTTCACAATTTGATAAATTTAATAAAATATTTTGTAACATTCTCTATTCCTCCATATAACTGAAATTAAATTCTAACATTCTTCCATCCTTCAATAAGCAATTAACAAAATAGAAATTATAGTCACTGTCCCTATATGTACCACCTTCTTCGATAGAAGTAACATTTACAATATTATCTATAAGCAATTCGTAGCTTGCAAATCTCTCCGGATCACCTTCTTCGTTATAGCTGAACGTTGAAAAAAATACTTTTACTAGTATGCAGCTATCTTTGAAATAGTCATGCGAACTTCCCATACAATCAAAATGCAACATCATTTCTTCTTCGCCATTATTTGCAAATATTACTACGTATCCTTCTGATTTTATCTTATTTTCCTTGAATAAGTCTATAAAATCATTCCATTCTTTACTACCCTTATTGGATTTCGGAACCTTCAATATTCTCATATTAGAACTTTGCACTTTATATAATCCGATACTCTGAATTATAAGCACTGCAATTATTAATAAACTTACACTAATATATATAGTCATTTCTATTATTCTCCATCATTTTTTATTTCCTATCTGTTCGATATCTTTTCTTTTACATCCAGAATACGATAATGTCTTATCTCTTCTCCATCATGGACTTGAAATGTATAATAAGCATATTCATCATTAAAACGAAATATCCAATTATCTTTCCTTCCACCAGATCCGCATTCTGTTATAATCAATCTTCCTATTCGTATATCGCGCTTTCTTCCATAAGGATAATCAGATTCCATATATATCCCATTATCTCTAATGAACATATCAACCGTATCATTGTCTACAACTTCTTTTATTTTCTTATTAACTTCTCTTAAAATAGACGGCATTACTGTATCATCGAATATATGAAATTTATTCTCATTACAATAATCTCTGTGTACGCCGTCATAAGAAAAAGCTAACTTCTTAAACTCTTCCGATATAAAGTAATCATTGATTTCTTTTTCAACATCTATCATTTTTTTATTACATGACATTTTCCCATTCTCTCCAATCTCAATAATCCATATTGTAAAAATCACAATTATTTTTTCTATATTCGTAAATATCTTTATCCTCTAAATCATATTCTGATTTACAATCTTCCGATTCAGGATAGCATTTCTTTTCTGTAACATTACAATGCTTGCAATCCAAACATCTTATCTTCTTTATATGTCTATTGAACATTATTTTTCCTCCAATCACAAACAAGCTATCACAATTCCCAAATTGGAAATAACTTTAAACTGCTACTTCCCCTATTTCTTCAAGATATTTGCATACAATAGGCTTTACTTCACAATTATCCAGTAATACTCTTGCCACTTCTCCTAAATCATTTTCAGTGCTGATTTTTAGTAATTTCTTCTCTTCTGCAATTCTTCTAAGTTTCCATGCTGTTTCCCACCGCAACGATCCTACCAGAATATTTGCACCATACCACGCAACTTTTAGCAAGTCCTCTGTATACCATAATATTTTTTCAGCAGCAGACATATGGGATAATCTTGTTGTTATATCAAAAATCCTATTATTCCAATCATAAACGGCTTTTTCTATTGCTTCTTTCTTTGTCAATACATGGAATTTTCTGTCCTGAAGCATTGCACATTCAGTATTGTATCGCTCTGTAGATGCTCCACACTCTGTACATACCACATAATAATTATGTATCTTTCTAAGGGATTCCACTGTCTTAATATGTCCTTCGGCAATTCCTTTACAATAAGGGCATACATTCAGTTCAATCTTCATGCCGATTCCTCCGTCTTCACAAATTTATAACCTGCCAGCTTAATCGCCCTTGATGTGTTTGCTTTCATTTTGATCCGTCCTTCATCCTCTAAAGCCTGCAAATGGCTGTGTACTGTAGATGTAGAGCTTAAATATGTAGCCGCACATATTTCTCTTATTGATGGAGCATAACAATTTTCCATCATATACTCCACAAGAAAGTTATATACTGCTTCCTTTGATGCAGCCTGTATCTGTTCCGTTTCATTTTTCATGTCTTATTATCCCTTATAAGTTTACCTGCATATTTCCTCAATCGCTTCCTGTAGCCGCTCACGTCCATCTTGAAGATAATAAAGGGTATCTCCAATTTTTAAAGGCTTTTTCCGTTCATGTGCGGAAACTACTTCCTTTTGATGGATTCCAATTCCTACAGCTACCCCTTTCCTGAATGCTTCACTTTTCAACAGATCATCCAATATTGCTTTCCCTCCCGTCATTAAAATATTTTCCGCTTATGGATTCTCGTTTTTCTATCCTGATTCCATTTTCTTTCCCCCTCTTTCTCCGTGCCTGTAAATACTATTTCTCCATATCTTTGGAAACTTTTCCGTAAAACATTAAATCTTATTTTCTTACTGCTTCCCTACAATTTTCAGATACTTATATATAGAGTTTCTACTAAGACACGTTAACCGCGCAAACTCTGACAAATTAATTCCACCGTTCGCATATTGAGGATAATATCTAAAAAATGAAGCTGGTATATCATCCTCCGTGGTCTTCCTTCTTCCAATCCGTTTCCCCTTCGCCTTAGCATTTTCCATTCCTGATCTGATGCGCTGTATAGTGATATCTCTTTCCATCTGGGCAAATACAGCCATCATCCTCAGCATTCCCATTGTCATGGGATCAATTTCATCATTCCTGCAATCCACAATAAAGGTTCCTACTATCAATTTTATCTTATTCTTTTCCACAAACTCCAGAATTTCACACAGTTGCTTTGTAGACCGCGACAATCTGCTTACTTCCGTACATGCAATAGTATCTCCCCGTTTTACTGTTTCGAGAAGCTGCTGTAACTTTTCCCTGTCTTCATGTGCACCAGATTCATATTCCCAAAAAATATTGTGTTCTTCAATTCCAATTGCAACCAGTTCTCTTTTTTGCCGCCCTATATCCTGCTTATCTGAATTTGTTGATGCTCTGGCATAACCATATTCCATTCAGGCACTCCCTTTCTTCTTTTATTTTTTCTATCAGTAATCAATATTTCTCCATTTCTATATCAATTTGTTAAAGAAAAGGTAATTTCATTTTGTGAACGGATTTCCATGCATTTATGGGCAAATTCTCTGTCAAATACATTGTGAACAAAATCAGGTGATTTCCTGAACAACATTTTTTATCTGTTTTAAACCACTTGCAAAAGAATTTCGCATCACCTATAATGTCCTTGAAGGGAGTTGATCAATATAGACATAGAAATCAGAAAGCACAACCGCATAAAAGAATTTTTCCAGAATCTACATAGCAGGATGGAAAATTTACTGTTTTCCAGCATCCAGAAAATGCCCGAACGCTTCATTCCGTCAGCGATTATGAACTGGCTTGAAAGATATCTGGATAAACGGATCAGTGAACTAAAACAGGAATCTGTCAAAACGGCGTGGAAAAATATGTATTTACAGCAAGCCGTTGAGGATATGCGGAAATCTAAATAATCCTCTATTAAAAGAGTCTGTTTCTTCTATAAATAATATAGCCGATTCAAACTCTTTTTAATTGAGTATCAGCTTCCTTTATGCTATAATTGGCTTGTATAATTGAAAAGAAAACAGGATGCGATTTTCCGATGGATGCCCTCTAGTCTTACGAAAGAGGGTGATGCCCTATGAGTATAATGGAAGTTCTTACATTATTACTTGTGTTGTTTGCGGCTCTGTCTTACATAGACAATCATAAAAAGAAATAGCATCCCACCGTCCAAAGTAGATGCTATTTCAAAAATAGTTTTTTAATTACTGAGGGCAATCGGAGGCTCAATTCCGATCACTTCTGATTAGATTATACACTGGAGCTACTTGATTTTCAAGTGGCTCTTTTAAATTTTCCCACTATATCAGAACAAAATCTTCCATTCCTCCAATAGTAAGAGCTGCTTTCTCATCAAATAGCAGCGCAATCAGATGCCTTAAAAAATAATTTTTGAAAGACGCATATACAGGATCAGTTTTTAAAAGCTTTATATGTGTGTAAAGGTTCATGTGGTCTTCCCTGTCATGAATTCCTGTGTAAATTTCATATACAATTTTTCCATCCTGCAATGCTCTTACCCATAATTGGACATATACAAACAGATCATTCACATCATAATTCTGTTCCGGACTGTTTTCCAGCAGATCATTAATAATCATATCAGCCCTTTCCATAAGGTCTTCCGGGCAATCCGGTTCTGTCAGCAGTGGGACATAAATGCTTTCCACTGCCCCATCGTCAAGACAGCTCACTGTATCCCTGTGTGGGAAATCTGCAAGAGTATACTTCGCTTTCATCATACCTTTTCCTTTCCGCCCCCTGATGCGGCTTATCTCATCGCCTGCCTGTTGTACATAATGCTTTCGTTTCTGTAGCTGTCTTTAAATTCTCCATTTATCCGTCTGAAATACTCATCAAGGCTGAATGAATACGACCTGCTTTGCAGGCATACGCATTTCCCATCTTTTAAAACCGTTGTTTCCGCTATCACAATATTATTTGTCAATGAAAGATGGTTCCTGATAATATTTTCCAATGCTTTCCGCAAATCACCATAGCTGGCATCCATATAGCGCTTCGTACCCCTTTTTCCCTCATTCACAAAAAAGATGATCCTGTAGGAAAATCTGTCCTCAACCATGTTGTTCGCCGCGCATCCCCTGTTTATATCCGTTATAATATCTGATATTGTATACATTTCCCTGCCTCATTTCTGTCTGCATGGGGAGGTTTCCCTCCCCGTTTTCCGCTATGCCGCCTTTTGAATTTCCGTGAAATATTGCTTCATCAATGCCACAAGATGATCAAGTTTTCCATGCACAACACCGGAATCCTTTGTTGAACGGCTTATTTCCAGCATATCCCACTTTTTCCCGTCTATTTCCATTTTGCTTCCGTCATTTATGAACCATTTGAGGAATTTTCCAAAGTCCCTGTCTTCCCTTCCCAGTTCCGTAAATGCTTTGAATGCCGCCACGAAAATATATGTGTTCTTTCTGTTGAATATCTCCCTGATCTCTGTTGTTTTTTCCACTGCTGCTGTTAATCTTGTCAGCAGGTTATCCAGACTTTCAAAGTCATGAAGGGATGCATTTTCATTCAGCCACTTAAAACCCACTTTGGTATCCTTTTTATATTTATCCGGATAATTACAGAGAAGCACCATGTCACCCACAATCCTTTCCAGCGTCCCGTTTATTCTGGTCTGGCGGCTGCTGGTATAAACATCCAGAAAGAATCTGTTTTCTGTAATTTCCCGTATTTCTTTTGCGAAAACATCAATATAGGTAAAAGCTTTTTGCGCCTGATTCATCGCCTTATGGTTATTATATTTTCGGACAAGCTTAGAGATTTCCGTTGTATCGCAGTCCTGATGAATTGCCGCCTCTATCTGGTATCCATTAAACCTGTCCTGCAATTCTTCCGGCAGCTGTTCATATGTCTTTTCACGGATATCATATTCAACTGTTTCCCAGATGATCTCCCCATATTCATCCCTTTTGGGGGTTCCGTTGCTATCTGAAATTTTCCGCTGGTATGTAACCATATATTCATCAAGATTCTTTGTAATTCTTGTGTTTGCATACCTGAACAGGGAAAGGGAGCTGCTTCTCTGCAAACCATCAATAATCCACTGTCTCGTAATTCCGTTTGCCGTTTCTTCCCCAAGGATGACAGGCGGTATATAGTTATCCGTCAGCACCGTAAAAATCAGTTCATTAACCATATTTGCATCCCACTGTCCGGAACGCCGCTGGCAATCCTGGTCTGTGCGGATTGTTTCCGCTTTCATCAGTTTTAAGTACTGGTCTAAGCTGAATGTCTGTTTTCTGATCTTCATTGTGATTTCCTCCCTAAAATAATATTTTTACGTTTTCATAGCTTCTCATGGTCTGCATGTTATCGGCATATTCTTTTGATGAAATTTCCAGCATCCGCCGTATTTCCGCCGGACTGTACCCATCCATTAAAAGATTCAGAATATTTACCTGTTGATTGGACAGTTTTGAAATATACCGCTGAACCCTGTCGTGGAACTGCTCCCTGTCCTGCCTTTTCATTGCTTCCTCAAATGTATCAAAATCAGATGGAATAAAATCCAGCAGGTTCCCGCATTCATCATCCCCGCCCGTCGCATCCAGCGATACGGCAAACTGGTTCAGAATCCGCTTTTGCCTGTGTCTGCGCGTCAGTTCCGTTTTAAATTTCTTTTGCAGGCAGCTGCAAAGGAATCCATCAAAGCTTACCCCCATATCGGGATTATATGCGTTATATGCCTGCCACAAAGTCATATTCGCAATGGAATAAAATTCGCCATGGTCAGCCTCCGGCATGGGTTCATTGAATCTCATAAAAATTGACCGTGAAATTTTCTTTAAGCGGCGCATATCGTTTTCACAATATGGCTGCAACACTGATAAATCCTTACCCGTCATTGCTGTAATATCTCCCTTCCATCATTTTTGGTTTATAAAATTTCCCGCTTTCAACGGACTATTGAAAAGAGCGTGTGGGGACTCGAACCCCACTGGAAACCATACGCCCGGTCACGCTTATCTGCATTCCTTCTTTGGCTTATCCGCATACCATTTGACTGCTCCGCCCTTAAAGGCTGTCTTTGGCTGTGAAATGCTGGATTTACCAATCTGAGTTACAACGCCGTTCTTCCGTGTAACTGCAAACTCAACCGTATGTTTCTGCTGCATCTGTGCTCACCCCCTTTCATATGAAGAACCTGTTTTCTGACAGACGTTTTGCAAGGTTGCTTTCGGGATGTTTCTTTAGTTCATCCGTCCATTCAGAACGCCCATCATATCCCAGATATTTCGCCACCATCGCCGATATCACTCTGACCGTGTGATCTACGGGATAGCGCTGTGGATTTTCAATTGATTTTTGCCTGATTTCCTCAATCTGGTCAAGTAAAGATAACTCTTTATTCATAACTGTCTCCCTTCTATGGTTATTATTTTGTATCCCGACCGCCGGTTTACGTCAGGGGATTTACTTTTTGAATGCTGCAAAGATCATTTCATATTGACCAATGTTTTTACCATAAATACCATATGCTGGATCGCGGTAATGTGTAGGTTCTGTGAAGCCTGTGGCTCTTGCATCGTCTTCACTTTCAAAGACCTCACTAATTTGTACCCTTAAAAATCTTGGAGTTTGAATGTAGTCGCCTTTTTTCATGTTGTTACCTGCCTTTCGTTGTAATTTTGTGTGGCTATCTGACCGCCATTAGACGGTCAACGCTCACAGCTTAAAGCCCTGTTTATAGTGGCTGTGACCACTTTATAACTGTGTTTTTGCAAGTCTGACAGTAACTCGTTCTATTGGAATGTTTCTAAGATATTTTTGATAAGTTGCTTTGCCGTTTTCTTCACCTGCAATGAACGCATCTTTATCAAATGTCGGTCTTGTGAATGCCGCTAACAATACCTCTAATCCAGCAGCCGTAAGTATTTCTTTTTGCCGTTTCTTCATATAAGAGGATACTTCACTTTTAAGTTGCCTGATTTCCTTTTCTAAAGCGTCCATTTCTTTTTTCTTTTTGGCTTTCTTTTGCTCTAATTCAAAAATCTTTTCTGATACTGTCTGGAATTCTTTCATATTTGCACACATACGCTCTGTCTCCTTTTCCTATTTAGTATGGAAGCAACCTTTTGATCATCTTCGTAACTATTGGCTACTGTCAGTTCACCTCATACGTATATGGTTCAAAATTTGTGAAAAGCTTTCGGCTCATTCGGTTGCTTGCTTTGTTGTAGGTCTGTCTTGCTTGACCTTGTAAGACTATTATATACCCTAAACATAGTGATGTCAATGTACAATATCACTAATTTTAGGGTATGTTTATTGTGTACTTGTAACTATTTTTAGGGTATTTGCGTCGCATGAATATATTCAAAGAATTTCAGATTATATTAACGATTGCCCTTTTAATTGTTGCAATTCTGAATATGAAAAATAAAAAATAGCCGTCCTGACTTTGGCGAGTTGACGACTATTTTTTAGTAGTTTATATTTCGCCGGTGCGGGTGAGCTGCATTCACCTTCCGGCTATCCTGTTAAACGTATTATAATTTGTTTTTTATCCTCTATACCTTCTTTCAGATGTATCTGAATATCCTTCTATATCTTCAACTTCTTCTAAGATGTCACCAGGTTGACACTTTAATAATTTACATAATTTATCTACCACTTTTATATCAATTGATTCTCCGTTTAATCCATCATTTTTAAATATTTTTGTAATTGTAGCAGAACCTATAATTCTTTCCTGTTTTAACTTATATTGGCTTATATTATTCTCTTTCAATTTTTTAACTAATTTTTCATAACTAATCATTATAAGCACACCTCCCTTTTCATATAAACTAATATTCTCTTTTATTTTATCATAAAACAAAACCTAAATCAAGTACACCCTAAATCTAGTCATATCGCATAGTTATATACCCTAAATATTGGTTATATTGCATATTGACGTCACTACTTTTAGGGTATATAATAATCTCAACAACAAAACAAAAGCACCTTGATAATTGAATAGACTTTACCCTCAACTTGTGATATACTGTAACCAATCAGTGAATAATTAATATCTGTCAGTACATACATAACCACAACAGGGGGATGATAGAATGGCATTATCAAAGGAAGACTTAAAGGCTATCGAGTTAATGCTTGATCCGATAAAGCGTGATCTGAAAAGCATTCAGCTAACGCTTGAAAATGAAACAAACCGTAATATAAGGATTATTGCGGAAGGGCATCTCGATTTAAACAGAAAACTTGATGAAGCCTTAAAGATAGACAATGAAAAAGAAATGCTTTTAATCCGTGTTAATATTCTTGAAAATGAATTAAGAAGAGTAAAAGAACGTATCGAAAGCATAGCATAACCACAGCCACATAAACAACATATCGCAATCCATAGTGTAAAGTCTATTGAATTATCAAGGGGCTTTACACTTTTTTATTGTGGAGGTTATGGAGATGGCAGCAAAATCAGTATACGAAATGGTAACGGATCGCATTATTGAACAGTTAGAAAATAATATCATACCGTGGGAAAAGCCATGGACAGGCATTAAGAGCGGTGCTTTCAACCGTATCAGTAAGAAGCCGTATTCATTATTAAATCAAATGCTTTTGAAGCATGATGGTGAATATGCTACTTTCAAACAGTGGACAAATTTAGGCGGTCATGTTCGCAAAGGTGAACACGCAGAGATAGTTACATTTTGGAAAATTCAACCTATTGATGAAGAACAGGAAGACGGTACAAAAATAACCAGACAGATACCTTTATTGCGATATTATAATGTATTTCATATCTCACAGGTAGAAAATGTGAAGCCTTTACAGAAAGAAGAATTGAACGATATAGAGCCAATAGAAAAGGCTGAAAAAGTGTTACACGACTACTGGACAAGGGAAAATATAAAGGTTGAACATATGGGCGGTGACAAAGCCTATTACATGCCCAGCCATGATCTGATACATTTACCTTTGTTTGAACAGTTCATAAATGCAAATGAATATTACAGTACCGCATTTCATGAGTCAGTACATAGCACACTAAAAGAAAGTCGATGCAACCGTGAAGAAGACAGAAACGGGAAACTTGTAGCTTTCGGTAGCGACGAATACAGCAAAGAGGAATTGGTAGCTGAGATCGGAAGTGCAAACCTTATGAATATCATTGGGATTGAAACAGGCAAAAGTTTTCGCAACAGTAGCGCATATATTAAGAATTGGTTATCGGTATTGCGAAATGATGTTAAATTCATTGTATCAGCGAGTAGCAAGGCAGAAAAAGCAGTCAAGTATATTCTGGGTGAAGCATTAGTGTAATCGTAAAAAAATAAAGGGTGTAACCGCTGAAATGGTAACGGCTACACCCTGACACGAAAAGAAAAGGAAGGTGGAAATATGTTGATAGTAAAATATACAAGAAAAGACTTTTTCGGATGTTTTCAGTATACGGAAGACAGTAAAGCAAATTATAAAAAAGACGATATCAAAAAGGCGTTTTTGCTTTTAAGCAGGGAACACAATGCGGCAGTGCAAAAAGATAATATCATTTATAGCTGGGACAGTATAACAGACTTTGAAAACAGAATTGTTATGGTCAGAAAATATGATACCGCAAATTGCAGGAGCTACACAGACGAAAAGAAAGCATTTGAGCTTGCTAAAAAGGAATGTTATTCGACTGTTCAGCAGGATAATATAGCATGATCATCATACCATATAAAGGCTATGAGTTATGACAGCTCACAGCCTTTTGGCTGGTGTATTCAGGGGCTTTATTTCGCGTTTTGGGCATCAAATTGGGCTTAAAATGTCGTTGGTGATAGTTTTGTCAGGGTATGCCCAAAATGGCGCTGAATGGACGCTAAAACGGCTCATTTGCGACTGATATGATGGGCAGGGGCAGCAGGGGTAAGGGTATAAACCGGGTACGTTTACATTATATTTTTCGGACTTTAACGCAGAAAAGCGCCCAGCTGTTCTTTTCATACCCCAACTTAATTTTGGAGAAACTGCCGAACCAGCCCTTTGACAGGGGGGGTAGGTTTTCATCCGAAATATTAAATTCCATATATAAGGGTATACCCTATATAAAATTTGCCATCCTTTACACACTACCTTCAAGCGGGTAGGAGGGGGATGTTTAAATCCTACAGATATTTTACCACCCTATATCACTATATACCCCTATGCTGAACGCCTATTTTTATCGAACATCATCACCCTATCCTAATAGATGTAAGAAAACATACATATATTGGGATAGATAATATCCCAATATATGTAAAAAATCTTACAGAAAATGGGATTATATTATTACACAAATTCTTATTACTAAAGATATTCTTTCTTACCTCATTCCTGCTTGCCCGCTAAATTATATATCTCAAGTATCTTATTTCTAATACAAGTCGAAGAAATACTATGTTTTCTAGGAATATAAATTGTATCTACCCCCAACTCCTTCAAATACTTTGTTGCCTCTATATAAATTTTTTCGTTTAAATGATCTTCCCCTGCAAACATCACATCAAAATCATATTTATAAAATGCAGCCACTTTGTCAAGATCAAATTCTGGTACAACTTCATCTACATAACGAATTGATTTTACTATTTCCGCCCTTTGCTCATAATTTAATATTGATTCTCGGTGCTTTCTTTTTCGCATAAAGTCGTCAGTTCCCACAGCGACAATCAAATATTCACATTGGCTTTTGGCTTGTTGTAAAATATCTATATGTCCATCATGCAATATATCAAAAAATCCACAAATAAACCCTTTCTTATATTTTGCCACAATCTTCGCCCTTTCCTCCATAGACAAAACAATTTTTATATTTCTTCATTTCTTTTTGAACAATATTTTTAATCGCGTTTTCACTTTTTTTATTGATATTTGATCCATTTATTAACCTACAAATACTAAGTTTTCCATCTGCTCTTAAAGTCAAACTCATAATGCCCGTAGCGCAAGGCTTTACTTTTCCTGATACCACATCAGGCGAAGCTGGATAATATGAACATACCCTACAAGCAGAACAAAAAACTCTTCTTGGCGTTACTGAATCAGGGGCATTTTCATGATCAACAATTGTTATAATGCATCCTCTAGAGTCTTTAAATTTTTTCATCTCTATACCCTTGTTGTCATTTAAAAAAACATTTATATCACTACTAAAGCGTTCATCTTTTTTTAAGTCATCCACCAAATTTAATATTTTTTTTCTTACGGAATCATCTACTAGTGAATCAATATTCTTAACATTACCTCCAAAATCATTTACAGTTAATAATTTTATTCCTATTAAAGAATTTTTAGCAGCAAATTCATATATATCCATTAATTTGTCAATATTATATTTAGTTACTACAACATTTAACTCTATATTAAATCCAAGTTCTTTAGCATAAACAATGTTACTAATGACTGTAGCTAGTTTGCCAGTAGTTCTTGTAACTTCATTAAATATCTTTTCATCAATAGAATCCAAACTGAATTTCAAAAGCAACTTTTCTTTTATAAAATCAAATAATTCTGTATTATTTTTATATGCTTCAGAAAAATAAATTCCATTGGTACAAAGGACTATTTTTTCATAGCCAATATTAATTGCTTCCTTTAAAATCTCAATAGTCCTCTGTTCCATCTCTTTATTCAAAGGTTCTCCACCTGTAATTCTTATTACTGATTTATCAAATTTTGAAATCGAACCCTTAAACATTCTAATAAGAGTTTTAATAAATTTTATATCGCATAATTGTAGATTCTTTTCAAGGTTTTCGCCGCCATCTGGACAATATTGACAGTCCATATCACATTTATCCGCCACATTAATTACAAGAGAAGGTGTAATACTAAATTGTTTCTCTATAATTCTATACCATTCTGGAACTACAGATGAAATTTTATCTTCTGCATTATTCCAAAAAGTATTAAAATGAAGTACTGATGCCTTATAAAGAGAAGATGAAGAATTAAATCTATATATTTTTGATTCACTACTATCTTTATCTTCATACATACCTATATATAAATGATTTTTTGTTATAATTGTTCTATATGTAATAGGCAATTTGTGATATTTAATAATTGCATTCTTACTCATCATATATTCATTTTTTATAAGGTTTATTATATTATTAACCTTTTTGACTTTATTTTCAAACTCTGCTTGATTATTATATTTTGGTATCTGGTGCAAACGACTAATAATGTTTTCATTATATGGACTTGATATTAACAATTTGATAAGTAATTCTTTATTTTTCATAATAGCAGAATGTATATTATCTTCGGAAGGTAAAAAAGTGCTTCCTTGCAGACCAAAAAAATACAAAAAATCACTACTTAAAATATCATTTGCAATGTCTAATGTAGCACGATCAAGGCTATCATAAACACATAAGTTACTATCATTATAAGAACTTCTTAAATCAGTCCAATTTTTATCATATATATATCTTTTACTACTGACTTCTGCATTTACTTCTTTTCTAATTATATTGTATGTAAAACTTGGATTGTTATAATCGTCAACAAACAAACCCGATATGGAAGTTTGCTGAGTACCATTGAAATTATTTTTTGAATATCTATGTGCATGTCCACAAAAATATTTTGCATTTATAGTATTAATAAACTTTTGGATAATTTTTCGTGCTTTAGGGTCAAATTCTTCCAATGGGTGATGCCCTACAACAATTGAAGGTACACCATTTAATAATAAATCTATAGATGGTAAATCATTCTCTGCTATCCAAATTTTACCATTATCATTTACAATTACATTACCATCTTTATCCCTTTTTATATTACCCTTTTCATCTATTTCTGGTTGACCAGCAAATGTACTTGTATTTAGTACAACAACATTTATACTAGATATTTTTTTATAAATATATGTATTTGTTGAAATAGGATTATCATCACTTGTATTTTTTTTACAGAAATCAACATATCTATCAAAATCAGTATTTAACCTTTTAACAAACTCATCTTCTTCTTTCTTTTTATTTTCTTTCATCTGCCAATCAGCAAGAAGTTTAAATCTCCCATCTGAGCGTAAATAATCATGATTACCTACACAGAATATAATATTTTCGGATACTTTTTTCAACTCGCTTAATAGTTCATTCGCATATGTTCTTAATTCATAATTGTTATATTTTCCTTTGTTTATTATATCTCCAGTTATCAAAATGAAATCAATTCTTCCTATATCGTTCTTTAGATAATAAACTAATTCTTTTTGAATTGTACTATCAATCCATTTATTTTTTTCTGAACCAATATGTAAATCAGATATATGTATCCATCTCACATCTCTTTCCATATCTAACCTCTTTCTATATTATGAATCATTTAAAGTTTATTCATGAAAATATGTTCTTTTCCAGCGGTAATTTACAAGTTATGAACATTCACCGTCATAAGCATGCATAAAATCGTCATTTTTTTGCTACAAAACGAAAAACTTGTAGACTACCAATAGGTTTTATGTTTTAATATTAGCATAATTTTCCATGTCTTTCCACATATTATGACAAAAAACCGTAAAAAAATAAGGCATACCAGACTTTTACATCCGATATGCCTTATAATCTTACCATATTTACGACTTAAATTTATTCATAAGTTCCTCATGCTCCTGTTGTTCCCGTTCTGCTCTCTGCATAGCTTTTTCAAGATATGGATTCCACAACTCTTCCTTTTGCTTCAGTTGTCTTGCCTCTTCTCTTTCTCGCATTTCTTTTTGTGCTGCTCTCTGTTTTGATTCCCTAAATATCTTATCCGCTAATTCTTTATTTTTCCTCCGCTGGATATCATCCAGTAATTTCTGTGCTCTCTGTTCTATTTCTGTCATAGTTATAATCCTCGCTTTCTAAAATTAATCATCAATTTCAATCTTCCAGTTCATCATAGCTTCATATACTCGATCTGGAATTTTACCTTTATATCTATCAGCAATAACAATAATAAGAGCTTCTTTATGTCTCTTATACTCCAAAAATGCTTCTTTCGGCGTATTATAAACACCTAATTTTACAGTTTTACCGTCAACATTCAATGCCGCACGATATTTTCCTTTGTCATAACTTACCCCAAGCGGATATTTGCCACGTTTTCTTTTACAATTCAGCAAAAGAGTATTGATTGTATGCGGAACAAATACGCAAGTTTCAGGACTGTATACTTTATTACCCTTACAGAGAATATCTTTATCCAAATCCATCTGCTCATTGCCAATCATATAATAGTTTTCTTCTACCCATTTAAAGAATCTTTCTTTATCTTCCAACCAATAATCACAAATGGTACAGCCTATGTACTCTGGAAATCTTTTATGTAATTTCTCATTGTAACAACGTGTTTGCATATCATTCCATAGTCTTCTTGCTTTCATGCGGCTACTGTTTAGGAATGGTATATACTTCTGTTCTCTGCCTAAATCATTGACGCTGATCTTACCATTCCGTAAATCATGATATTCTATATCAGACACATAAATAAGATTATTATATTTGCTGTTGGAATTATCACCGTCTATATGATATATCCTGCTTTTTCCCTTTACTGGTTCCAAAAATGCCTGTGCAACTAAATAATCTGCGTACACATCCCTCTTATATTCCACACCACTATTATCTTCATAGAATATCTTCCAATGGACTTTGTTTGTTCCTTTTGACAATGTTTCATTATGTACATAAAATTTACCCTTTATATCATTGGCTAATCTTCCCTCTGACGAAATGTAATAATGTTTTGTTCCTTCTACCAGCATGAATGTTTCAAGTTTATTTATTGGCACTATGCCTGTACGTTTTAAATCTAATGTTTGTATTTCTTGCATTGTTTGTTTAGATACTTCCTTTCGATATGTCTTTAGATAGCATTCGTTTAGATACGAACGCCAAAAGAGAGCCAGAACCGGCTCCCTGATGTAATAATCCAGTATTCAGTTGTATGTTTTCGCCAAAACTGACGGTATCTCAATTTTGAGAAATCGTAATATGACATTTCCAGATTGGGAAACACTGATTTTCCTCCACTTGTGGGGGAATGATATGATACTTTATAAATCATTTTACGCTCCCCCCGTTTTGGGGAGCAAAAATTTTCTAAGCCTTTTACAATGACTTAGGATTAATCCACACTGGACAATTCATAGAATGATTGCAGTTGTACCATCGTAGTACAACCTTTTACATAATTCTGTGGAAAACTCATCTCTTTATAGGTGTTGGGTTTAAACCCGATACTGTCGGTTTAGAACTAAACCTTTTTAAAGGTTTGCTTTCATATTTCAGATATGCATACTATACACATCTCAATAGCGAATTGTTATATACCAGTTCCTCACGGGGAACCACCGTCCCACGGGTCTATAGCGAAACACTACCCATCTATAAATGTACACTGGCAGCAGCCGTTGTGTCATGGTGTCACAACCTTTGCCAAAAGTGGCTACATTGTCCACAGCGGACAACTGATCTCCATCATGAACACACTTTCCATATTTACGGAATCTGTTTGAACCGAAATCGTATGATATAACCAAAACAGCGAATGCCAAAATGGTACTCGGTACTTTGAGCAGATTCCCATTCTGGGAAGACGATCATTCTCCCATAACGGTACTCTGATTCAATCGCTGATTTTGTCGGTTGATTTTCTATCACTACCATGTGTTTTTTGATCCGACCGTTTTGGCAAATCAAGTTTAATGCAATTGTAAAAAGTTTCGTCTTTTGCTACCTTCTCAATGAAGGTAACTTACAGTGACCTCCGCTTGATTCGTCCAATAATACTAATCATTGAATAAACGTAGCTTTCAGAGAATACGCTTATAACGAGTACCCTCTAAATGGTGGATACCTCTACCCTAAAACAGGGTAGCCCTAACAGGAATGTCCACTACAGACACAATATACCTTCTCTTTAAAGGTATATCGTGTTTCACGACCCACCTAATAAAATAATTTGGAAATCCCATTTATTAATACATGCCATAACTGGCTCCGTCAATTTTGTCAAAGTCGTACTTCTCGATACTTATTAGATTCTGAGTTTTACAATGTCCTTTGAAAGCCAGTGCTTAGTATCTGCGCTCCAATTGGAGAGGAGTTTTTCATAGCAGCGTCAAATATGACGCGCCTTTAACGTTTTTCAAAAGGGTAACAAACTTTGATACCCCTTTAGCAAATTTCTATAAAGACTTTCCTGACAATAAAGCTACACAAAACTTTTGTGACGCTCATTATATAAGTGTTTTATCATCAATACAAATTCTCTATATCAATTAATTCTAAATCTTCTCCAGTAACGCAAAATAACTCACGGTCAGTTTTCGACCACGAGATTCATTTTTGCATAGGCCATCCTGTCCCACACAATCCATCCCTGTCACCTACACCACAACCAATAGGATAAATACCCTTTTTAAATAACAGATTGCATTCTTTTAGATCATAGTTATAAATTGGTTTAATATTTTTGTTATACATAAATCAATATCCTTTCTTACAATTAACCTAAGTTTCACTTTCGACAAATAGATGTCGATTTTTCTAATTTCTCCCAGGACAAGGTGACATCCATTTGTCGATTCCGATACTACTACTAAAGGAGATCCTCTTTACTACAAGAGATCCATTTTTACCCCTAACGGGGATAAAGCTTTGGTTTACGGCTCATAATGATTTTTTATCTCCTCTAAAATAAATATTTCTCTTTTTCTGTTTCCCTTTTTCTATGTGACATCCCATTTTGGGACATCACATATACATTTTTCCATCTTGCAAATATTTTTTCTGCTGTGATTATCTTTCACATCCGAAATCGTACAGTAATTCTAACGTGCCTGTATCACAAGCACGTTGCTTTTCAGACGTATCCGTTGCAATGATACCTTTCTTTAAATCAATATTTTCGGTAACTTTGACAGATCATCCTGTTTATATATTCTCTTTTTGTTCTATTGGCAGATAAAATATTTCTTCTGCTCCAAAAAGGACTGAACGTTTCATTCAGCCCTTTGCATTAATGGGTCTTAAAACTTTTATGTCCCTTTTTCAATATTCAATTTTTATTATCATTTAATGGATTTATTGTGTAGATTTGGACAACCAGATTTTTCATTTGGCAGCAGAGCTTAAATAGATGTCATCTGCTACCAGATAATCAACTGCTTTCTTTATCCTTGACATCTCATTATTGTATACTCTGTATGCTTTGTTCTTTGCTGATTCTACAGAATCATACTTTTCAGGCTGTAATCTTCTAAGGCTTCCTTTACCAAAGGTATACAGAAGATATTTGTTTTCTTCCGGTTCATGGTTGATACGGAACTCCATTTTAATCGCACCACATAAATTAAATTCACAATGACTGCATACAACCATGCTATCTGATATAACATCTTTCCACGCTAATTCTTTAAACTGCATATGTTTTTATTTCCCCGCAATCTTTCCTGTAAACACTTCACTTGCGCGAAACCGTACCCGGTTATGCTCTGGAATAATGCAATCATTCCCACCCTGTGGATTCCTGCATTTCCTCTCTTTTACTGTCTTCATTTCAAAATTGCCAAAGCCGGAAATCATTATTTTCTCATTGTCTGTCAGACAATCCATAAGCGTATCAATGAAAAGTTCAAATCCCTGCTTTGCTGCTTTCTTTGTAATTCCTCCGTTTTCTGCCATCCTGCTTATAAATTCTTTCTTCAATACTGACATTATCTTGCTCCCTTCTTATGTTCTTACTGAAAATCCTTTGCTCTTCAGAAAATCAACCGCCAGTTTTAAAAGTTCGCCATTATTTACAGTTGAATCCATGGTATCCTGCCATACATGAGGCTTGTGGTCTGCTTCTATGCCTCCGTGCAGACCCTCATCAGCCCACTTTGCCACCTGATAACCGGTTACGCCTTCATAGCTATTTAAAGAATCATAATCAATATAAACACTTGCCTTTACCCCACCATTATATGGATGCGCGTCTACTTTCACCGCCGAATATAGAAAATCTTTTGTCCTCTGATAGCTCGATGGATCATAGCCCTGATAATAGTCTGATAAGAAGTAATTCAGATTTTCGCATACTCTGTCTCCCAATTGATCAACCATTTTTAACATCACTGGCTGTAATGCCTTATTCAGTTCTTTCATATTTTTTATGTGTATTGCCATTTCTTATTTTCCTTTCTGGTGCTTCAATCACCATGATATTTTTTGCGTTATAATCGCTTCTGTCATTCTGGAATGGTCTGAAGGATACATAATAGCCTGTATCAATGCACTCTCCATTCAGTCCTGAATGATGGATGAAATATGCGTTGCCATCCTCACTACGGATAAAGCCATACTTCCTGTCATGGAAAAATTTTTTACTCTTCCATACATTTAATTTTCTCTCTCCTTTGTGCTTTTGGGTTGCTATGAAATTGTCATTTTAAGTTAGTGGGAATTATGAGTGTAGAATACCCCTGTGACGCACTGTGAGGCTCATAGAGGGGTGTTTTATTATGTGATGTATTCTTTTGTCGTGATTCTGGTAAACCACATAAATAAGTCCACTATCGACTATACTTCTATGGTCAATAATGGACTTATTTACATGTCCTACCATATTTAATTAACACGATGTACAGAACTTCTCCTTTCCTGTGCAGGTTTTAAATCGAACGTATGTTAGATTACCTTTTTGATTACCTTTTGATTATCTCCAAAAACAAAATAACCCAGAATCCGCTATTTTACAAGGGTTCTGGGCTTTCAAACAATAGCGAGAGGGGGATTTGAACCCTCGACACTGCGGGTATGAACCGCATGCTCTAGCCAACTGAGCTATCTCGCCATATTGATATGGGGCCTACAGGGCTCGAACCTGTGACCCTCTGCTTGTAAGGCAGATGCTCTCCCAGCTGAGCTAAGACCCCGTATCCGCAACCGCTCATTTGCGACTGCTTGATCAGTATACAAAAAACAGCAGAAAATGTCAAGCAGTTTTTCAAAAAAACATGAAAAGTTTTTTTATCTCCTTTTGCTCCTTCTGTTTATGCCGCCGCTTCCGCCTGCCGCTGTGCCAGCTCTGCCAGCCACAGCTGGAACTCATTCATGATGTCGCTGTAAGGTACTGCCCAACAGGTTCCGAAGGTGTCCCCGCCGGATACGCAGCCAACCCAGATACCCTCTGCCGTATAAACTGCGCCGCCGCTGGAGCCATAGCTCACATCTGAAAGAAACTGCATCACATTCTGCACGGGATTATTCGGATAAACCACGCTGTACTGATCCAGTATGCCTGCATATACCTTTCCATTCGGCGCATCAGCGCTCGTTAAAACAAAAAGCACATCGCCTGCCACCTTCCCGACCATCATGGCATCGGCGCCTGCTGCCGGTGAAATCACCTGCATGGTATCCTCACTTAAATCGGCCCTGTTGACAAGCACAAATCCTACATCCTTCGCCGGATTCCGATATACAACCATCGCGCTGTGGCGGGAACCGTCCGCAAACTCCACAATTGTATTCTCCCGTTTCAGGCAATGCTCTGCCGTCACAATATAAACAAAATTATCATCCATTGTAAGAATCACGCCGCTGCCTGTGCTTTCATAGTAAAGCCTTAATGAGGCTATGCTGCCATAGTTTGTCACCTGTACGTTATGCCCATAGGTACTGACCGCCAGCGCTTCCGCCGTTTCCTGCCAAAACGCTGTCATTTCCGATACCTGCCGTGCAAAGGCGCTCTTTGTCAAAACCTCATTCCTGGTTCCGTAATGCGGCGCTGCGTACTCTGTCTGTATTTTCTGCCCATCAGGCTCCCGGGCGGTATCCGCCCCGTTCCCATCGCCTGCGGCCGCCTGTACGCGCATTGCTCCCGACAGCATTCCTATTGTAAAAAAGGTCAGCAAAACCGCTCTGAATCCTTTTCCCATATCTACCTCCTGCTTCCTGCATTTTACCAAACTGCCTACCTGTCCAGTATACCGCATTACATTTCGTAACACAAGTCCTCTTTTTGGGTTGATAAACGACCTGATTTCGTTATATACTATAGGTATTCTTTCCGGAAATGACAGATTTATCCAGTGTGATCGACGGAATATGACAGTGAGGAATCCTTCCATGAAAAAAACGAAAGCCACCCCAAATACCCAAAAGCGCATCGACTGCTTCTCCCTGTTTTTTATCGCCGTCATGGCGGGCGCTCTTCTCGTCGTTGTGCTCATCGGACTTTTCAGCGATTTAGGGCTCCACCCGGACGAGTGGGATGTCAAAATGTGTCTGGATTATGGCATGACCCATTTTCTCCCGCCCGACATGCGCGCTCCGGGACTCGGCGATACCTACAGCTGGTACGGCTATACCAAGCTGGACAACTATACCTGGTATTTTTTCCTCGCAGGAAAGGTCGCCTGGCTTGCTAAATGGCTGTTTGCCGCGCTGCCCTATTACCGCATCCCCAACGTTCTCCTTTTTGCAGCAATCGCCCTGATCGTCGTCTGCAATATCCGGAGAAAAAAATGGCTCGCGGTGGCCTTCGGCATCTGCGTACAGGCATGGTACATTTTTTCCTACACCACGGCGGACGCGCTGGATTTTTTCTGGTCCTTCCTCGCCGTTTTCATGCTGGCAGATGAAAACAGCCTGCTTTACAGAAGCACAGATACGCAGAAGCTCTCGCCCAAAGGCCTTGCCGGGCTGACCGTTCTCGGCGTATTTTACGGCATGATCGCGCTGGGCAAGCCAAACTATCTTTCCCTGCTCGTCCTCACCTTTTTCGTGCTGCTTTTCCGGCTCACAGGAGCAAAGGAAAAGGAGACGCGCCGCTATCTTTTGCGAAACTATGTGATCATTGTGGGCTTTTTTCTTCTGACATATTGCTTCCGCGCCAGCTTCGACCTCGTCCACTATGGCTTTGACAAGGCAGCCGTGTCGGAGCAGATGGCGATTCAATACGCTTCGCCGGACAAAAATCCGCTCACTCCCATCGAGGAGCAATCGGTTTCCTGGCACATGATGTCCAAAGGCGCTACTTTAGGGGATTTTTTTGCGGAAAATCCGGAATGGCTTTCCATGACCTTTAAGAGCTTTTGCGGCATCACCCAGCTCACCGATACCGATACCTGGTATTATATCGCGATGGGAATCCTCTATACCGCCATTCTTGCATGTATCGGCATATACACCTTCCGGCAACCAAAGGATGTGCGTGGCAGGGCCGAATTTATGATCGGCGTGCTGCTCATGGCGGGCGGCCTGGTCGCTTCCATTTTAAATTCCTACATCATCGATTCCCAGGCGCAGGGACGGTATCTGCTTCCCGTCATCTTAATCGCCGGATATCTGGCAAGCCGGACGCCCGGGCTTTTTGAAAAACGGTATTTTAAGGGAATGCTCATCGCCGCCGGTTTTCTCTCCGTCGCTTTTTTCGGGCTGCGGGGTGTACCGATGTTTCTATAGTCTCCTCACGGCAGCCGCCAGGTATTTGCACCGGCGCGGCTGCCCGTCACGCGGGCGGCTTAAAGCTTTCTGAGGGCATCGACAACATCCGCTCTATTACCAGCGCGCCCGCGCCATAAAGCATGCCGTCCTCCGCAAAAGCGCCCAAACGGATGCGCAGCCCTTCAAAGACCGACGGCAGGAGCCTCTCTTTGAGCGCCTGCGCGATCACCTCCACCAGATATTGACCGGCAAGCGCCATTTTATCGGATAAAATGATCACCCCCGGATTGTAGGCGTTCACCGCGCTCGCCAGCCCAATGCCCAAAAAGCCGGCGACTTCCCCAAAAACTCTTCTCGCCAGCGGTTCTGCGTCCGCGACCTTTTTTAAAATCTCTTCTTCCGTTTTTCCGACAGCCTCTATCGTATTTCCCGCCTTTTGTGCCTCTTCCTGATACCGCTGCACCAGCCGCTGTGTCGAGCAGTATAATTCCAGACATCCCCGGTTCCCGCACTCGCACACAGGTCCCTGGTAATCGATGCTGATATGCCCGATTTCCCCTGCCATTCCCTGACTGCCCGTATAGAGCTGTCCGCGGACCAAAATCCCTGCCCCCACACCTGTATCTGCCGCGACGAACAGCACATCCTCCTGACTGTCGATACCGCCATACCACAATTCCGCCAGCGCGCCGCAATTCGCGTCATGCTCCAAATACACCGGCAGCAAAAGCTGTCTTTCCAGCTCCCCCTTCAAATCCACCCGGTCCCAGCCGGGAAATCCGCTCATCATGGCGATTCTGCCGCTTTCCGGCACAAAGGGTCCCGGCATGGCAATGCCGATTCCCAGCACCTTTTTCTGCGCTGCCCGCCCCAAAAGCGCTTCTATTGCCGCACAAATGCTCCGGACTGTCTCTGCAGGCGGCACTCCTCTTTGAAAAGAACAGGTTTTCTTTTCCAACAGGTTTCCCGCCAGATCGAACAGTCCTGTCTGCGCATATTTGCGGTTCAGCCGCACGCCGATGATCCGAAAGCTTTCCTGATTTAAGGAAATGCCGATCGCCCTGCGCTTTCCCCTTCCCGGAAGAAACCCTGTTTCTGCCACCACCCCCCAGCGGATCAAATCATTGACGATATTCGTGATGGTAGCCTGCTTCAAACCCGTTTCTTTGGAAAGCTCCACTCTGGAGCACACCTTTTTTTTATGAATCAGCCGTATCAGAAGGGCGAGGTTGTTTTCACGCACCGTAAGAAGATTGCTCCCTTCCTTTAAATACTCCATCTGCTCCCTCCTTCCAGGGTCAGCAAAATTCCACCGCTCCGTCCTTTACAAAGCCTTCTATCCGGATCTGTTCACCGTCCCCTTCTTTTTCCAGGCGGCAGACCATCGTTCTGTCATCGTCCAGGCAGCAGTCCAGAATATCGCCCTTCACCAAAAGCCGTATCCGCATCTCCTTTGCCGGACAAACATGATACAAAACCCGGCAGTTTCTTTCAAACAGATTGGTATGCAGATCATAAATTCCCGCACACCCGCCGGAAGGCTCTATCCGGATTTCGACGGGCCTGATTCCCCCGCCGCTTAACAAAAATCCGAAATCCGCATCTTGCTCCTGCCTGCGCACACAGATATCCAGATAAAAATCCCGGTCCGCCGTCATAAGCGGAACCGTCCGGTAGCATTCCCTTTCGGTGCAGGCTGCCCTGACCGGCCGCTCCAGCCTGCTTTCCTTCGGGAGCATTTCCGACACGAAACGGCTCCCCAGCGTGCCGTCCGGATGCTGCACAAGCTCCCGGAAAACCAGATTTCCCCCATAGCTTCTCCCCCAGGGCTCCTGTGCCAGAAAGCCTGCCAGGATGCGCCGGTTTTGCGTAAATGCCGCAGACTTCGGTACACGGTACAGCCCTGCATCCAGCACCTCTTCCCGGGGCTTTAGAAAGGGACCGAAGGGCTGCTTTGCATAACGGTATTTCGCAAAGCCGTAATTGCTGAAAATCAGGTAGTACCAGCCATTCCATTCAAAATAATCCGAACACTCCGGCTGATCCGTATAGCCCGGCACAAGAAAAGGCTCTGTCTGCTCCCAGTTTTCCAGGTCTTTGGAAACCAGATGGGCAAGACATCCCCGCCTTTGGGGCGCGGCGGCATTCAGATAGTCCGTAGTCAACAGCATATGCCAGGTCTTCTGCGCGTCCATAAATACCGCCGGGTCCCGAACAGAGGTGGTTTCATAGGGCATCTGCAGGGAAAAATATTGTTCCGATTTTGTAAAGGAAATCCCGTCCCGGCTGGTCGCCCAGGACACCTTCGCACTGGTTTTGTCACTCATGCGCACGGCGTAAAAGGCATAATACAGATCCTCCTTTTTCACGATGCTTCCCGTACAGATGGAACCCTCCCAGGGATGGGTGATCTCCACCGCCATCGGATGCTCCTCCCAGCGCAGCAAATCCGGTGAAGAAATATGAGCAAACTGATGGGCTCCCAGCCCCCATTTGCTTTTGTGTCCATGCCGGTCCTTCAAATAATATACATGGAAATTTTCCCCGTCATAAAAAGGCATGCAATCACCCACATTACATCCCGCCGGTTTCCAGTATTGTGCCTCTGTAAAATGTCCGGCTGTCGGCAAAGGCCTGTCTTCTTTGACAGCGGCAAAGGCACAGTCTGCGATCCCGTCACTGATCCATAGCTCTGCTTCATCACTTTTCAGGCAGCGTCCGATCGGCCATTCCTCATCCGCCAGCACATCGTTGATCCAAAGACGGACCACGCTGTCCGTCCAGACAAGCGCAACCCTGTTTTCCCTCGCTTCGGCCTTCCCGCACAAAAGCAAAGGCGCATCCTTTTCATATGTCCAGAGGAAAACCTCTATTTTCCCATTTTTCTCCTGCACCCGGATCGCCTCACGTCCCTGGTCTGCGACTGTAAGAAGCTGCCTGGCGCCTTCCCCGCCGCCGGTATGTATCGTAAAGGAAAATTCCCATTTTCCGGTATCAAAAATATGCTTTTGATCGACCCTTTCTCTTTTCATTTTGTCTCTCTCCTTTCACTGCCATTCGGACAGGTCCGTTCCCAGGTCAACAGCCTGATCATCTGATATCTGACCATTCCGCCCTTATCCGTCATGACATATTGCCGCTCACTTTGTGACCAGTAACCTGCGTCGCCATTTTTTGTAAAATGTTCCGGTTCTGGCTGGTCGCTTCCAAAAACAATCCATAATATTCCCGGTATAAGGAAACATTTTTTTCGTCCGGCTCTATCGTTGCTACGTGCCGCACAATCGCCTCTCTGGCTTCCCCTTCATCGCGGTAAGCATGACAACCGATTCCCGCGGCGACTGCAGCGCCCACCGCGGCCCCGGTCACATTCGGGATATACAGCGGCTGCCCGAAAATATCCGCCTGTATCTGCAGCCATACCTTGCTGTTGGTTCCTCCTCCGGAGGCGATCAGTCTGTCCGGCGCAGCACCCAGCTGCCGGCAGGTATCCATACAGCTTTTCAGCGCAAAAGTAACACCTTCCATCACCGCCCGCATCAGCTGTTCCTTTCCCGTAGAAAGCTTCAGTCCCAGAAACGCGCCTCTGATGTCCGCATCCATCAGGGGCGTCCGTTCCCCGCACAAATAGGGAAGAAACAAAAGTCCCTCGCTTCCCGGCTTTATCCTGCCGGCAAGGCTGTCCGCATTTTGAAATCCTTCCGGTCCTTCCCCCAGCACCTCTCCCGCCCATTTTAAGCAAACGCCCGCCGAGAGGATCGCTCCCATCAAAAACCATTGTCTGTCAGACAGGCTGCAAAAGGTATGGGTGTTCAATGCCGGATTCTTTACCGGCTGCCGTGTGGGAATAAATATCTGACCGCTCGTTCCGATCGTTACGGTGGCATCCCCGGAGGCAATCACGCCGTTTCCAAGATTTTGCATGATCTGGTCGCCTCCCCCAAAGACAACCGGCGTTTTTTCCCGCAGCCCTGTCAAAGCTGCTGCCTGACGGGTGACGGTTCCGCAGATTTCCGCACTCCTGTGACAGGACGGAAACATGCTTTCGTCCAATCCCAGCCTCTCAAGCAGCGGCTTACACCATTCTCCCTTTCCCACATCAAATGCCAGCGTTGCGGATGCGTCGGAAAAATCACTGCCCAGCTCACCCGTCAACCGATACCGCAAAAAGTCCTTTGGCAGCAAAACCACCGATATCCTGTCATACAGCCCAGGCTCCTCCTGCCGCATCCAGCATAGCGAACACAGCAGAAAGCCCGGAAAAACCGGATTCATCAGATGCTCCCGGATCATATCCTCTCCCAGCAGGGCTTTGATCCGCTCTGCCTGCTGCGCAGACCTCGTATCACAGTGCAGAATCGCCGGTCTGATCACACAGCCTTCGCTGTCCAGCGCCACCAGGCCGTGCATCTGTCCGGAAAAACCGACGCCGGCTATTTCCTCCGGGGAAATACCGCTGTCCGACAGACTTTTTTGTATACAGCCACAACAGGCGTCCCACCATTCTTCCGGATTCTGTTCCGCATATCCATACTTTGGCACAGATATGGCATAGCCCTTTCCCGCTTCTCCCATAATCATGCCGGCTTCATTCATGATCTGCACCTTTAAGCTGGAGGTGCCCAGATCAATCCCCATAAAATACCCCATGTTTGATGTCCCCCTGACCTTTCCGGAATGAAATTTCCATTTCAGCCTCAAATCTTAATTATCTTTATTAATTAATTTAATTAAGTTTATAAAAATATGGTATCATTCTGCCCGGTTCCTGTCAATCCAAAACCGAAAAGCGGTTCCCGCTTTTTTACCGGTCCAGACTCAAGAAAATGCTTTGCATTTTCTTTCGTTGGAATTTAGAGTAAAAAGCGGTTCCCGCTTTTTACTCTAAATTCCATACTCTCGATATAGCCTGTTACGGATGCGGGTGCTTTCGGCGGCTTTGGGCACTTCTGCTCCCCTTCCATCTTGATATAGACGGATTATCAAAGCACTCATCCGCGCCTCTCCTTCCTTTTTTCCTTCCCTTTTCCCCTCCTCTTTGCCCCGCGCCCTGCAATCTGCTTTCATATCTTCCCAGGCTTTACACATATTCAACCGCTCCCCTCTGTCCGTTCTTTCGTTTTCATCTGTTTTTACAATCAGTTCCTTTATTCCTGCCATGGTACAGATCAGATCATGAAGATCATCATCCATACGCATAATACGCTCCCTGTTATTTTCTATAAACCGCTGCATTCTGTCCTTGTCATCAACACACTTTATAATACCGATCAGTTCCCTCAATCCGGTCTGAAAAAGCTCCTCATTTAACTCATTCAGGTTTATGACATGCAGCTTATAATCCATGTGCATACTTCCAAGCCTTTCATCCAGTGCTCCCTCATCAAGCATATCCCGCAACCGTTGTGCGGCGTTCCAGCATCCTTTTCCATGGTACAACACAACTGTAATATTGGGTATCAGCTTATCTGTTGCCTTTATTCCGGAAAGATATTCTACTCCAGGGCGCAGGCTTCCATCCGCCTTATATTTATAGTGTCTTCGCAGTCTGCGCAGCTGTCTGGCAAAATCCTCCACATCATACTCCAGGCAGCGTAATGGCATACAATAATTCAGGTCCGCCTGATTTTCAATCGCCAGACGCACATATTTTCCATCCCGGCATAATGCCTTAATCACATCCCTTTCACGGATTTTTCTGCGCTTTTTACCATAACGGTCCGGCAACGTTTCTCCATACGTTCTCTGGATATCTGCCAGATTTTCTTTCTGAATCACCTCGCGTCCGCCATATATGGCAACATTAAATAATTCCGCAAAAACTGCCGGTCTGTTCAGAAAATAGCATAATTCATGATTCACTTTTCCCATCAATGGTCTCCTTTACTGTTTTTTCTCATCCCAATCTGTCTGGAAACATGTGCGAATACGCATGAACAAATACGATACACAGCCCGCCTTTCAATGGTGCAAGCTGGTAGAAGATGATTCCCCGGAGATCGGATTTCTGAAACCTTACATATATGGACTCCTGCTCTGGATCGCCCATATATGCTATTCTACACAAAAGCCACATGAAAAGCAATCCCAAACATATAAAAAGTCAGTTGATTTTCCTGTCAAAAACGGATATACTGTCCATAGTCAACATCCCTACAGCAGTCATTAGCCATCCACTCAGGCGCGGCTGGCTGCAAGAATAAAAACGTAACCGTTCAGACTTGTCCAAACTGCTACACAAAAACGCATTGAGGAAATTTCCATGATCGATAAAAATACCATACATCTGAATTTTATCAAAAAAGAACCCCAGACAGGAAGCTACCGGGGCATGCGGTATCGTTTTGTAAAGGGTAAAAATGAGGACGGCGACTGTATCGACGTCACAATCTGGCCCGAACCGCTCTGCTTTGTCAAAGCGCCGGCTGATCAAAAAGAAACGAAGCAGTTTCCGCTCACCATAGAAGGGAAGGACGATGCCGTAGAATGGCTCAACGAACAGCATAAATCCTGCCCCCAGCGCTGGGGGCAGGATTCTGAATAAGCATATTATGATTGCGGTATAATCCCGTATCAGGTATTGAAAACAGCTGCCAGATGCCGCCGTTTTCAATGCCCGATGCGGGCTTTTCCTTTGTTTTGGCTGCTCACATCCGCTCCGGCGCCGAAAAGCCCAGCAGATCGATGCAGGTCTCCAGCACATTTCTGGTGAGCACAAGCAGGGCAATCCATCCCGCCTTTTTGTCCGCGTCCTCTTCCGTCAGAATCTTCGTCTCATGATAGAACTTGTTGAAGGCGTTGGCCAGATCATACAGGTAAGCGCAAATTCTGTGCGGTGCGGTTTCTGCAAAAGCGCCCTCCATCATCTCGTTAAAGCCGCAAAGCTTCATCATCAGTTCCTTTTCCGGCGCGTTTTGGGCATCCTTAAACGCGAGTCCCTCCAGACCGCCGCCCTGCTCCTGATACTTGCCCAAAATGGACTTGATGCGGACGATGGTATAGAGGATATAGGGGCCGGTATCCCCCTCGAAGGAGGTAAAACGGTCCACATCAAAAATATAATCCTTTCCCGCCTGATTGGACAGGTCGCCGTACTTGATCGCCGCCAGCCCGATGGTCTTTGCGGTCCTGCGCGCCTCCTCCTCGGAAATCTCATGGCGGCTCTCCATGATCTTGCGGTACATCTCCTCATTGACATCGCGGATCAGATATTCCAGACGCATGACGCCGCCCTCCCTGGTTTTAAAGGGCTTGCCGTCCTTTCCGTTCATCGTGCCAAAGCCGATATGCTTCATTTTCGTTTCCGGCGAAACGATGCCGGCCTTGCGCGCCACGCGGAACACCTGCAAAAAGTGCATTTCCTGCCGCTTGTCCGCCAGATAAATGAGAGAATCTGCCTGCAGGCTGTCCATTCTGTCCTTGATCGTTGCCAGATCGGTGGTCGCATAGAGCGCCGCGCCGTCCGATTTTAAAATGATGCAGGGCGGAATTTCCTTCGTATCCGTCTCCTCCTTCACATCCACCACCAGCGCGCCTTCGCTTTCATAGGTCAACCCGGATTTTTCCAGAAGCTCCACCACCTCAGGGATCAACGGTCCCGCATCGGATTCTCCCTTCCACAGATCAAACTCCACATCCAGATCGGCATAATTTTTCTTCACATCCGGCAGGGAAATATCCATGATATGCTTCCACAGGGCATGGTATCCGCGCACGCCCTTCTGGATCTTCACCACGGCCTCCATCGCCTCCTGCTTATAGGCGGCATCCGTTTTGGACCTTGCGCTCGCCGCCGGATAAATTTCCTCCAGCTCAGCCATGGTAAAGGGCGCCTCCGCCGGATAGTCTCCCTCATATGCTTCGTCAAAATAGGGCAGCTCTGGCTTTCTTAGCTTTAATTCCGTAATGATCAGTCCCATCTGCAGCCCCCAGTCTCCCAGATGCACATCTCCGGTAACCTGATGTCCGCAGTAGCGGCAAATCCGTTTGATGCTCTCCCCGATGGCAGCGGAGCGCAGATGCCCCACATGGAGAGGCTTCGCCACATTCGGACCGCCGTAATCCACCACGATATTCTGCACGGCTTCGGGCGCTTCCAGACCGAACTTCTCTGTCTGCGCCATGCTTTCCACATAGGCGCGCACAAAGCTTCTTTGCAGCTTCAGGTTCAAAAATCCCGGCGCCACGGCGGACACCTCTTCAAATACCTGACTGTCCGACAGCTTTTGCGCCACATCCTGGGCGATCAGGAGGGGGGCCTTATGATATTTTTTGGCTCCCGCCATCGCACCGTTACACTGATATTCACACAGATCCGGCCGGTTCGAAACCGTCACCCTGCCCAGCTCTTCCTCATAGCCTGCCAGACCGAATCCCTTCTTCACCTCATCGGAAATAAGATCTAAAAATTTTTTCATAATTATCCTCCATATCGCCGCCTGACGGCGACTTAAATCAGAATGAAGAATGCCTGTTTTTCAAGGCATTCTTCTGCGTGAAGTTTTAGATTTTCTTAGGCGGCGTCTTTCAGACGCCTTAGAAAATCTCTTCACGCTATGCCTCCAGCAATGCCAACAGCTCTTCCCTGCTCATCCCCGCCAGCTGTCCGGTCTGGGCGTTGATAATGCTGTCCGCCAGATCCCGTTTCGTCTCCTGCAGCGCCAGAATCTTTTCCTCCACCGTCTGTCTTGCGATCAGCTTGTACACCGTGACCTTTTTGGTCTGCCCGATGCGGTGGGCACGGTCCGTCGCCTGATCCTGCGCCGCCAGATTCCACCAGGGATCATAATGCAATACCACATCCGCTCCTGTCAGATTTAAGCCCACGCCGCCGGCCTTTAAGGATATTAAAAACAACGGCGTATCATCCGCGTTAAACGCGTTCACCATTTGGAGACGCTTTTCCTTCGCCGTCGCCCCTGTGATGGTGTAAAAGGGAACCTTTTTTTCCTCCAGCTTTTTCTGTAAAATTTCCAGCATGGAGGTGAACTGGGAAAACAAAAGGATTTTATGCCCGCCGTCAATAGCGCTTTCCACCAGCTCCAGACAGGCCTCCAGCTTCGCCGATTGTCCCACATAATTTTCAAAACACAGGGAAGGATCGCAGCAAATCTGCCGCAGGCGGGTCAGCTCCGCAAAAATCTGCATTTTATTTCTGGAAAATTCCTCACTGCTCTGTCCCCGCAGCTGCTCCTGCATATGTACCACCTGGGCGTCATAGGTTCTGCGCTGCACTTCTTCCATCTGCACATAGCGCACCTCTTCCAGCTTGTCCGGCAGATCCTTTAGCACATCCTGCTTGCGCCGCCGCAAAATAAAGGGACCGGTCATCCGCTGCAGCCGTTTTGTGGCGTCCTCATCCCCTGCTTTGGCGATGGGCAGTTCCATTTCCCTTTTGAAAACGTCATAGCCGTATAAAAATCCCGGCATCAGATAGTCAAAAATGCTCCACAGCTCACTCAAACGGTTTTCGATCGGCGTTCCCGTCAAGGCAAATTTGTGGCGGCTTTGAATCACCTTCACCGCCTTCGCCGCCGCGGTGGTATGATTTTTGATATACTGCGCCTCATCGATCACCTCGTAGAGGAAAACCTTATCCTCATACCGGTCGATATCCCTTTTTAAAAGGTCGTAGGAGGTGATGAGCACGTCATATTCCCGGCTCCTGTCCAGCTTTTCCTGCCGCGCCTCCTGCGTGCCCGCCACCGCCGCCACATGCAGCCCGGGCGCAAACCGGTGCAGCTCCTCCTCCCAGTTGTATACGAGAGAAGCGGGGGATACAATCAGACTGGTGCCCGTCCTTCCCTCCTGCTTTGCCGCAAGCAGCACCGCGATCATCTGCAGAGTCTTGCCAAGCCCCATATCGTCCGCCAGAATGCCGCCAAAACCATAGCTTTCCAATGTCCGCAGCCATTTATAGCCATTTTTCTGATAGCCACGCAACACATGATCCAGCGATTCGGGCTCTTCAAAATCCGCGTCGCTGATGGTTTTAAAATTTTTCACCATCTTCCGGAAATGGCTGTCCCTGGTATTGTAGATGGTTTCATTTTCCTCTAACAGCTTATCCATGTACAGCGCCCGGTATGCGGGGAGCTTCATATTTCCCTTCAAAAACTCCTTCGACGTGACGTGCATGGTCTCCATCAGCTCGTTGAGCATCTTTAAGGAGTCGTCCTCCAGATTCAGAAAGTCCCCGTTTTTTAAGCGGTAAAATTTCCGTCTGGTGCGATAGCCCTTCAAAATATCCAAAAGCTCCTGCCGGGAAATGTCCTCCGTTCCGATATCCAGGTTCAAAAGTCCCTCAGAAACCGACACGCCCACAGAAACCTTCAGGCGGCGCACCAGATTCATATCCCGAAACCGCTTCGTGCAGTGCACCTCGCCCAGCTCCATCAAATCCCCTGCGCCATGCTCCAGCACCTGATACATCCGCTCCTCCTCGCCCATGCAATGCAGCAACCCCTGCTCTGCATCATAGGCCGGAAAAAGCTGCCTGACCCGGTATAAAATCTCCGTCTCCCGGTTTTTCATCCGGAAAGGCTGCAGCACCTGACTGCCCGATTCGTCCAGATGATCCAGAAGGGACACCGTCTTTTCTCCGTAATGAGCCTCCGGGCGACAGGTCATGTTGCCCTCCTCCGCATCCAGATAAAAGAAAAAGCTGACCTCCGGCGGCAGGTAGGCACGGATTTCCTCCCCGTCCTCCTCCTTCACCTCCACGCTGTCCCCCAGCGCCGGAAGCATGGAATAATAAAACTCGGACAACTGCCTGCGCCCGATGGTAAACTGCAGCTGACCGCCTCTGGCGGCATCCGCAAGGGTCTGGATCCGCGCCATGAACTCCCGGTCCGCCCGGCACAAATACTTATCTTCTATATAATAAGCGCTGTCCACACCGTAGAAAAATTCCGGCATCTGACAATTGACCATAATGCCGTGGAAAACCCGCGCCGGCTCTCCCTTGCTTTTTTCAATCTGCATGGAAAGTCTGGGATTTTGATTCTTACAGGAAAGAGCCCCCTTCGTTTTTTCTCCGAAGGATTTCTCCTCAAAATCAATGGAATTTTCCCCCAGCATTTCAAAAAACTGATCCAGCCGCCAGCCGTACAGCTCCAGCGCGGCGAGCCTGCTGCCCCGATAGGAATACCGCAGGCTTTCCTCCATGCGCTGTTCCATCCGCTCCTCTTCCTGAATGACCTTATTCAAAAAAGCGTACCAGCGCCTGCCCTCCTGCGTAAAGTTTTCCAGCTGATGGTTGATTTCCGTATTGCTGCCATAGACCGCGCTGTCGGAATTGCGCACATGGGAACAAAACTCAAAAAGATCCTTGACCACAAACAGCTTGCTGCTCCCAACCTTGAAGGAAAGGCGAAGCACCTCCTGCTGCTTTTGCAGTCTGGGCACAAGGCGCAGACTTTCCTCCTGATGCTCTGCCTTTGCCACCAGCTGATTGGCATTTTTCTGATGAAGCGCATTTAACATCCGGATCGCCGTCTTGTCGGTGGCGTCCCCGATCCCGTGCTTTTTGATATATACCGCCGAAAGATCCAGCACGGCGGAAACATAGGCGCAGTCCCGATACCGGTTGTACCAGTACATGTAATTTTTCACGCATCCCGGACAGCTGCATTCCACATGCAGAATTTCATTTCTGGTGAAAACGAGCTTGATGGGAAATTCCTTTTTCTTCTCCTGCCCCGTCGCCGTGATCTCCACCGCCATATCCTGACGGGATTCCGTATAGCCGTTGAAAACCCGGATCAGCGATACCGCCTGATTCTGCCGCAGGACGCTTCCCTTCTTTAAGCTGTCAGGAGAAATCCGCAGCGATTTACGGATCTTCACAAAATCAAAGTAACTGTAGTTGTCCTCCTCCGCAGTTCTTCCGTTTTCCTCTTCCTTCTTCATGTCTTCCTCTTTATGGGCTTCTTCTCTGTTCGCTTCCTTCCGCGTTTCTTCCGCTTTGCGGGCTTCCTTCTTTCGCGCTTCCTCTGCTCTGCGCGCCGCCAGCTCCTCCTGCCTCTCTCTTTTACGCTCCTCCTGCTTTTCCTTCCGTTCCAGGGCTTCCTGCGCGAACCTGCTAAGCAGCTCCCGCCATTCCGAATCCTTCTTTTCCTTCTCCTGCGATTCCTGCTGTTTCCTCTCCCGCTCTTCTGCCTGAATTTCCTCTTCATATGCCGCATAGAGCGCCGCCGCCAGATGCTCGCAGTTGCTTCTGCCCCGGAATTTCGGACAATGGCACCGCATGCGCACCGGCTCGCCGTTTTTCATCCCCACCATAACATCGTACCGGGGCGTGCCCATCACGCTCGCCGTAATTTCATCCTTCGTCCTTTTGACACCGGTCACTCTGCCGTTTTGAAACAGATTTTTCCCCTTGCTCAGCGCCACCTCGTCAAACTGCTTTTCCCATTCCATGTACTTTTTCCTTTTATCCTGTGATATTGATGCGTTCCGGGTCTTACATCTCCAGATTCCATACTATCATAAACCCCCGGACCTTTCAAGCCAACGCCCGCGCCATTTCCAAAGCATGCTGCCGTTCATTTACTGGTCACTCTTTTTGAAAGTGCTGGTAATCCTTTTGCACCCTCCAGTCCCCGCCCCAGAAAAAGCCGTATTTTGAAAAAACGAGAAACGCCGTGTCCTCATGCGTGATCACATGGGGCAGTCCCGTATCCCTCCGAATATAAGCATTGGCATTTTCGTGATACCACCGCGGAAAACCGCTGGCATAGGAAACATAGGGATTCTGCTGGGGATTGATGTCGATCGCCTTTCCATAGGCATGCTTTGACAGCTTCTTCCCATCCGTGGCGGGACGATAGCAGAACGCCGACGAATTATTCGCATCCACCGACGCGGTGTCCGAATCCTCCGGATCCCCGGTCCAGTACTCATCGATCAGACGCATGGACTGGATCTGATAGCCCGCCGCAAAAAGCTCCAGAAAAATGCTGCGCACATCCTCTGCAATGCTTTGATGCACAATCAGCTCGCCGACCTGTATCTGTCCCTCAAAATTGTAGTGCAAAAGCTTACAGTACCGCAGCTCATCCAGCCCGATATCGGGATTTTCCTGCCAGGATTTTTGGTTGATGCGGTCGTACACCGCATCGCCTGGCGTGATCGGGCTGATTGTAAAATACCCCAAAAGCTCCTCTGCACTTAGTCCCTCCGGCAAAACGGAGCCTGCCGGAAACGGATCGGGATTGGATGCCTCCTGTTCTCCGAAAACAGCTGTACTTTCTGCCATTGACTCTGCCGCTGCCTCTATCGGCTCTGCGAAAAAAAATGCTGCCCCACAGATGATCAGCAAAACGGCGGCACGCAATGTCCGGCCATGCCTGCGCTTTCTTTTCCGTGTGGGGGGTGTGGTTGATTTGCATGTATTCTCTTTTTTCATTTTACTTACATTCCTTTCGCTTCGCTCAGCCACAAACCGGCTATGAAATACATTTGTTATTGTTTCACTCCATGATCAATAACGCGCATCCTCATCCGTCAAAATCATATCGCCCCTCCTGCTATTCATTCAGTTTATCATAGGAGCCCGGCAGGTGCAAACATATTTTTCTGTCCTTTTCATAACAAATGCGTTACTTTTCCCGGATGAAAGACCACCGCTGCAGGCATCCGCCGCATGAAAATCGCCAACCAATCTTGCAAAGCCCGAATATGCCATGTTACAATGATAATCAACGACAAAAGAACAGCTTTTTTCACTGATTATCGATAAAGAGGAGGAAACAACCGAAATGTTCTCGATGAAAGACTGTGAAAAATCCATAGATTATCTTTTAGAAAACGCCGGACCGGTCATCCGGTACCGCCTCCGCAGGGATATCCTGCATGACCTGTCCGCCGCAGAAGAAGAGACGCTGCTGGAGCGCATCGTACAGCTTCCCTGGTACCGGCTTGTGGAAAGCTACGTCAAGCCCAACGGCTATATCGGCAACGGCATGCACAGCCATGACCACTGGCGGGGACAGGTGCTGCATGAGACGCCTCTGCAGGACGGTGAAAACGCTGCCCGGCTTCTTTCTGTCTACCATATTCCAAAAACCTGGCCGATCGTATCCAATTTCGTAGCCGCCATGCGGGATGAGACGGTTCTGCAAAAGGAATTCACCTGCATTCCGCCGGAAATTCCCCGGTTTCAAAACCGCTTTTTGGGCCTGCACAACGGCAACTGCCTGATGGCCATGCTCTACGCCATGCAGGCGATGCTCGGCTATGGGGATGATTACGAAGACCTGCGGGAATTTCAGAATATTTCCTTAAAGGGCTTCCAGCGGGTACAGGCGCTTTCTTCACTGGAAGAAATCACAAAGCCCGGCACGCGCCCAAAAAGCAACTACAATTATCCCTATATAGAGGCGGAGGAATATTTTCCGGACGTTTATACGCTGGAAATGCTGGCATATTCCCAAAGCTGGCGCAATGAAAAAAATGTCGCCCTGCTCGCCGATGCCCTCAACCACATCAATGCCATCATGAAACCGGATACCAACATCCATGTGAAAATCGCCGGGAAATATTATGCGCCCTGCTTCGCCTTCGTGCGCCCGCTGCGCGCCTTTTCTGCCGCCCTGATCGACACCATCACCTACCGCCGCACCCTGACGGAAATCGCCATGACAGGCGCAGGGGAACGGGTCGATATCCTGCGTGAGTCTGTCGCTAACGTCCTGGAGGCCATGGATGCGGACGGCATTTTGCGCATGCGGTTCGATGTGCCCCACAACAGGCACTATTCCCCCAAAGCCCTCGCCTGGCCTGGGGCTTACAGCGATGTGCGGCTGGAAGAGGATTATCGGGATCCAAAGGGGATGCTCTGCGATCTCACCTTCTGGGCGGTGGAGTTTTTATATCTATGCCATCCAGAAAATACGATATAATTGCATTATCATTCGGATATCAATGCCATTTGGTTAAGCTTCCGGGCCAGATTCCATTTTGAGGGCTCGCAACGATTCTGATAGGTCTGAATCGTTACATGGTGACTAATCCGGCAGATTTTTGTAATCCTGAAGTTCATGATAGATTCTATCTACGTAGATGTTTGTGCCGTTTATTGTATACAGCATAAGGTAGCGATGAGATAAGAAATGCATCTTCCGGTAGCCATATTCGGCAAGTTCCGGCTCTTCGCATATTTTTAAGGAACCGCCAACCTTCGCAAGCTTTTTTACGGTATCCTCTGCATCCTCTAAAACACGGGCGGCGGCCACTTCGTTGCCCAGTGTAATACAAATATAAAAAAGAATATCATCGAGCTGCTGCCTGGCAAGATCTGACAATATCACCTTATAGTCCATATTTTTCCCTCAGTTCCGCCAAGGCTTTGCCGGCCTCCTGATTCTGGCCGCTTTGATGTTGCCCTCTGGAAATCCGCAGTTCCTCAAGAAACTGTTTTTTGGTTGTGGTGTGCGGCCCCCTGTTCAAAAAAAACTGTCGGATTACCTGCTGGACGACCTGCAATTCATCTTCCGTGCATTTCTGCACCATAGAGACAGTAGTGTCTAATGTGCTCATTACGATCCCTCCTGGCCTCAGATGGAAGCCTGTCATATTTCTGTCTTAAATCATATTGACTGGTTTAAGGCTATTATACCCCGGGAAGGCTTATTTGCAAAGTGAATTTTTAAAAAAGCATATCCGGCATGGATCCCTTCTGTCGGATGATAGGATCGCTACCCTGCTCCCTGCCGTATTCCGAAGCCCTACCTTTCTTTCAGCCACCGGTCCCGTTTCGTCACAGACAGCGCCTTAAAAATATCAATATCTTCCAATGTGGTAATCTTTATATTTTTATTCGAGCCAAGGGAAAAATGAAGCTCCTCGCCCAATTCCAGCATCAGCGTGTTGGTATACACCGCATCCGTGATCCCTCTGCGCAACGCTTCCTTATGCGCCCAAAGCGCCTTGCCGTACCGATACGCCTGCGGTGTCTGTACGCGCATAATATCATTTCTGTCAATTCCAATGCACCCTGCCAGTCCGTCATCGGTACGCATGATCGTTTCCTGACAACGGATCGCGGAAAGCCCGGAGCCAAACTTCTTCGCCTTTTCAATGCAATCCGTTATGATTTCTTTGGAAACCATCGGACGTACCGCATCATGTATGACCACAATATCCTCCTGTCCACATATGTTTTCCAGGGAAAGCAGTGCGTTTCTCGCGGAGGACTGCCCGTTATCGCCGCCTCCAACCACCCAGCGAAGCTTTGTAATGCCGGCAGCAGCCGCATACCCCTTTAGCACATCATGCCAGCCATCAATACAGGATACAATCATGCCGTCCACTTCGGGATGATTCTGAAACGCTTCCAGCGTATAAATAATGATCGGCTTCTCATCAATACAGATAAACTGCTTCGGAACCGCCTGTTCGGTTCTTTGTCCGCTTCCCCCCGCCAAAATCAGTGCGATGTTCATCCAGTTCCTTTCCGACGGCAGCCTCCGTCAAATATCCCCGTTTTTCATGCTGTATAGCGCCTTAAATATCGCCACATCCTCAACGGTATTGATTTTCAGATTTAAATCAGAGCCTCTGGATAAGTGGACGCTGCGCCCCAGCCGGGATATCATGTTGTTCGTGTCATTTTCGCCGAAGATTCCTTTTTTCAAAGCCTCCTCATGGGCGCGCTTTAAATCGTCCAGCCGGTAGGTCTGGGGCGTCTGAATGCGCCGAAAGGCGTAACGGGAAATGGACAGCCTGCCCGTCATGCCGTCATCCGTCATCATGACATTATCCATGGATGTCACCGCCGCAATGCCCATCCCCTTCTCCTTACAGGTACGGATGCTGTCTGAAATGACCGCGTCCGACACCATTGGCCGTATGGCGTCATGAATCACAATCAGATCATCCTCCGCACACTCTTCCATGAGCCTGTCCACCGCCAGTCTCGACGTTTCCTGCCCGGAGCCGCCCCCTGTGATCACCCACGCAAGTTTTTTGATCGAAAACTGCTTCGCATAGGCTTCCACCATGTTCTCCCAGCCCTTTAAGCATGCCACTACAATCCTGTCAATCTCGGGATGATTCTGAAAAATTTCCATCGTATATACAATTACCGGCCTGTTATAAACATTCACAAACTGCTTCGGAATGTCCATGCCAAAGGTCGGGTCCGTCCCCGCCGCGAGCAATAACGCTATGTTCATTTTCAAAAATCCCCTCGTTCCGTCTCTTCTCTCAAAATCCGAAGCGTCTTGCCGATCCCCTGCCTGATCGGCGTATGCGCCTTCCATCCCAGCTGCTCCATCCTTTTCCCGTCCAAAACAGCCTTTGTCGCCATAGAATATCCCGCTGCCTCTACAGAGTCCGGCATCTCATACACAACCCTTGTCCCCGCCTCCTTTGCCAGAAGCCCGGCAAGCTCCCGCAGCCTGATGTCCGACGCGCTGTCTGCGATATTCACCGCGCTTTTACTCTCGCCTTTCAGTAAAAGACACAACGCCGCCGCTGCCGCATCCACCGCATAGGTATAGGAATAGAGCTGCGCGCCTTCGCTTTTTAGCACAATGTCTTCTCCTGCTGCCGCCTTTTTCAAAAACTGCGCGATCGCTTTGGAATCTCCATCCGACATGGACGGTCCATAGACCCGTGAAAACCTTCCAATCACAAAGTCCTGGTCCTTCTGTGAAAAAAAGGCGTTGCAAAGCGCTTCTCCAAGCCGCTTGCTTTCCGGATATCCAGCCCGCAGCGTGTTACAATCCAGATACCCCAGATAGGTTTCCCCGAATTTATCCGTATCGCCCCGGTTTTCTCCATAAATTTCCACGGATGAAAAAAAGAAAAAACGCCTGCACTGGTGAGAAGCGGCATATTCCAGCAGCTGATATGTTCCCAGCACATTCGCCGTTATCGTTCCGATCGGATCCGACGCATAAGCTTTGGGGTGGGTATTGCTCGCCGCGTGCAGGATATAATCCACCTTTCCAAGCTCCGGAAGCGGCGCATTGACATCGTGGGAAATCCATGTGAAGGAATCCTCTTCCCACCAGCTGCCAAACCGCTCCCGCGCTGCCTGCTCCCTGCGGCTCACCGCAAGAACGGATATTTTTTTTTCCCGCTGTTTCGCGTTCCGGTTTTGGCACATCAGAATATCGACGATGACGGAAGCAATCATCCCGGTCGCACCGGTGATGAGCACGGTACTGCCCTCCAGTCTTTCCCAGGGAATATCCTCCCGCAGGACCTGTTCAATATCCGCACGATAAATATCACTGGCATACAAATCCATAAATTTCCTCCATCAGGTCATTCAGGCAAGAAAGGTTTTGTCCGCATAAGCGATGCGGTACTTTTCCCTGTTTTTATGAAAATAGAGCGTGATCAGCCGCTCGGAAATAAAGCCCGGATAGCGATTCTGATAGGCATCCGCTTTTTCCCCGCCATGCTCTGCCACCGCATCCAGAATCGGAAACATCCAGCAACACAGATCATCCAGAATCCCCCTGCGCAGAATGAACATGTTACAGGGCGAATACAGATTTCCCGCAAAAACCTGCGCTGCTGCCGCATGGTCCTTTGGACAATTTTCCTCCAGATAACGCATCAGATAATCCCAGTCCTCCGGGTCGTGTCTTTCCCGATAATTTCCCGCAACACTCGGCTGTACATAGGTCGGCACCGGCAAAATACCATCAATGCCGTTTGCCCACATGACGTCCTGCCATCGGTCCGGAAGCACAAAATGCCGTCTGTAATGGGACAATCCCAGAATATCCTCCCCGGCGTTTTTCCAGATCCAGTACAGCGCGGTCAATTCACAATATTGCCGGTTTTTTTCCGAAATATGTTCTCCTGTGCAGTCCGTCAGGACGCCCGGGAACAGGCGGGCTTTTGTCAGCGCCGCCCCTGCCTGAATCGTTTTTTCATAAGCGGGGCTATCATATTTCGACCGCAACGGCTTATCATATATGGATTTCACCATATAGACCGCCGCACCCGCACGCTCTGCCGGCAAATCCCCGATTTTACAAAAGGGGCGCCCTTCCTGTTCGCAATATTTTCTCATATAGGCATTGCGGAAAAAATTGTCAAGCTCTGCCGTCACAGGAATCACACGCGTCGCGCCCCTGTCCTCCAGGCGTTTTCGGATCGCTTCATGGTACATGCCCTTCGTGGCGATGAAAATATCGCAGGAAAGATCAAGCGCTTCTATTCCGTCCAGCTGACGCACCGGGATTCCCTCTATCTCCAAAGCATTCTCCGCCATATCATCCACAAGAAATGACAAAATGCGGATATCCGGATATAAAAACTGCAAATATCCCTTCAATGTCCCCGCCCGCGACTGCGCGCCGAAAATATATACCTGCCGTGTCCATTCATAGCTCTGCATTAACATTATTTTCCTCTGTATATTTCCAACAGCCGCTTTGCGGCGTCCCTGATCTCATATCCCTGTGCCGCAATCTCATCGTCCATCCATTTTCTGTCGCCGCAAATATCCGCCCCGGCAAGCTTCTGTGCCCAGACCTCCTCCCGAAGCGGCAAAAACTCGACCAGACCGGTTATTTTCGTCTCCTCCGCCAGCCTGTCAGACACAAAACAGGGCAGCCCCGCCGCCTGTGCCTCCACCGCGCAGATGGACAGCCCCTCAAAGCGGGAGGGCAGACAGAAAACATCCATCGCCTGTAAAAATTCCTCCACATGCTCCTGCCAATCCAGACACATCGCGTGCTTTTCCAGCTCCAGCTCTTTGATCAGACCGGTCAGCCGCTCCTTTTGTTCCCCCTGCCCGATCAGCAGCAAAAACAACCCGCCATTTTTTTGCCGCGCTCTGGCAAAGGCACGGATTAAAAACTCCTGATTTTTCTGCCAGGAATATCTTCCCACATTCCCTATCACCAGCCTGTCCCGCAATCCCAGCCTGTCCCGCATGCGCTCCCGCACCTTCGGATCATACCGGTATTTCGAGGTCTCGATCGCGTTCGGCAAAATCCTGATCCGCTCCTTTGGAATCTGTTCTCCAAACAGCCATTTGCCCGCCAGACGCGAGCATGCGCAGAAATCCGTCGCCTTTTCTACAGTAAACTGCTTTTTGTACGCCTCGTGAAGCGCCAGGACCTTTTCCCGCTCCTCTACCGCCGCAAAATCCGCACCAGTGCTGTGAGAATGCACGATTACCTGCGGAATGCCCATTTCCATCGCGATCTCCTCTATCAGAAATCCCCGCCAAAGACTGGTATGCAGATGAATCGCGTCAAACCCCTCTCCCAGAATCCTGACGATCTCCCTGCGCAACCCGTCGCTGCTATCCCTCTGCGTATTTTCAAAGGACCAGATCGGAAAATGATATTCCTCATACGCCTTCGTTTTCATCAGCTCCGTCCGGTTTCTCGTGAGGAACGAAAACTGGCAGCTATCCTGGTCGATATATTTCATGTGATTAAACAAATACTGGTACACGCCGTTGTTGATTTCCGGCGGCGTCATATGTAAAACCCGGATTTTTCCCATTTTATATGATCACTTTCCTGATTTCGCTGTTATATTTCTCATCGGATATGCGCACCGGAACATCCCTTCCCAGCGGCGCCTCATTCACATACTTGCCTGTGATCGGTATCTTCTCATCCACCCCGCGCAAAAACCACTCATATTCGATATCCAGATGCCCGATATCCAACGCGCAAAAGCCCGCCTTTGCCAGATCATAGGCCAGCACAGTTGCGGTGTGCCCCAGCGCGATCAGAATGAGCCGGTCCGGATCCGTCTTTTTTGCCTGCCAAAGCAGCTCGTCATATTTGTCAAAGGCGTTCACCGCAGGTCCCAGAATCCGCTCGCAGGACCGGGCGTTACTGATCAGGTCATTGCCCACGCCGAACCTCGTCTTTTCCCCTTCGATGATCGTGATGTTCCTGCCGCTCCATATTTCCCGGATCGCCAAAAACCGCTCCTTCGCCCCGCGCTTGTCCACATAATCCTTGTATGGACGGGTGACAAACGTATTGTAGTACTCCTTTTCCATTGACAAAATATGATAATCACATTCCCTGCCGCCATCCGCCAGATGCCTGCGAAACCAATTCTGATGCTCTTCATTCATATTCATAAAGTCGCCGAAAATATCCGGAAGGCACACCATGTGCTTTTGCAAATCGCTTTTCAGAATTTCCTTAAGCCGCTGAATCAACCTTCCGTCCGGCTTCTGAAATGTGGAAAAATGACGGCCCAAAATCATGTTCAGCTCGCCGTCTCCGTAACGGCTCATCGAATATCCTTCCCGAAGCTTTTCCAGAGTTTCATCGATCGATTTGACAATCGGCCGTTTCAGATGCGCCCTTTCCATCCCCGCACTGATCTCATAGGGCATATTCTCCAGCAGAGAGCCCATATTTTTCATCCGCAGCTCCAGCACATAGTACAGAAGCTCCCCCACATGAAAAATCTCCCGCCAGCCGCTCCTTTCCCGCCTGTCCGGCGCAAAGGGCGTAATGATCCTGTCGTCGGCGATATCGCGCTTTGCCAGCTGGCGTAAAATCCCTTCGTAATCCGGCGTCGTGACCACAATATAGTCATATGCATACCGGTCCAGGTCCGCCGCCGAAATGATGCATGCGCCGCAAAAAGCTTCACCCCATCGAAGCGCATCGTTATCCACGAAAGCGGCGATCTCAACGTCCTCCCGCAGGCATCCCACAAATTTCTTCGCGTTTGCGCCTGCCGCCCAGAATATCACTTTTTTCGGCATATTCCTTCCCCCTCAAAACATTGCACAAGCTCTTTAAATACGCATATCCCCATCTTTCGTCCGGTTCCAGATAATTTCCCTCTCCCCATTCGTTCCACGCGTTCAGGAACAGATATGCATTGCCCTCCCGCACGCTTTGCGAAATGGAACTGCGCAAATAAGCCTCAAATTTTTCCGGTGAAGCATTCACCGTATAGATCCCCCGCTCTCCCCTTCTGGGCGTATCGTCATAATCGACAAACATCGTCCTGAAATGTGCCTTTTTGTGAGGCCTTGCCAGCATGCTTTCACAAATCTGATCATAGTCCAAAAAGGCTTCCTGCTCTTTGTTTTCCGCCCGCATCCTGTACTTTGTCGCGTTCGGTTCAAAATCCACAGAGGCATCCACCCATCTGCTCATCGCAACATGCTCGCTGCTCACATTCATCGACACCAGATACACGCCGCCAAATCCATCCTGCCTCGCCCGCCTGTTCCAATACCGGATCATCTGATTAAATTCCGGTATATTTCTCAGCCGGTAAACCAGCAGCATCGGGGAACCGTTTTCCTTCACATACCGCTCATCCTGAAAATAGGGCAAAAAATAGCGGTAATGGGCTTCCCACTCCTCTTCTTTGCCATAGGTCTGGGGAATCAGAATCTCCTTTTCCCCGCCCGCGCCATGCCAGGTTTTTGTCCACGGCTCATTCGCCCAGGCAAAGCAATAGCGCAGCTTCACAGACGGATCAACCAGCAAATTCTGCACCGGCTTTTCCAGCACCAGACGGCCATGGAACCAGTAATGGTAAAAGCAGAATCCGTAAATCCCCGCTTCATTGGCAAGCCCCGCCTGCCACCGCATCGTATCCGGATCGAGCAGATTATAATAATGATCATCCAGCGGCTTTCGCGGCTGATACTGACTTTCCCTGAATTTTTTTGCCTTTTTCACGTTCACCCATTCCGTGAACCCGTTCCCCCAGGCATCGTTGTTTTCCGGTATTTCATGAAACTGGGGCAAATAAAATGCGAGCGTTTTCATCCTTCAAATACTCCAAATCACTTCTTCTATTGAGACAATCGGACAGCTGACCTTCTTTTCCAGCTCTCTGCGTATCGCTTCAAAGGCATAAAACGGGGTCACAACAATCACATCGACTCCGGGCAGCCTATCCTCCGGCCCATAGACGTTTTCCATGCCGCACACCGTCCCCGCCGCGTCCCGGTCGATTCCATAGCACACCCGGACCTCGCTGCCCGCCAAATCATCCAGCAGCCTGTTCGCCAGGTCTCCCATGCCGTAGATGGCTATGCTCTTATAACCCAGGTCCGTAAAATATTCCGACGCCCGATGCCCCCGGTACAGCGCTTCCAGCCAATGTCCCTGCATCAGATACGCGTGAAAATACCGTTCCTCAGACAAAGATTTTTCCTCCCCGTTTCTCAAGCTCCCACATATAGTAGTTTTCTACAAGCTCTGTTTCGTCCTCCCTGTGGGAATATTGAATCGTGCCCAAATCTGCGATGGAGGAGCTTCTCATCACCGGATCCTCCAAAACCTCCTTAAGCTCCTTTTTCGGCGTAATGCCATCCTTTTCCATCATGCTTATGCGCGCAAACTCTTCCTCCGTATAGGTTCCCCAGTTGAGAATCTTTGTAAAGAACACTTCGTCCACGCCCAGCCTTTCGCCCCATTTCACAAAGGGAACCATCTCCCTGTAGTTTTCCGCCTGTACTACAAAATTCATCCGGAAATAGCGAAGCCTTCCCTCCTTGCGAAGGGATGCCGCAAATTCCATGTTTTTCTGGAGCTGTTCAAAATTTCCATTGCGCCGTATCCGCTCATAGGTATCCTTTGTCGCCGCGTCTATGGAAACGGTCAGCATGATTTTTCCGGTTTTCCCCTGCGCAAAGCGTTCCCACCTTTCCGGGGTAAACAGTGTGCCGTTTGACAAAAGCCGGATGAACTCTGCATTGCTGTTCTCATCCTCATATAATTCCTGATAGGTTCGACTGGCAAATACCTCCCCATCGCCCGCCAGAATCAAGAATCTGCATGCCGGCAAATACTCCTCTTTCAACTTCCGCGTAATCCTGCTCAGATTCTCCAGCTCCTTCCCCGTAGCGATCCGAAGCTCCTTCCGGCAGGATACACAGCTTAAATTGCAGGAAGAATCATAACCGACCGCCAGAACCTCCGGCCTGTCCGACATGCTCCGATACGGCCTGTCCGTCACCTTCCCCTGTCCGTTCTTTTTAGCAACAAACAGCGGACACATGCTTTTATCACAAAATGTGTATGTCCTGTTTTCCGTTGAAAGGCACAACACCTTATGCAAATTGGAATGCCAGAGCGCATCCACATCCTTGTCCAACACATTGTCAAGATTCTGCTCCACAAATGTCGTACAGCAGCACCGCGTATTCCCTCTGTAAAATACTTCCAGATGGTTTAACATGGTACGACATTCCAGATCGTAATATGCCCTGTCAAAAATAGTCCGCCGAAGCAATGCAGAAGGCGTTCCCAGGATCATCTGATAATTGGCAAAATCCGTCTTTTCCCGCAGGCCCTGCGCACGCAGATAATCCAGGATTTCCTGATCCTTCGCAACCGCGATGATGACGAAATAATCCTTCCACTCCTCTATTTTGTCCGGTGTCACCACCCTGATCCCGCAAAACTGCTCCTCTGATTTATAGGTGTCAATATAACAATCCGTTTTCCACGTTTCGTTATAGTCTGTAAGCTTTTTCGCCACCAGACCGGTTCCCCATACGGCGATCCGCCGATCGTTTGGAATCCGGATTTCATCCAGAAGCGGGAAGAAGTCTTCCTCATATATGAAGTCCTTGCCGTATGACAGGTTCTGCTGCTCCAGCACGGCTCTCTTTTCTGTTTTGTCAAAATCGCACAGGATGATCTGGTCGTAGGCGGTATCCTGCAGGGCGTAATTCAGATCGTGTACGGGGTAGCCCAGAAAGTGCGCGTGCGACGGGCGGGATTCTGTAAAGTATAGGATTTCCATGTTGTCAAATATGTAAAGGAAATCTTTGGCAACTCTGTTTGTACCATAAATAATATATTTCATTTCATTTCCACCCTTTTTATTGTTTACGAAACTCACCACTTTGGTCTCGGATACTCCGTAGCTTTCACTACATCTTCCAATTTCAAACTGTCCCAAGAAAGCTCTTCCACTTCTTTCACCTTCTGCCCAAAATACTCTGAATGGCAGTATAAGCCCTCTACTGTCTTTCCCCTGAGGTATTCAGCTGCATATGCAGAAAATCTGCCTTCTAACAAATTCGAGCACCCCTTCTTAATACAGGACATTCCGAATTTTTCCGGAAATAAAACATCTAAAGCATTTTCGCTGAACTGAAAAAAATGCCATGGTCTTTCATGACTCGAGTAAGAATAGTGTGTTTCAATAAAAACATGTCCTCCAACCTTTAACAGCTTAATAATTTCTCTGGATACCTTCCATGGCATTGCCAAATGTTCAAAAACTGCACTGCTGAAAATCAAATCGAACTTTTTATTGAAAAAACGACTCAATTCATGCGCATCTCCAACTACATCAACGTTTTCCCCTGCATAATAATCAAATCCTGTATAATTGGCATTACTGAAGCAATCTCTCAAAACTCTTCCTGTTACATTTCTCGCCCCAATTTCCAGTATCTCCATCCCCTTTTTATTGTACATTTTTGATAAATACTTCGCCCAGTTTGTATGGCTGATATCTGCATCGTATGGAACATCAGGCACAGCGAAGATTTCTGCCGCTATCCGGTAATTATTAATGTTCCATTGCTGTAACTGACCGATAACATCCTGATAATCATGCACCGTAATCACAATGTCAAAGGCTCTGTATTTTTCTGCATATTCGTTTATTGTTATAATCGGAATTCCAGGCACAATTTCCATCCCGGACAGCTTTCTGTTATTGTCTATGGCGGCAACTACCTCAAACCCTCTGCCGGGATTATCAATGCACTTTTTTCCAATATAACCTGCTCCGAAAATAACAACTTTTTCCATAATTTCCTCCATTTTTATTATCCACAAATAAAGCTGCCGATTCTTTATCCCCCCGATAAATATGGCACACTGTTACAGGCCTTCTATCAGATACAAATATAATCGCGTAACCCTCTGGCATCCAACATGGGGGTAATCTGCTCCTGCAGCTTCTGTTCTACGCAAACCACCACTCCCGTTTCCTCATCAAATTCTAACTTTGACAAGTGCAAAACAGGAAGCCCATCCATGCTCTCTGTTATAGGCTGTCCGTCTGAAACAATATACCCCTGAACGGCCGGTATCATGTTCCTGTACTGCTTTGCCATATACCCTGTCCCATAAATATACAATTTCGCATACTTTCTACAAAATGCTTCCAGTCTTCCCTTAAACAGAAGCTTTTTCATTTCTATAAAGCTATCAAAATCCCCGAACTTTTGCCGGACCAGATCGCATATTTCATTGAGATAGTACTGCTGGTTCACCGCATTCAGTGACGCATGCTCTGCGCTTTCCAGCGCACCGGAATAATATCCCTGATCCTGTGCAATGAATGCCCAGAGATATTGCATATTTGTAAAGCTTACATCCTCCCATCCGGCCAGACGTTTCAAAAGCTTCCCTCTCATCCAGCAGTTATTTCCAATGCCAAGCGGCGGCTTCGTGAAAGCCAATCGGCATTTTAATCTCTTTCTCTGCACGATATCCCGGCATTTTTCATACCCTCCATCCCAACCCTTTCCTGATTCGCCAAAATATCGGGCAAAATTGGGCTGTGGCGGCATCAGCACACCGAGCTCCGGCTCCGATTCAAACCGTTCCAAGACACGCTCCACAAAATAAATGTCTCTTAACAGATTGTCCCATATATGGAAGAAATGTGATTTGTGGATACAGCTGGGGAGTTCTTCTGATGACATATCCTCATCGTGGATAAAACAGACGTATCGGTAATTCTTCAACGCCCCCAACTCCTTGCAGACATCCAACGACGTTTTCACGCAGGCAATACCATTGCTTTGGTAAAAAGCACATATTTCATCATTCTCCGCATAAACGCTTATCTTACATGCATGCTGAAGCCGTTCCAGATACTCTATCGTATATTCACAGGCGTTCAGAAAATCCGCCGAAACAGCTATCATGATGTCAGAATGCTCTTTACAGGGTTTTTCCTCACTGCTTAAAATGTAATGAAGATGAAGTGACCTCTGCAGGTCTGGAATATACATAGTCCGTATTAGATTGTGCCATATCATCCTCACGTCATAATCTGTGTGCTGGTCCACATAGTCAATCGCTTGCCTTAGATTCTCCTGCGTTTGCATGTTCAGCGTATTGTATCCAAACTGCTGCTTTTTCAGGAAAGGGAAATTCCTTTTTTTTATCAATTCACAGGATATCAATGCATACTGCAAATAATTATTTCTCTTATCTAATGAATCATTATGCCCGGTGTCCGCCATGGCGGAGCAGGAAAAACCGGCTTCCACAAAATATTTGGTAAACTTCATTTCATGCATCCGCACAACTTCATCAAAGTTTTTGAAATAAGGCAATTCTTCCCAGTACTGCCGAAATGCCTGGCTGTGCAGCATCCTGCTTTGCACCGCAGTAAAGAAAGTCTGAATATGTTCCGGTATTCCACCTTCTCCCGTACCGCCATGCATAGTCAGTCCCCAGAAATCATCCTGCCTGTTTTCCATTCGAGTAATAATTTCTTTCAGTGGTGCAAAAGGGCCAAAAAAGGAGTCGTTTATGAGGAGCAACTCTTCATAATTTTCAATCTCTTTCCACCCAATTAAATTACATAAAGCATCTTTATACGCTCCTGCATCATAGCCTTTGTTTTCTCTGTAATATATCCGGTCTGCGTATGGTAGAACATTTTGGATTCCTTGCTCAATAGATGGAAAATTACATACCACCAGCAGCTTATCTGCTATCTTTCGCAATTCGCGTAGTATATAGCCGATGTAATCATCTACAACATTTTCTGTATCGTAAATGAGATAAATACATAGACGCTTCACACGTTTTCTCCTATATTTTTACATATATCAATAGCAACGTCATTTACGCTCTGACTTTTCTGTTTTTATTATGAGGATGTGGCTTCAGCCAATTGTTTTTATAAATATCTAAACTACAAATATCCGGCAGAAAATCATTTTTCCAACAAACCACTGGAAAGCTAATTTGATCCCTATAAGAATATAGTTCCAATTCCTTCCACCATTCGCGCATCACCCTTTTTACCAGTTCATTATTATGCTGACGGACAATACATCCCATTTCATATAATCCATTATTGATCGGATATCCCATAGAATAATAGTCACTTATTTGTTTAACAATTTCCAGTTTATGTCCAATATGTAAGTATAAACAGGCTCCGGCTTCCTCATAGATACATTTTCTCTCATGGTGGGGGAACGATAAAATCGGTTGATTCCTGCCAAATTTTTTTACATATCCTATTAAATCATCACATATTTGAATTTTCCCATCGATCCAAATACTTGTCTCATACTCCTTAAAATACAAATCAGGAAACAATTTTACTTTCTTTGCCAGCATCATATTATCCAGCTCATCATCCCTGATATATTCTATATTCCAAATATCCGATTTAAGTTTTTTGTTATTTGTAAAACATATATATTCACAGTCTTCATTGACCAACAATGGCTCTTTCAGATAATCGTAATCTCCTGTAATTGCGGTATATATAATTGCTTTATCCGTATGAAAACTATTGTTTACATTTTTTGATGCTTGATATCTTTCATCATATATCCATTTCACATAACAGCTTCTTTTATATTCTTCAAATGTAAAAATCCTCTCACTGGGGATTCCCAGCTCACCTATAAGCTGTTTCTTTATTTCATTCACATAAATGCTGGTAACAACAAACAAATCTGCACTATACTGGTTTACTTCATAGGGTGGGATTATCCTAAAAGAATGAAAACTTCTTCCCCACAATTGTTTATTGTTATCCGAAAAGGCTATATAGCTATCATTGAAAAAGGGACTATCTAAAAGCTGCTCCCATACAATTTCAGCTTTAGCGCCTGCTCCAAAAAAAATAACTCTTATCTGACTTTGCCCCATATTTCTTCTCCACCGCCTAAAATTTGATATACTACATTATTCCATAAGTTTTCCAAACTCCAAATCATAATCTTCTGGCTGAAATCTGCTCAACCCTGCCCATGTAGCAAATGTCATCTCCCCAAACAATACCCTTCCATCCGGCATATTATACCAATCAACTCTTACATGCTTGAACTGTTTGCACAATTTACGGCTTAAAGCCAACATTTCTTCCAGTTTATCCGGCCTTGGAGCCTTTTCCTCATCCTTTGGATATCCGTAAGAAAATGGTTGCATTTCCCAATCCAAGCTGTAAAAAGAAGCCTGACAGCCTGGACGATGGCTACCTTTTATACACCATATATATTTAGGTTCACCATGAAAGCAATATATATTATAGTCATATACTGTTTCCGCTAACTCATCTAAATATTCCTCACATAAAATTCTAGGCGGAATGTCTTTATAATGAAGCTCCAATGCAGTAAACGCATAATTTTGCTCCATCCATTCATTCAATTGATTTATAACTGCGTGAACATCCATTTTACTTTTATCTTTAACAAGAATATTTCTTCCGCTTCCATTATTCGCCTTTAATACGAATGCGTTAGGTAGCTTTTCAAAATCAATCTCTTTTGCATCATTCCAGACACCATACCACTTTGTAAGATGGTTTTCTCCAATCTGCTCTTTAACCCACTTTCTTACTTCCACCTTGTCTGCAAGCCGGGTTCTAACCGGATCCTTAATGTTTAATTTTTCCCAATTGATCTTTTCATTATATGTCAATGGATTCTCTAAATTTAATACCCTTCCAAAGCTTTTTAAATACAAGCTTTCGATAGCATCCTGATACCTGATTTCATCTAACTCTTTCACATATTCCGGATTTGGCAAATCAATATATGAAATAATGTCTTTCAGATTAATTCCCAGATCAAGAAGCTGCATATATAATTCTTCTTTTATTATTGCGTCATTTACTGCAATAATATATAAACTGTTTTCTTCACAACATCTATATGGTTTATATATTTTAACAGTATCAACTTCTGTCCCTTCTTTTTCAGGATTATTGTCCCAAAATTCCTCCACCTTCTGCTTCTGCCTTTTCAGAATTTTTTCCAATTCCCTTCCGGTATTTCCGGCACCCACAATAAATATTTTCTCCGCCCTTTTACATTCATGTAAAACTTCATTCAACATACACTCTTTCATCATCTTCTCCTCACATTCTTTTTGCATAATTATTTACAAATCAATATACGGAAATACTATCTTATCATACCCAAATTTCTGTAATGTATTAATTACATCAGTTTGCGATTCATATCCAACACCAATAATAACCGCCGTATCTTCCAATGGATATTGTAATTCAACTATTTCTTTAACAGGAACACCCATACACTCCTGTTCTTCCATTCTTCTGCTCACTACAAAACAATCAATTTTGTAGTACTTTGACAAACTGCGATATACACCTTTTCCTACCAGACCTGCGCCATAAATAACAATGTACTTCGCCGTTTCTAAAATAATTTCTTCCTTTGCCAGAACACTTTGCATTTTTTTCTGTTCGCATTCATTAATTACTCTAAGCCAAGCATTCAGAATTTCCTGATTTGTGTATTGCTCCATATACTTCAATTCATTCCGCCTGAATGTACTAACCAAATGCTCAGAAGAATACAACATTTCCATTGCAGCCATCATATATCGCGTAGTTCCATCATCTTCAGATTTATCATCACAAACCAGTATTCCCCGACTGCACACTTCCAATTTCCTTAAGGTTTTTTCATAATCAACTTCGCCTTTTAAAAGCTCTCTTGGACCAGCCAGACAGTCAACCGCAATCACAGGGCACCCTAATGTCATGGCCTCCAATACAGCATTGGGAAGCCCTTCGTAATGGCTTGAAAGAATAAGCGCTTTCGCGCGCACCATATATTTAAACGGATTTTTTGTGTAAGACACAATTTTCACGAAAGAATCCATTCCAAGCTCTGAAATATAGCTCTTTAATGCCGTCTCCAATTTTCCACTTCCAAGGATGATTAATTTGACAGATGGGTATTTCATATGAAAATAAAAAAACTGTAAAATAAGTCTCTTCTGGTTTTTCTGCGGATGAAGCCTTCCGACATTCAAGAAATATTCAGCTCCATCCAAAAACGCCTCTGCTTCTGCAGGAAATTTTTCCCTCGCTTTCAAAATAACATTTTCCTTATCAATAAAATTATATATTGTTGTTATATTTCCATTGATATTGTAATTATGCTCTAAATCAAACTTTACCCCTTCGGAGCATGCTATAATCTTATCTGCATACGCATAGTACCTTTCAATCTGCAAAGTTTCCCCCGAAAAGGGCGGCACAATTTGCGACTGAACGCATCTTTCTGAAACCAAAACACTCTCCGTGCCTTTGGTTCTTATATTCGCAAAATTCAACATTTCTAAAAAGCTTATTGCATAATCAATATGATATTTCTTTTTATTAGCAGCAATTTCATACTCATAAAAAGGTCCTGAGCACCCTATATCTACAATTTGCCCGCCATATTCATACATAATATTTTCTATATTTAGCAAAAAGAGATATACATTGAAATATTTAACCAGTTCTTTAGATAATAACCCGGCTATTCTTTCAGCTCCTCCACCATTTAAAGAGGAAATAATTATAGCTATATTTTTTTTCATTGTCTCTCTAATTATCTCCCTATATTACACAATCTCAAAATCCACCCAATATATCAGTTAACATCTAAACTTTCCACTGTATTTCTTATAATGCTATTTGCAAATACCCCACCTATTATTACAATCTTCAACATTAACCTCTTGATTTCATCGTTGCAAAAACCTCAACATTCAATAATTTATCAATCCATCGCAACTAACTCTAAATGGATAAATATAATCCTTTATTCCATTTTTATATATAGTTTCACATATTTGTATTCCAGCGCTTAAATTCACCGCAACCATTATTCCTATTTCCGTCTTTTCAAAAGGCAGATTATTCCATTTCCAAACTATTTTTCCTTTGCATATTTCTGGATTATCCTGATCTTCTGAAACTATAAAACCTTCAAATTCCATAGAATTATTTTTTAATTGTTCAGCAAGTAACTTGCCATATGTTCCTGCTCCCCAGATGAATATCTTTTTACTACTTTGTAAAAAACCCATTACCTCATCGCTTAAATAAGCTTCATCATGATACTGCCTAAAAGCATGTAACAAAACTTCATAGTATTTATGTGCTTCATAATCCATATCTCTGTCACACTTTTCACATAAGTGTTGAAATTGCCCCATAGATAATTGTGAAAACTCATAGGGTAATTGATTCATTTTCTCATTCAATAGTTTCCTAATCGCTATGCTACACTTCCCATCTGTATATTTATTGTATCTTTCCAAAAAAACAAATTCATTCATCCAACGAATCATATAACTCTGAGTATCCACCAATTGATTACTGGACCATGAACCCTGACTCAAATACCTATATACAGACATCATCCTGTCAAAATAATGTACTTTTCCTTTCGTCAAGCTATATAATTTCAAAGGAAAATCTCCAACACATACATCAAGAAAAAAGCCATCCATATCTAAAATTTCACGCCTGTAAACTATGCTTCCAGTGACCATATCCTCATTACCGCATATAACTCCACTTGCCGATACATCACGCTCACTTTGACACAATTTAAGCCTTTTTCTTTCTCCTGTTTTACAATTCAGCATTTCTGCATCATGTCCTGTCATAACACATTCTGGATGTTTTTCCATATAGTCTACCTGTATTTGTAACTTATCTGGATCAGTCCAATAATCATCCCCTTCGCACATTGCAACATAATCTCCCCGCAATTCTTTGCGCATCATAGTCACAGAATAAAAACATGGGTACTTATGTTTACTGTATTGATTCTCACTCTCATATAAAATGCGAATTAACTGAGGATATTTTTTTTCGTATTCTTTTAAAATAGCAACTGTGTCATCTGTCGATGCATCATCATGAATAACGATTTCGTAGCTAAAATCAACTTTCTGCATTAAAAAACCTTCAATCGCATTTTGAATATACTTTTCCTGATTATAAACAGGACACCAAATTGATACTTTTGGCTTATCTCTCATCTACTTTTTGCTCTCCTTTACAAACAGTAGTTCTCGCATGATATCCTTCACCATCATTTAGGAGTGAAAGAATATCATAATCATTATATTCCCCTACGGGTATTCCATTCACAAGTCTCCAAAATGGCAACTCTTTTTTTCGATTTGCAATTTCAAGCGTACATGCACATCTACATGAACTTTCAAATGGAACAAAACAGACTTTTTTTTTAAAGTTTAAACGTGAAAAAACGTCCAATGAAGAAGGATTTTCTGTAAACATCATAATAAATAAATTATCATAATTAATACGATTAATCCTATCGTACCACTTGTTCTCAATTTCCTGCATCGTTTTATAGTGATTAAAATATAAATAAATATCATCTAACCTGCATACAGGGTATGCTACACCATTACTTTCATATCCCCATCTATCAAATTGCAATTTTAAACTAAAATAATATTTCAGATCAGATAACAATTTAAGATAATCTTCATCAGATTCAAACATATTTATTAGTGGAGACCTGAACTGCAACGCCAAAGAATGATATGTCAATCCTCCCCAGCAATCATTTGCAAAAATAGAAATATGTGAATGAACAAGTTCAACATATTTTTCAAAATTAAAACATGGCATTGAAAAAACGCGAATTGGGAATATACATTCTCTTCCAAATCCCAGTTTCTGTGCAGTTGCTATCACTTCATCACAATAAGTCTCTGTTGCGACAATAACATAATCTATCTCTTTCACGTCAATTTGATCTTTTTCTATAAACTTATAACCATCTAAGTATTTATAAAATCCATCTCTATCCGTAATACCCACCACTTCAATGTGACCTGACTTTTCCTGCAATTTTAAACTGTTAATATACCGATTGTATATTTCTCCGGTTCCCCATATTATAACCTTATACATAGCAAGCACCTCACAACTTTATAACATTCTTTCATATATTCTTTTTCCAACATGAAATACATCATTATTGCAATTTCTTTTTAACTTAAATTTTAGTAAATTCAAAATACTCATTTCGTTCTCATAGAATATATTATTCCCTTTCTCTAAACTCATCTCTATTTTGTTTCTTATCAACTCCTCTCTTATTCTTTGCCTTGTCAACCAATCAAAAAAATTATACTTCACCCAAAAGAATTTTCCATCTGATTTACGAATTCTTAGCAAATAATTACTTGATCTCATAGCTAGATAGTAATATTTTTCATCCTCACAATATCCATAATATTTTGACCATCGAAGTTCATGATACAAAAAATCTTGAGGATAATCCCGATATATCTCTTTTTCATTTGTTGATAAATTTAAAATTTTAATATCCTCTCCCAAAGCAGGAAATAATATCAACAGATTCCCCGCATAAATAATTCGGTGCATAGTTTCACATTGTACATGATCTGTTTCCATATAAACTAATTCCTGCAATTCTTCATTTTTAGTATTCCATTTATAAATAATTCCATATATATTCAATATGTAAATAACTTCACCTACAGCAACTGCATCAACACAATCTTCCAAAACTCTACTTATTTCAAAATATTTAGCTTTATTCGTTTGTAAGTCAAATAGAACTATCTGCTTCATATTCTTTGGTATTAACCATACCTGATTTTCATTTCGACATGCACATTGTATCTCTGTAAAAGTATATAAATAATTTGATATTTCCGTAATACTATTATTATGTGTATCACATTTGACAATTTTATTTTCATATTTAGGAAATATATAAAATTTAAAATCATATCTTTCAAAAGCCACAAAATTACTCCATGCTTTGTTATTGCAGTTCAATGGTACATATTGGCATTTATTATTTTCAAAATTAATAATCAATATATTGCTTCCTGACATTTCCAATGCATATATTCTATTATTGAATGCCTGTACATAATCTACTGCATCTCCAGATTTTATAAGGAATCCTTCCAATATGTTATAAAAGCAAACATCACCTGTATCAGGATTCATTCTGGCAGGCAATCCACTTTGCGAATCGAAAAAAAATATATTATTGTTCAAGAGAGTACAATTTGAAAATAAAAAAAAATCTTTTTCCATCCCTGTTTATATTACCTTTCACACTTTCTTCGTGAAAATAGTGTTTTTTTCTTTCTATCATGATACTATATGGCAACATATAGTACCGTCTCCAAAATACAAGAAAATATTGTCTAATGAATAACCTATCATTTGCATTCATTTTAAGTATAGTATTTTCCGTTCAACTCATCTGGAGAAACCACCACTAAATCTTCTTTTTTTGTATTCCATAAATTCCAATTTCTACAAATTCAATGTAATTGAGTATCCACACAATTCCAGCACGCTTTCGTAAGTTTTCCGTCATACCCACAACCATAAATAATTATTCTTTGTCCATCGTCCCATATTTTTGCCGGTACGGAATCGCATATAGAACCGTTTCATACGCACAATTAGAATGATGTCTTAAATAAAATTTATATTGTATATCCTTTGTACAAAATGATTTTATATAAGTGTATAAGTCAATAATATCATTCGCCTTATGATAACAACAAATCGCTAATTTAGGCATATCTCTCTGTATCGTAGATTGTGCTCCTCTTAATGCTTCTAATTCACTGCCCTCTATATCCATCTTGATAAATGTAACCTTGTCTTTCCCAACAATATCATCTATTGCTATTAGCTCAACCTCGCTGTTTCCCACTTCCGATATACAAGATGATGAACCGTTAGAATCAAATCTTTTCTTTTTTTCTTCACTCCATACTCCCTTTGGTATAACTTCAATATCATGAAGTCCCTGCACATTCTTTTCTAAAATTCCTCTGTTATCCTCGCCAGGTTCAAATGCATATATTTTCTTATACTTTCCATCAGTAAACAAATTATATTTTAAAATAGTATCTCCATTAAATGCACCACAATCAATATACACTTCATTACTCGAATCCAACTCATATGTTAATTCATTATAATATTGATTATTATCTGCCAAATCTAATAAATTCCCCATCCTATGGTTAAGTTTAGAAAAAGCTAATCCTCTTAAAATATTTCTAGACTTTTCATCCGCAAGCTCATCATAAATCCTTGACAACTCAGCGTTATGATTTTCAAAATAGTCCCTATCCCAAACATACCCAAAATCATGTTCCCATATCAAATAATAATTTCCTCTTACTATTTTCCTGTTACTTAACAAAAATCTGGTTTTGTTGACTTCGCAAAATCCTATAACTATGTCGTAATTTTCCACCTCATTTATACAACTATCTATATCATAAATTTCTCTATCACACATATAGGTATTCTTATGATAAAAGTTATGATCAACCAAAAACCCTTCCACTCTTATTTCATGCTTTTCTAAATAACTAAAAAGCATTTCTGCCTGTGCTGCACAACCATAAATATATACTTTTCGCGGCGATTTTTTCAGTCTCATTATTGTCTCCAGATCACCATTGCCATTTATTTCAATCTTTCTGAAATCCACCGTTCTTTCCTCCCTGTAAAATACTTTTCTATTCAATAGAAACTGACACAAGTTCCTTCTTCCACATATTTTTCATATTCATTTTTTATGTCTTGAACCATCTGCATTACATTATATTTTGGTGAAAATCCAAGTTCCCTTTTCGCTTTCTGGCAATCCATACAGGTTCTGATACCATTCTCCTCTTGATTTTCTAAATAAATAATCCCTGCTGCATTACCAAATATATTACAATACGCTTCCGCAATTTCTCTATTTGAACATATATGACCTGTTCCAATATTAAAACATCCACTAACCAATGGAGAACATAACCCGGCTATTATAGCCGCCGTCATGTCCTTAACATATATAATATCTCTTCCTGTTCTTCCTTTTCCATAAAGTGGAATCGGAATTCCCTCAACCGAATTTTTTAGTAATATAGTCCAAAATTGTCTTAGTTCCATATGGGCCTGAACTCCGATTCCTTGAGCAAATCGAAAATTTTTTATTTTCAATCCATATCTACGATTATAAAGTTCTGCCAATTTTTCTACCGGAATCTTCATTATTCCATATACACTATTGGGCTGACATGGTGCTGATTCTTTCATTGGAATTTCATCTATTTGGTCATAAACCGCCATTGAGGATGCATTTATTATATTCTTTATATTTAATTCCCTACATGCCTCAAAAAGATTACTACTTGTTCTCACATTTTCCAAATATATATCAACATCCAGCTCATAGCACATTCCATGCATCACATAACTTCCCAAATGAACTACAGCATCACATTTCGCAAATATACGTTTAAAATCCTCTTTGCTATAATCTGAAGTGATATATTGAGCTCCCTTTTCAAGCCTACTAAACTCATTTTTCCGTGTTGGAACAATAAATTCCATTTGATTTCCATAATCCCTGATCAAATATTGTCCAATAAAACCTGTTCCGCCCGTCAGACCAATTTTCATTTTTTTGCATTCCTTTGCAATACAATTAGTATCTTTTTATCAATTCATCCCGTTTATGTGTTATATTGACCGTCGCAGCACACTCCGTGTATTGGCACTTTTGACACACCTTATAAGATATCGTCTCTCCTCTAAGCGCTTGTCTTCTTATTTCCAAGAGCTTTTCCCCGTTCCATATCTCTTTTATCGATCTATCCATTATATTTCCCAAATTTTCATTTTTGTAATTATAATCAACTGCACATGGACTTACCGTCCCATCACTGTGAATTAATAATTCATAAAACATTAATGGACATACTGCTTTTCTATCTTCATTCAGATTTTTTAAATTTGAAAGATCATAATCGTACATTCTCAGGTTTGTACTCTTTGACACTTCTAATCCCGGCCACACATTAACAACATGATCTATGTTTATCGAATCCGTACAATCCTTAAATAAATAGACAAATTCTTCCTTTTCATTCTCCTCATAACACTCGCCATTAATTTTCACATGCAAATGACATTTTCCTCTGTTGCTATAAAAATATTGAATTTGCTCATATAATTTATCAAAATTCAGGTTAACTCCTGCAGTTTTCTTAAAATGTTCATCCTTAATCCCATTCAAAGAAATTGATAACCTGTCTAATCCTGAACAAATTAATTTATTAGATAATTCCTTCGTCAGCAGACTTCCATTTGTTGTTATGGCTACTTCCTTAGCCACATGCTTTTCTTTCAATTTTGATATAAAGGCTGGCAAATTTTCATTAATCAAAGGTTCCCCAAGCCCATACATATGTATTACATTAATAGGATTTTTAAATTCCACTAATTGCCTGACAATGACATCAAACACTTCCATTGACATTTTGCACCCAATAAATTTTTCTTTACTTTGAAAGCAAAACTCACATTTGAAATTACAAATATCGCACGGATCAATCAGTACTCTTAATGGTTGATCTAATGGCAATAATTCATGAAGTGGTTTCCTGTCTTTTCTTATCGGTATATGCAAATACTGCATATAATCTTCTCTTTTTTCTTCTAAATTCATATATATTCCCCTGCCGTTATCTTAAAAATACTTCCCGTCATCATTGCCGAAGCATCCGACATCATAAAAACCAATGCATCCAAATAATCTGTTCGCTCCAACATTCTCCCCATAGGCAAAATAGCTGCTGCCCTTTTTCGGAGTTTAGCTTCTGATTCTCCCTGTGATTTTCTAAGCATCACTTCTCCCTCTGTTGGCGTCCACCCCAATGTCAAATAATTGCATCGAATGAACTCTGCTGCATAATTATGCGCAATATGCTCCATCAAAGTCAATAAAACTCCCTTTGAACATGCGTATGCCGCTCTATCTTTTTGCCCTCCCCATGCATGCGCAGAACCGGCAAACACTATAGATCCCCCGCCATTTTTTCTCATATATAAAATTGCCTGCTGGCAACAAAAAAAACACGCTTTAAAATTAATATCCATTATTCTATCAAAGGTTACTTCATCACAAGCATCCAGCGGAGATATCGGAGTAATTCCTGCATAATTAAAAAAACCATCTATTCTCCCGAATGTTGAATATGCGTCCTCAAAAAGTTTTTTACAATCATTCACTTTTTCAAGATCCGTATACACAAAAATTCCTTCGCTTTTATAAATTTTTGCCATACGGAGAACTCCTAATGCAGCATTTCTATCTCGTCCTCCAACTACTATTCTGGCCCCCTGTCTTGCAAATTCCTCTGCTGCAGCCCTTCCAACGCCTTTGGTTCCGCCAGATATTACAATAACTTTACCCTTCAACTTTTTTTCATCCATGATAAGATGTCCTCAACGCGGTGGACACATCAAATCCACGCAACAGCATTGAATCATCATTTTCATCCAATACATCCACACTGTTTTCATAAAAATTCAATTTTTTTTCTAACTCCTGCTTTGAATTACAAACAAAATATAATCTTGTCAAAACCTGCTTTTCTGTTCCTATCCATTCGTCCCTGATACTATCCCCTTCATACAGCCTTTGCACATTGGCTATAATGCATGTATCGCTCTTTGCTGTTTCCAACCCGATAATCTTTTTAATCCTTCCTCTCTTCAGTAAAAACCACAAAGTTGCCGCCCATTTGCCTCTAAAATATGGATCATCCTCTTTTTGTAAATTTACATTTCCCTCTGTCCCTGTCAAAGCAAACCTGATCAGCATTTCTCTTTGATCAAATCCATGTATTGCTTGCATTAGTAAATGAGGAGCTTCGCCTTGCAGTCTAAACCCTGTATCATATACGTAGAATTCTCCATTTTCATAAAATGCAGATAGCATTAAGACACCGTTCTTGATCCCTATACTTTTAAACATTCGCAATGCATTTTCATGCATTCTTTTAAAATATTCATCAATATGCTTTGAAGGATATATCCCTCCCAAACATACTCGACTCACGCCTTTTTGCTCATCTGTTGTATATCTATCATATACACATGATGCACTACACTCTCCATCTTTAAACGTATAATATATTCCCATATCATCACATTGCATGTACCTTTCAACAATAAATCTTTTCTTCCTTGATGCATCCAATGCTTTTTGAATACCATACTTCAATTCTTTTTCATTGTAGCAAACGGTCATTCCGATACCACTGCAACTATCAACCGGCTTTATCATCACAGGATATGCAATCTGGGCAACATCTGCAGATTCCATTGTTTCATCCAGATAATACTCTGGAATTCCATGAATGCCAAATCTTTCACACGTTGCCTTAAATACATCTTTATAAGAAAAAACATCTACAATTTCCTGCGTAGCATAACAAGGCATATCCAAAGCACCACAAATCTTGCAGTAAGAAGGTACCAGGATATCCGCAACTCCCACAATAATACCATCAACCTTTTCATTTCTGGCAAGTGCTATAACCCCTGCCACATCCATTCCATCCACATCATAACTTTTCCACGCCACTTTTTTAGCGGCATCATTTTGCACATTACTAGTCACTAATGTTTTAATGCCCATGCTATTTGCCACGTCCACAAGTGGAACCGTCTCTGCATTTGCTCCCAAAACCAGCAATTTTTTCCCTGCTAAATCGTTCATGAATACCTCGCCTAATAATTTTTCTCTCATCATAACAACCAGGTCTCTCATCTTATATACGAAATTATTGAATCTATATCGCCAAAATCCAACTCTTCGTATAGTGGAAACGCCAATATATTATCTGCCAATTTTCGTGCATTCTCTAACTTTACATTTTTATACTTGTTCTTAAAGCATGCCTGATCCGATGTTAAAGGATAAAAATATTTTCTAGAACATATACCATGCACTTTTAATAAATCATATAATTCATTTCTGCTTCTTTTGTACTCTCTCCCGACTAATACAGGCAAATATGCATAATTTCTATCAGATTCTGTCGCACTTTCCAATAAACATATGCCATCTATATTCATCAGCTTTTCTTTATAATAATCATACCTTCTCTTTCGTTCTTCTAATGAATGCTCAATATACTTTAAATTGCATAATCCCATAATCGCCGCAAACTCATTCATTTTCGCATTTGCGCCCACCTCTGTAACCAGCTCTTCGCCTCGAATTCCAAAATTTTTTAAATTATACAGTTTTTCATACATCTTATGATCAGAAAATGAAACCGCGCCACCTTCTATTGTATTAAATATTTTCGTTGCATGAAAGCTGAAAACAGACACATCACCATATGTTCCGATCCCTTTTCCTTTATATTTTACCGCAAAAGCATGCGCTGCATCATATATAACCTTAAGACTATACTTATCAGCAATTTCTTGAATTTTTTCTACATCACATACATTTCCATACACATGTACCGGAATAATAGCCACCGTCTTTTCTGTTACCAAGTCTTCAATTTTATCCGCATCTATTGTCCCATCATTTAATTTCACATCGCAAAATACAGGTTTTAAATGATTTCTGACAATTGCATGCGTAGTAGAAATAAAAGTAAATGGAGTCGTAATAACCTCTGCCCCATCAGGAAATCCAAATGCCTGAATTGCTAATTCTAATGCCATATGACCATTTACCATTAGCGACAATTCAGGAACAGCTAAATAATCCTTTAACTGTTCCTCTAATTCCTTATGATATTTCCCCATATTAGTAAGCCAGTGAGAATCCCACAATGGTTTTATTGCCTTTATGTATTCTTCATATGGAGGCATTGAAGATCTTGTAACATATATACTTTTTTTCTTCATTGCCTCATCTCCTTGCAAACATAATTTCTACTTTTTTGTATTCTCTGCATCCTGTATCATCACCGGCTTCCCCGTCTCCTGATACAGCATCACAATCGAACTCCAATCCCCATAATACCCATCCGACAGCACCACCGCCCGGTCCATATCCGCCGTATCATCATAAATCCCCCAGTCCTCCAGCCGGTATCTTCTCACAATCTCCCGATACCTCTCCCAAAGCTGCGGCCGCATGGATTCAATCGTTGCCTGAATCAACGGATGCGGTCTCCACAAAAGCGCCACCTCATCCCGGTTCTCATAGAAAATCCGAAACACATCCTCCATCTTGTCAAGCATCTGCTCCCCAGACTTTAAGAGCGCGCCCACACTGGTATTATAGAAAATGATCTTCTTCCAGCTTCCATCCGGCTTCTCAATCACGGAAAGCCACTCCGCCGGAATCTCCAAATCTTCCTTCCGGGTGCTCAAAACCTTATCCACCTTCGGCGAACCCAGCCCCAGGATCTTATCCTCCCAGACCTTCCGACTCTCCTCACCCGCATATTTAACCAGCGTGTTGATATAGATTTTACGCATATCCTCCGACTGCACGATCACCTGATCCGCATGGATGACGCCCGGTGTGGTGATAAAATGCTCGATACCCTTTACCGCTTCTTCCTCCTCCGGATCGACCTCACCCAATATAAAATATGGTATATACACCAATTTATCGGTAAATTTTTTGAGGTTCTCCGCATAAAAGAATGCCGGTACGCTTGTCACGTAATTCATATTATCATATGGATTATGTATAAAAATCATATCCGGTCTACGTTTCTCGAAATCGTAGTCCTCATATCGCGTTACTGGCACATCCTTCGGATATTCGTCCCCTTCATAATGCATCGTCTTTAAGGAACCGTCCGGGTTCTTATCATAATATGGAATCGGAATCACATAAGCGTCGCAATCCGGATCCGCATCCGCCGCCCGCCATACGCTCTCCAGGCTGTCCCACATGGATGCTTTATAAGGAAGAAACACGGCTTCTATCCGCGCCGGAATGTCATTGCGCACGCTGTTCTCAATCCGGATTAGAGACTGGCGCAGCATCTTATACGCCTTACCTGTATTGACTCTCTGCCCCTCTGCCAAAGCGGTATGTAGCTCATAAAGCCGCTCACAATAGTCCTCCAGCAGGGAAACCGTCACAAAGCCCTCGCCCTCCGACTGTTCGATCAGAGTGCCCAGGCTGACCGCCCCTTCCTGGCATTCGCCCAGAAGCCGCAGCGCCGTCGGGATACCGTTCTTTTCCATGGATCTTTTTATCTCGTCATGCGCCTGCGAAAGTACCTCTAAAAAGTCCTCCGCCTGCTTCTTCTGCGCCTTTCTCATCATTTCCACCTTTGCATCGCTCTTGATATCCTGCCCGGCTTTGCCAAAGCAACACCATCATACTACATTATCGTCAGGATTTCAAGAAAATTAATCCTCAATTTTGATTCCCATAAATACCACCCCTTTTGCAAGACTCAAAACGGGTGGAGCACGTCCCCGGCTGCCCAGGTAAACATATTATATTTTCATGATCACACCATCACGCACACAACCCTGCAGCTCTTTTTATAGCAGGCAATTCCATACTGATAAATCACTTTCATTCCTTCCCGCTGTAATGCTGCCGCATACTCTCGCTCTGCAATTTGCCGCAGCGCCTCCCTGCAGGCAGCGTCAAATGTGCCGTTTTCTGCATACTTCACCTCAATGATACACCCCGTATTCCTGGCTGGAACCACAATTTGAATATCCGTATAGCCGTCCCCGGTTTCCGCATTGGACCTGACCACCCAGCTTTCCTGTGCCCCCAAAAGCCCCAGCAGCATGCCATGATAAAAGTTTTCTTTCATGCCTTTTCTTAAGCAGGTATCCCGGATGCTGATCGAACCGGCCATAAATGCATTCATATAGCTCTGTACCGCTGCAGCGTCCCCACTCTGGAGCGCCACGCAAAGCGCTTTCCATTCCGTCGCATGTCCGGTCACTCTCTTTTTAAACCAGGAACGCAGCTTCGTTTCATAAATGCCCCGCACCTCCCGGTTGGGAATAACCAGCCTGTGCAATTCTCCAACCGGCTCTGCTGCATCAGTCAGATAACCTGCCGCAAAAAGCACACTCCACAAATAGGTCTCCCGAATTCCGACATCCTGATTGTCAAGGTCCGTATATGTCAGCTCCGGAATCAATCTCTTTTCCACTCTTTCCCCGGAAATCAGTACCTCGATCTCCGCCTTTGTCGTCTCGGATGCCTCTTCGATGATGTCCTGAATGATGGCATTACTGCTGCTGTTTGCCCAATGGGATTCCATAGGCAAATCCGCCTTTATCCGCAGCTTGTCACACTGATTGATGACGTCCCATGGACAATACACCTCTACATTGCCAAACCGATAGCCGTCATACCATTCCTTCAGGTCCGCGAATCGTTCCTCCACTCCGTAATACCGCAGCATTTCCCTGACCTCCTGATCCGTGAAGCCAAAATATGCCGCACAGTCGGCATCCGAAATCGTCCGCACCTTGAAATTGTTCAGTCCGGTAAAAATACTCTCCTTTCCAATTCTCAGACAGCCTGTGATCACCGCAAAATAAAGATTTGGATTTGTTTTCAATGTTTGCCCAAACAATGACCGGATCAGGTTCACCATTTGCGTATAATAGCCATCCTGATATGCCTTGTCCAGCGGAACGTCATATTCGTCGATCAGGACGATAACCGGCTTCCCATAGTGTTTACACACCAGACGGGTCAGCAATTTTAAGCTACCGTGCAGAAATGCTGCTTTTGTGAAATTGCCCTCCATCAGTTTTACAAATTTATCCTTTTGCGTCCCGGTCAGCCGTTCGCTTTCCATAAGGAAATGAAATCGTTCCGCCTCTTCGCTGATCAGCATGCCCAGACTGTCATAAGCCGTTTCAAAATCTCCGCCCGCCACATCCTTTAAGCTGATTGAAATGACCGGATATTTTCCCATATACTGGCTGCACAGCTCCTTTTGCCTTTCAATCGCAAGCCCTTCAAACAGAGACGCATCCGCTCCGATCTCAAAAAAAGACTGCAGCATATTCATATTTAAGCTTTTTCCAAAACGCCTGGGTCTTGTAAAAAGATTCACACTTCCCCTGGTTTTCAAAAGCTCTTCGATAAATCCCGTTTTATCTACATAATAAAAATCATCCGTTTTAAATTCCCTGAAAAACTCAACGCCGATTGGAAGCTTCTTCATGCTTTATACCCCTTGCGCGCTTTAGCGCGCATATCAATCCAAAGTTTAGAAATATATTTCCAAACTCTTGTCCGCCCCTTCCCGTCTGGGCAAACATCCCAGATCATAGCCTGCCGTCAAAATCCCGGTTATCGCCGTATAGCAGCAATTCATACTTATCCAGACAAAAATATTCTGTATTCAATATATCATTTTTCAGCATCCATGACAACCGCAAGACCAGAAAAAGCATCTGTCACACGACAAATGCTTCTCCTGTACCGGCTTTCTATGCAGCTCCAAAATTTATTCTCACATTGTTTTCCATCATCCCATGAGCTGACGGACCTCTTCCTCCGTAACATCGGCATATTCCGGGTTCTTTATCACCGCCTTGTATACCTGCTGGATGCTGTCCAGCACCAGCGCCAGGGACCTGACCAGTGCCGACAGTCCTTCCTGCTTTCCTTTCTGAATTCCTCTCTCTTCCACATATCCTGACAGGTTACACATCAATTCCACCTCCCTGGCCAATCCGCCTTCCAGCTTCATGGAATATCCCGTTTTCAGTTTCTCTTTCTTTTCTTCGCTTTTCAATTCTGGCGACAGCAACGTATTCATCATCCCGATAAAAGCATTCTGGTACGGCGCATCCTCTTTCAGCCCGATCACCACTACGGACAGCTTATCATATGCGTCCTTCCTGTCCGGAAATCCCGGGATGATATCCCGCTTCTCCATCCGGTATTCCGCAACCGCATTCCCGATATAATCCGGAACGCCGAAACAGATCCAGATGCTCACTACTTTTTTTATGCCATCGTAGTCACTGTCCCCAAACTCCGTGCCCAGCTGTGCCGAAATCATCCTTGCCCCGTAAAATATGCCCCTGGTTTCAATTTTATAACTACAGGAACCTTTTCATTTTACTGTTTTCATTTCACCACATCCATATGCCACTTCCCGCCCGTAAAATCGGGGAACTCCATCACAGCCCCGCCCTGGGCGATGGACATCTCGGAAAGCGCCGTGACCGCCATCCAGCTCGCGGCATCGTACACATCCACCGGCATCGGCGCATCCTCCCGCAGGCTTTTGAAGAAGGCTTCAAATTCCAGCCAGTCCATGCCGTCGTGACCGCCCTTTACGCCCTCCTGCAGATATTTCTGCCAGATCGGATGCTCCTGTTCTGCCTCATATTCCTTTGCGCTGCCCACCTTCGACATGCGCCAGTCAAAATCGTGCTCGATGTCTTCCTTTCTGTCAAGGAAAACGGAATCCGTGACCTCCTCGTACATGCCCTTTGTTCCCCGCACGGTGAAGTTACGGCTGTAATATCTGGGCAGCGTGGTATCCAGCGTCAGCACGATCGTTTCCCCGCGGGCACATTTGATGACTGTGGTCACCACATCGCCCTGAGCGAAGGTTTGTCCTTTCAGAAATTCGTCGTCGCTCTTTTGTTCCCGGATATAATCCCGCAGCCCGGCCGCCTTGGAAGCCGTCGAGGACAGTGTCAGCATGCGGTTGCCATGGTTGATGTCCAGCACCTTCGCGATCGGTCCAAGGTCATGGGTAGGGTAATTTTCACAGTTTCTGGTCAGATAATTTCTGAGCCTGTAGTGTCTGTTTTCCTTGCCAAAAGCAATCTCGCTGCGCAGATCATGCTGATATCCGCCCGCACAGTGCACCACCTCGCCGAACAGCCCCTTTTTTACCATATTCAGAACCATCAGCTCACGTCTGCCAAAGCAGCAGTTTTCCAGAAACATAAAAGGCGTTCCCGTCTTTTCATATGCCTTGACCAGATCGAAGCACTGCGCAAGCTCATAGGCTCCACCAACCTCCATCGCTACCGCCTTGCCCGCATACATCGCCGTCAGCGCGATCTCCACATGGCTCTCCCAGGCAGTGGCGATGATGATCGTATTCACATTTTCATCCCGGATCACATCCCGGTAATTCAAATACACCGCAGGTCTTGCCTGTCCTGCATCCTCCACAGCCTGCGCCCCTGCCTGCGCCCTGTCCTCATACTCGTCGCAGACCGCCACAACCTGCTCGCCCTGGGGCAAAACGATGCGCTGCAGCAAATCGCTGCCCCGGCATCCCAGCCCGATAAATCCAACCCTGATCTCCTTCATCCTGCACCTCCGCTTTTCCCTTGTAATCGCATTCCGTAATAGTTCAGACAGGTCTGAATTATTACCGCTTTCCTGCCTGTTCATTCCGTGTCCGTTGTGCCATAGCCGCATCCCTGTCCCGGCAGACTGCCGCTTTCCGCTGTGGAACAAAATTAATTTCCATGCAGCCTACCCGCCGCCACTTTACAACCCCTCTCTTATATGCTATGATAGCACCACAAAAAGTATATATCTATAACATAAAAGCTCATTTATATGTACTTTTAGCTCATTTTCACTTTTTACCGGCAATATCAGTCCCTTTGACCGCAGAGGTGGAAACGAAACGGCGGCATGGCGACAGGTGCAGAAGGAAGAATGAGAAAGGAGGCTCCCATGGTCTGGGTTGCTTATTCGGTAAAGGAGCAGATCCGGATAACGGATATGTATACGCTCTTTACGGCGCACTACGAATGCGGCTACGAATTTCCCGGAGAAACCCACAATTTCTGGGAATGCGTCTATATTATGAAGGGCGAGGTCTGCGTCTCCGGCGACGGCCGGGTCTACAACCTCGCCCAGGGCTCCCTCATTTTCCACAAGCCCCTGGAGCTCCATAAATTTTTTATAAGCAGCAAGAACGGTGCGGATCTGCTGATTTTCTCTTTTTCCGCAGAGGGTCCCCTGACCCTTTGGCTGGCGGAAAAGGTTTTTGACCTGTCCGCTCCTCAGCAGCAGATCATCGCCGACATGCTGTCCTTCCTGCAGGAGCGGTTGGACTCCCCTTCCGCCCGGGCGAATGCCTGGCTGGAGCCCTTCCACACCATACCTGTCTACTCCCAGATGCTGGTCACCTATTTGCAGCAGCTGATGCTTTCCCTCGCGGAAAAGGGCACGGTTTCGTCCGCCGCCACCACCCCGGATGTCCTCCTGTTCCGCAGAGCCGTCAACTATTTAAACAGCAATATAAGCGGACAGCCCTCCATACCGGAAATCGCCCGCTTCTGCCATGTCAGCGAAGCGGGCATCAAACGGCTTTTCGACAAATACGCCGGAATCGGCATTCACAAATACCTGCTCCGGTTAAAAATCAAAACCGCCGTAGAGCTTTTGCAAAGCGGAGAAAGCGTTTCCGGCGTGGCCGGGAAGCTTGGCTTTAACAGTCAAAGCTACTTTTCCCGCGCCTTTAAACGGGAAACCGGGATTTCTCCCTCCAGCCTGAAACGAACTGAACATGAGGACACGGTTCTGACCAAATAGCAGACAACGACAGGCGCAATGTCATGCAGCTTCGCGGTGACGCCGGGTTTTCGCGCCTGTGTCCGCCGCCTGTATCATGCGGCTTCGCCCCCGCGTCACGGCGAAGCGGCATGACACAGGCGGCAGGAAGCCCTGTGTCATGCCGCCTAAAAAAGTGTGCGCGAAGCGCACACGCCGCGTCGAGCGCGGTTGCCGACAGGCAACTTCTTCCTCGCGCGCGAGTACGCATTCACGTCTTTTTTGTACGATAGGAAACGAAGTTTCCTATCGTACAAAAAAGACAGCGGTCCTAAGCCCGCTGCCTCTTGAAAATCTTTCTCAAATACTCAGTCCCCATAAACCTCCCGGACAAACCGTCTCAAATTAGCAAGTCCGATGGAAAGCCCCTGAATGCAGTCCTCGATTCCCTCAAATTCCACGCCCAGATAGCCGTCGTAGCCGCTGTTTTTGAAAACCTGCAGGCACTGCTTCACCGGAACCGCTCCGTGCCCCACGATGGTGCCCCGCAGATAATTGCCCGAACGGGACTTAAAAAACCCTTCTCCGGGATCGGGCTCATTGCCACTTTTTACGATGAAATCCTTGGCGTGGGCATAGAACAGATAGGGCGCCGCCTTACCGCAGGAAACCGCAGGATTTTCATCCGCACAAAGGAAGTTGCCCATATCGCAAAGCCACCCAAAGTTGGGATGTCCCACTGCCGTGATGATGCTTTCCACCCGGTCCGCGTCCTGCAAAAAGGTGCCGTGGTTTTCCATCATCGTACGGATTCCCTTTGACTCGGCATAGGAGGTCACCTCCCGGATGCCCTTTGCCAGCGGCTCTATCATATGGCGCAGTCCTCTCGTATTGACAGGCTGTGTCCATGTGGCGTCATGGCGCATGCTTGCGGTACCCAGAATTGCCGCCACATCCACCTTTTTTTGCAGGCGGGCAACCTCCTCCTCCGTATTTTTCCCGATCAGATCCGCCCATACCGTATAGTTGGAGACGGGCAGACCTACCCGGTCGCATTCGTCCTTGATGCGGCGGGCATATTCTTCCTCGCTCATGCCCTCCGGCGTATCCAGATCGATAAACTCAATGGCGTCAAACCCCAGCTCCTTTGCCTTTTCAATGCAGGTAAACTGGGTCAGCAGGCCTTTTGCGATATACTGTGAAAAGCTGTAAGAGCTGACAGAAATTTTCATGGTCATCCTTTCTACTGCCCTATGCTACTCCAGCAAGGGGCAGTCCTCCTGGTGCGGGCCGACCAAAAACCGGACCGCAGTTTTTTCTTTTTACCCGATCACAACCTCATGTCCCGTGCGCGCAGATTCGTAGATCGCATCCAGAATTTCCATCAGCGTCACGCCGTCCTCCGCAGGGGATTTGCAGGACGCGCCGTTTACAACGCAGTCCACGTAGTGATCGATTTCATTCTCAAAGAGTCCGTCAAAGCTCAATTCCGTAGGCGCACACAGATTCACATCCGCCATATAGCCGTTGGTTTCCACATACATTTCCAGCTCCGGATCCATCTTCGCGCCGGCCTTTGTGCCGAAAAATTCGATCTTGCCCTCGTCCTTTTTCAGATTCAGGGAGAAGGAGGCTTCTACGGACACCACGGAACCGTTGTCATAGCGCACCATCGCCGAAACCATATCCTCCACGTCAAAGGGCTCGGTTCCATCCGCAGAAGAGGCCGTATAGCCCTTCTGGTCCTTTAACTCCCGCCGGTCTCCCAGCTTATGGAAGGTGACGCCGTAAACAGACACGGGCTTATGATTGCCCATGACATAGCGGGTCAGGTCGATCACGTGCACGCCCAGGTCAATCAGCGGACCGCCCCCGGAGCGCTCCTTCCAGCCAAACCAGCCGCCGGGAGAGCCGTTGCGGCGCAGATAGGTCGCCTTCGCGTAATAGATGTCTCCGAAATAGCCGTTATCCACAAAATCCTTCAAAATCCGGCAGTCATTTCCAAAGCGGCGGACAAAGCCCATCATCAGAAGCTTTCCGCTCTCCTTCGCTGCCGCCAGCATTTCCCTTGCCTCCTTTGCGGAGGTCGCCATGGGCTTCTCGCACAGAACATGCTTGCCCGCCTTTAATGCGGCAATCGTACATTCCGCATGGGCACAGTTCCAGGTGCAGACGCTGACCGCGTCGATTTCGGGAAGCTCTCTGAGCATCTCGTCCTTATCGGTGTAAAGCCGGGTGATGCCGTATTTTTCTCCCATTTCTTTCAGCCTGTCCTGTCGGATATCACAGAACGCATAGAGCTCCGTGTTGGGATTTTTTAAATAGCCGTTGATGTGGCATTCGGAAATATTGCCCGTGCCGATGATCGCCACTTTTATTTTTTTATCCATACCAACCTCCATATCGCCGCCTGACAGCGGCTCAAATCAATGCGGTGCTGCCCGCTTAAGCTGCTGGCATGCACCGTTTTCCGGCGTGCCGCCGCATGGGAACGCCGGCAGCCTTATACTATCCGATCAGCTTCTTCAAAAAGTCCGCCGCCTTGCGGATATCGCCCTCGGGATCGTCGCCGACCTCCCGCTCGATGGTTAAGAAGCCGCGATAGCCGATTTCGTCCAGCGCCTTTAAATATGCCGGGAAGGGCACCTTGCCTTCGCCCAGAGGAAGCTCTGTGAAGGAAGGGCTCGCCAGCATTTCCGCTTCTACCAGACCATAGACCGCTTCCGGATCCCGGTAATAGTTGCGCTGTCCGTCCTTGGCATGGGTATGGACGATGTAGTCCTTCAGCGTATAAACCGCCTGCACCGGGTCGTCTCCGGTCACCATGACCAGATTCGCCGGATCCAGATTGACGGCAACGCCCGTGGAATGCAGCCCGTCCAGAAAGCCTTTCAGGGTGGCAGCGGTTTCCGGACCGGTCTCAATGGCAAAATGGGCGTCCAGGCTGTCCGCATACTGGGCCAGCGCGAAGCATGCCTCCTGCATCACCTTGTAGCGCTCATGAGAAGGGTCCCCGGGAACCACACCGATGTGAGTGGTGACCACGTTCGTTTCCAGATCCTTTGCCAGATCCAGAATCCGTTTGGACCGCTCGATCAGGGCCGGATTCTTTTCTGCATTGCCAAAGCCCTGCCCCAGGTCACCACAGAGCGCAGAAATGGTCAGCCCGTTATCCTTGACCATGTTCAGAAAGTCCTTCCGCTTCTGCCCGACCAGCGCCTCCGGCGCCATGTCGCCGTTGGTCGCGTACACCTGAATGCCTGTCGCGCCCACGTCCGCCGCCTTTTTTAGCGCAGTTTTGGTATCCGTGCGGAAGGATTCCAGCATAACCCCGATTGAAAAATTGTACATAAATATACCCCCTTTCCTGTTACAATCCGTCACTGTCCGCGTGCCTCTCCTTTGCCTGCCGCCAGATCGCCGTCTGCTACCCATCCCCGCCATGAAACAAACCGACACCGCCCACAAACAGTAACACATTCACGTAATCACACAGTGTCCATTGACATCCTGTTGTTTCCATTTTATAATAAGGGCGGAAAATGTAAAGAAATGAAATTGCTCCTGATTAACACAATCTTGCCATTTGTGAGCATTGTATGCCTGCACAGACGTCAGATAGCTTACTCTTTTATAGAATTTATAGAAATAGAAAGCGCCAAAAGAGGAATCCCCATGCAGCCACAAAATCCTTTTTATGAAAACATGTTGTTTCCCGATTCCGCCCTTCCGGTCATTTTTCACTTTGACCGGCTGACTGCGGAAACGGAGTTCATCCCTCACTGGCAGGACAGCATTGAGCTGCTTTATTTTACGGAAGGGCAGGCGGAAATCACATCCGATACCCAAAGGGCGCAATGCGCCCCGGGGGATGTGGCATGGATCAACAGCGGGCACATCCACAGCGTCCGGGCATTGACAGAACTTTGCGGTTACTATTGCCTCATCGTTGACCGGAATTTTTTCGACCGTCAGGAAATTCCCGTGGCGGACCTTTCTCTGATGCTGCAGATTTCCGACACCGGCATGCAGGATTTTTTTGACGGAGTGATTCGGGAAATGCTGGATAAGAAGACCTGCTACAAGGCCGCCGTCCGGGCATATCTGACCGGCATGGCAGTCCATATGTGCAGAAACTATCAGATTCTTCCGGATGCGGTCACCCCCGCGCAGAGCAGACGCATCCTCATGGTAAAGGACGCCATCCGCTACATTCAGAAAAATTTCATGAAGGACGTGACCGTCGATGATGTCAGCGCGGCGGCAGGCTTCAGCAAATATTACCTCTGCCGGGGCTTTAAAGAGATCACGGGACATACCGTGGTGGATTACCTGAACCTGACCCGCTGCAGCCACGCCCGCCACCTTCTCTCCTCCGGCAAGTACAACGTCGGCGAAAGCGCGGAGCGCAGCGGCTTTACGAATCTTTCCTATTTTACAAAAACCTATAAACGCTATATGGGCGTCCTGCCCTCACGGGAAGAACGGGGCATATGACCCGGCCGTGTCGGCACAGCTGCACGCTTATTCTCTACAGTCATAAATGCGTTCGTGCACAATAACGCCGTCCTTCCACTCCAGGTCCACTCTTTTGTTGTCTTTGATACAAAGCCCCTTCACATACCCTTCCGAAAACTGCTTCGGCAAAGCTGGCAGAAGCTTCACACATCCGCCCCGGTCCTGCACCAGCATATTGGCGATGCCCGCTGTTGCGCCGAAATTGCCGTCGATCTGAAAGGGCGGATGGGCGTCCCACAGATTTTGGTAGGTGGACCGGATCATGAGGGTGTGCAGATATTCCCACGCCCGTTCCCCTTCTCCCAATATGGCAAAAAGATTGATGATCCACGCGCAGCTCCATCCGGTGTGCCCGCCGCCGTTTGCCAGCCGTTCCTCCAGAGAAATCCGACAGGCCGCCTTCATCCTCTCATCCTTTTCAAAAAGCTCCGAGGGAAACAGTCCATACAGATGGGACACATGCCGGTGTCCCGGCTCCGGCTCGTCGTATTCCCCATCCCATTCCAGAAGCTGTCCCCTGCTGCCAATTCCAAAGGGCGCGAGCTTTTCTTCCTTTTCCGCGATTTCCAGAAGAAGCGCATCCTCCAGCCCAAGCGTTTCGCAGATATCGCGAAAATGGGAGAACACCTCCCGGATCAGCGACAAATCCAGCGCGGATGCCATCGTCACGGCGAGGGACTTTTTTCCCTTGTAAAAATAACGGTTTTCCGGCGACGTGGAGGGACAGGTCAAATATTGCCCGTCCTTTTCCACCAGCCAGTCGCACAAAAACAGCGCCGCCTGTCTTGTGACCGGATAGACCACCTCCCGCAAAAATGCCTCATCAGGATGGTACTCCCACGCCCGGTACAGCTCCTGAATCAGCCAGGGACCGGACATGGGCCAGAACGCCCAGCTGACGCAGCCCTCTCCGCCCTCATCGGCGTCCGCGAGCAGCCCCACCGGACTGGTATTTCCCCAATAGTCAATATTATGATGGGACACAAAACCCCTGCAGTGGTAATTGATCCGCGCCGTTTTCTGCCCTTCCTCACAGACCCGCTCCACAAAGCGGATATAGGGCTCCAGACATTCCTCCAGCCCGCAGGAGAGAGCATGCCAGTAGTTCATCTGTGTGTTGATGTTCACAGTCCAGTTGCAGCTCCAGGGCGCCCGCAGCTCCCAGCTCCATATTCCCTGCAGATTCGCCGGCAGGCTGCCCTTCCGGGAGGAAGCGATCAAAAGATATCTGCCGTACTGAAACAGCAGCGCGTACAGCCCGTTATCCTCTCCACCGTCCTTTACCGCCGCAAGCCTTCTGTCCGTAGGCACGTCCGGCTGCTTTCCCAGAAAAAGCTCCACCCTGTCATAGAGCTTTCTATAATCCGCCACATGCTCCTGCCGGATTTTTTCATAACCGGCATTCTCCTCCGGCACGGCTTCCTTCACCGCCGAAATCATCAGCAGACAGCTGCCCGCATGTTTCACCAAAAGGGCGTCCCCGTCGCCGCACACCGTTCCGTCGCACGCAAGCACGGAAACCTTCGCCTGCCAATCCATCCCCCGCTCTCCCTGGATGACGGACTGCTCCCGCAGCGGTACATAGGATGGCTCCACATGCTCCGGACATTTTCCGTTGATCTCTAACGCGCCCTCTTTTGCTCTGCACCGGCATTTTTGCTGCGAGGTAAAAGAAATGCGGCAGTCCAATGCCTGTTTAGACGCCTTTAACCGGACAAAAATGGCCTTCGCCGGATAGCTGGCAAAATATTCCCGCTCATACGAAATCCCCTCCGCCCGGTAACTGACCTGCGCCAGAGCATTTTCCAGATCCAGCTGCCTGCGGTATTCCTGTACCTGCTCTCCATGTGAAAAGCGGATATGCAGATTCCCCATGGGCAGATAGGATTCGTTGTATGCTCCCAGCATGCTGCGCCGTATCCGCTCCTCCGCCTGTTCCCGCTCTCCCGCAAACATCAGCCTTCTCACATCCTGCAGCGCAGCATAGGCCTCCGGGTTATTTTTATCCCTGTAAAAACCGGACCACAGGCTTTCCTCATTCAGCCCCAGAACTTCCTCGCCACACGTTCCCATAATCATCGCGCCCAGACTGCCGTTCCCGATGGGCAGGGATTCCTCCCACCGCTTTGCCGGGCTTTCATACCACAACACCATTTCGCTCATTTTTCCGCTCTCCTCCACATTATACTGCCTTTCTGCCCCGGCAACCATACCTCAATCCGCTTATGGACAAATACGCTTCTTTCTCATCTGTTCTTTTTGGCTTATTCTACCATAGAGCGTCAGTTTTCACAAGCCTGGTCACTTTTCGTTTCTGTTCCCGTCGCCGCCGAAGTTACTTTTCACGGGGTGGGGAGAAAGGCCGGGCGGCCAGATGGAACAGGAGGACGCGGGATGATGGGCGGGCAGAGGACACAGGCTGTTTCCAGCCGCATTATCCGGAGCGGGAAA
>CAJUEL010000002.1 GCA_910585455.1 uncultured Eisenbergiella sp. | reverse complement strand
CATTTGCTGCTTTTCATTGTAGTATGAAAAAACCAAAGTTTTTTATCTACACCCTTGTGAACTTAATAACTTGACATACGCAGGATGTGGCAAGCCTGTTTGCACAATCAGACAGGAAGGGCATCACTGCAGTTTTCCGTATACTTTTTGTGCGTCCAGTATGTGGAAGGGTTTTGTCTGGTGGGAGCCGTCCGCTCCTGCGGTTACCAGAAGGTACTCCTGTCCGCCGATCCGTGCGAAGCTGGCGAGGCATAGGCCGGCTTCCTTTGTGTAGCCCGTTTTTCCGCCGAGAATTTCGCCGCCGGGTACGTCCGGTGTATCCAGAAGGTCGAATAAGGTGCTGGTAAAGATAAGTCCTTCCGGGTGGAAGCCAGTCGCTTCGGTCACATAGCTTTTGCAGGACAGAATTTCCCGGAGGGTATCGTTCTGCAGCGCATAGCGCAACAGCACCGCCATGTCACACACCGTGGAAAAATGCTCCTTTTCATGCAGACCTGTCACATTGCAAAAATGCGTATCCTCCATGCCAAGCTCCCGCGCCTTCTGGTTCATCAGCTCTGCAAACGCTTCCTCCGAGCCCGCAATCTTCTCCGCACAGGCGATGCTGCATTCCGCGCCGGAGGGAAGTAAAATCCCATAAAGCAAATCTTTTATGCACACCGTCTCTTCCGGCTCAAAACCCGCCACCGAAGCGTGCCGTATATACAAAAGACTGAACATCTCCGTTGAAAGAGTGACTGTCTCCGATAAATCCGCCACATGCTCCAACACAATCACCGCAGTCATCAGCTTCGTAAGCGACGCCGGATAAATCCTCTTTTGCCCATTGTGCTCCGCTAAAACACGCCCGGAATCCGCCTCCGCCAAAACCGCACAGGGACTATACAATTGCGCCAAATCCACCCTGACTGAACTTTCCTCCGTCAAACTCTCTCCTGTTGGCGCTTCTGCCTCCCCGGTCCGCCGCTTTTCATCCTTCACTTCCCCGGCTTCTTCCTTCCGGACAATCCCGTCGTTCTCATCCCCCGGCCATCCTGCCGCCTCGCCCGTCTCTCCTCCCATTTCTCCCAGGTCAACTCCGATCTCCGGCAAGACACATCTGCAAAGCGCCCACACGCCAACCGCACATACCGCCACAGCCAGTCCCAGCCTGACCATTCTCCCTGCCGCTCTCCGCCTGCGCCGCCGTCTCCGCATTCTCCCTTTTCCTTCACCCATCTTATATTTCTTCCTTCCTGTTTCGGTTCCTCTTCCGCCCGCTCGCCTGCAGGCATCGCATCAACCCCCCGGCAGCTCCACCGCAAAGACCGTAACCTCCGCCTCACTGCTGGCATCAATCCTCCCCCCGTGAAGGGTAACGATATCCCGCGCAATCGCCAGACCCAGCCCCGCGCCTCCCGTATCGGACGACCGCGCCTCCTCCAGCCGGTAAAACTTTTCAAACAATCCCTCCAACCGCTGCTTCGGAATCGTCTTGCCCTGATTTTGGAACGAAATCCGCACACTGTCCTCTGTCTTCTCTGCCTGCACTACAATCTCCGTATTTTCATAGCTGTAGGCGATGGCATTTTTTAACAGATTATGGAACACCCGCGCCAGCTTGTCCGGATCGGCATATACCGCCGTTCCCTCCTGCACCGACAGATGGATTTCATTCCCATGCTTTTGCAGCAGCGGAAAAAATTCGTCCGTCATCTGTTCCAGCATAAAGGACAAATCGATCGTCTCCTTTTCCAGAATCACCTGCTGCAGGTTATAGCGGGTGATTTCAAAAAACTCGTTGATCAGCCTTTCCAGACGGTATGCCTTATCCAACGCCACATGCACATACTTTTCCTTCTGCTGCGCCGGCATATCCTTCGCTTCCTCCAGAAGATTTAAGTAACCGATCACGGAGGTGAGCGGCGTTTTCAAGTCGTGGGCAAGATAGGTGATCAGATCATTTTTTCGTGCCGCCTCTTCCTTCACCGCCTGCTCATGCTGCTGCATGCGCGCCCTGATTTCGGACATCTGGGCGGAAATCAGAGCGTATTCTTTGGGAAAAATCTCCGCCGCCTCCCGCTGTGTTGACATATATATCCGAATCATTTCCGCCACATCGGTTCCGGATTTTTCCAGCTGCCTTTGGGCAGAGAGCTTTGCCACCGCAGAAATGACGGCTGTTACCACCACCACCGCAAACACCATCATGCGCAAAACCAGCCGCTTAATCTGCCCCCAGGCGGGACGCCAGACATAATGCAGGGCGCCATCCGCGTCCCTTTCCGAATAGTGCATCATATACCGTTGTGAAAACCAGTCCACAAAAATGCCGTTCCATACCCGGTCCACCAGGTCAAACAGCGCAAAGCATAATAAAATGCCTGCCACCATCAACAAAACGACCTTCAATATCCGTAAAATATCCCTTTTCATCAGCATCCTCAACCTTCTATCTTATAGCCGTATCCCCAGACCGTTTTGATATATCTGGGATTTTCAAAGGAATCTCCCATCTTTTCCCGCAAATGCCGGATATGTGCCGTCACCGTATTGGAATTTTTGGAAAAATACGCCTCTCCCCAGATCTGCATGGACAATTCCTCGGCGCTGACCACCTTTCCCCTGTTTTTACAGAGAATGCACAAAATGGTAAATTCCGTCGGCGTCAGCAAAAGGGGCTTTTCATGCAAAAGGCACTCATGCGTCCTCTCATTCAAAACCAGCCCGCCGCAGGTCAATATGTCTTCTTCCTCCACGCCCCCGGCATTGTACTGCTTGTACCGCCGCAGCTGCGCCTTCACCCGCGCCACCAGCTCCAGCGGCAAAAACGGCTTTGTGATATAATCATCCGCGCCCAGCGTCAGCCCGGTGATTTTGTCCATTTCCTCCCCCTTCGCCGTCAGCATGATGACCGGATACTGGTAATGCTCCCTGATTTTCCTGCAAAGGACAAAGCCGCTCATATCCGGCAGCATCACATCCAGAATCGCCAGATCCAGCTTTTCCTCCCGGATGCATGCAAGCGCATCTGCCGCCTGATAGTGGCAAAAAACCGTAAACCCTTCCCCTTCCAGATACAGTGTCACCAGATCCGCTATTTCCTTTTCATCATCCACCACCAGAATTTTTTCTCCCATACGATCTCCTTTGTTCCGGAAAATTTTAGTTTTAAAAAGTGTGCGCAAAGCGCACACGCCGCGTCGAGCGCGGTTGCCAACAGGCAACCTCTTCCTTGCGCGCGAGTACGCATAAAAAATCCGTTCTCCGTTACCTGTTAATCTTAACAGCTCCCGAAGAACGGATGTTATACATTTTCATTTAAAATTATTGAGATTTTCTTAATTTCATCGCCGCTTAAGCTTTCATTCCTGCTCCGGCGCCTGCGCCTCAAACACCATCACGCTCCTTGGACGGATTGTGAAGCCAACGCCTGACATTTCCTGCGGGTCCTGCCTTTCCTCCCAGGTATCTGCGACGATTTTCCAGCGCATCCCATGAGGCAGCGCCGGAAGCTCCGCCGCGATATTTTCCCAATAGGCATTGGAAGCGATGTAAACGATCTGCGGCTCCCTGTTTTTTTCCTGTCCGGTGAACAAAACGCCCACAAACCTGTCATGCGCTTCAAAATGTCCGTTCCACGGCCGCACCCCATGAAAGCTCACATCCGGAAAACCACAGGCCCCGTCACTGACATTGCTGCGCAGAACCCTGTGCTCCTTCCGAAACTGAATCATGTAACGGAAAAACCGGAAAATATCCCTGTTCTCATCCAGGCGGTTCCAGTCCAGCCAGGAGGTGATATTGTCTTGACAGTATGCGTTATTATTTCCAAACTGTGTGTTTAAAAACTCATCCCCTGCCAGAAACATCGGAATGCCCCTGCTGCACATCAGAATCGCAAACGCGTTGCGCGCCATCCTGCGCCGCAGGTCTTTGATCTGCGGATCGTCAGTCTCGCCCTCCGCGCCGCAGTTCCAGCTGTTGTTATCATTGGCGCCGTCCGTATTGTTCCAGCCGTTTTTCTCATTGTGCTTTACATTATAGGAAAAAAGATCATACAGGGTAAAGCCGTCATGGCAGGTGATGAAATTCACCGAAGCGTTTTCCCTGCTGGATGCCTCGTAAATATCTCTGGAGCCGGCAATCCGAAGCGCCGCCGCCTGCGCCATTCCGCTGTCACCCTTTAAGTAACGGCGGATATCGTCGCGGTATCTCCCATTCCATTCCGCCCACCGGTTCCACGCCGGGAATGTGCCCACCTGATACAGTCCGGCAGCGTCCCAGGCCTCCGCAATGAGCTTCACATCGCCCAGGATCGGATCAAATGCCATCGCCTGCAAAAGCGGCGGCTTGTTCATCGGCGTCCCGTCCTCGTTGCGCCCCAGTATGGAAGCCAGGTCAAACCGGAAACCGTTTACCCGATAGGTCGTCACCCAATAACGCAGACAGTTCAAAATCATCTGGTGCACAATCGGATGGTTGCAGTTTAAGGAATTGCCGCAGCCGCTGAAATTGTAATATTTCCCGTCCGGCGTCAGCATGTAATAAATATTATTGTCAAAGCCTTTAAAGGAGAAGAAGGGTCCTTCCTCATTCCCCTCGGCCGTGTGGTTAAATACCACATCCAGATAAACCTCTATCCCATACTTGTTAAAAATCTGGATCAGCTCTTTTAACTCGTTGCCTTCCCGGTTGTATTCCTTACTTGCCGTATAGCTGGTGTTGGGCGCGAAAAAGCTCACCGTATTATAGCCCCAGTAATTATACAGCTTTTCCCCGTTTACCTCCCGGTAATCCTGCATTTCGTCGAACTCAAAAATCGGCATCAGCTCCACCGCATTGACGCCCAGCTCCAGCAGATAGGGCAGCTTTTCCATCAAACCGGCGAAGGTGCCCGGATAGTTCACTTTGGACGACTCATGCATGGTAAAGCCCCGGACGTGCAGCTCGTAAATGACCAGGTCCTCCATGGGAATCAACGGCTGTTCCATCGTACCCCAGTCAAAATCATCCTTTACCACCCGCGCCTTATAATGCTGTCCGCCCGGCGATGCCTTTCCCCATTTGCTCTGCCCGGTAACCGCTTTGGCATAAGGATCGAGCAGATATTTGCTGCGGTCAAAAAGCAGCCCCTTCGCCGGATCCCAGGGGCCGTCCACCCGGTATGCATATTCAAATTCTTCTATATTCAATTTAAAAACAATCATGGAATACACGTTCCCGATCCGGTAATGCGCCGGAAAGGGCAGCACCGCGAAGGGCTCTGAAGCCTCCCTGTGGAACAGCAACAGCTCAATGGCGGTCGCGCCCCTGGAATGCACGGTGAAATTTACGCCGCCCGGGATCGCCGTCGCACCATCAATCTCATAAAATCCGGGACGGACGTCAAAACCGTCTATATGATCCATCGGAATCAGATGGATGGTGCGGGGGAGGCTTAATTTTTCCACTTCGGCTTCACGCACCACCTCCGTATTATGCGGTTCTTCTGTCTTTTTTTCTTTCCCCATCATCGTTCCTCTCTTTCATCAGATTGCCGTCTGTTTTGCATGCCCTTGCATCATGTTCTCACCAAATATGCAGCTTATGCGCATTTGGGGCCGTGGACAGCAGGCATGTCTTCATTATTTTATCAAATCATTCGCCATATGACCAGCCCCATTTATAAAAGCGGGGCAAACAGACGTAAAATACACTGCCAGAGCCGGAGCGCCGCGGACCTGCCGCTCTGGTATTCCTTCGTCACCTCACAACAGACCGGAAAGGTTTCCTCGAAATCCGCCTTCACCGCCCCCACCGCGCTGCTGCCGTATAAATAAACGCCGTTCTCAAAATGCAGGTACAGGCTGCGGTAATCCATGTTAATCGTGCCCACGGTCGCCACCTCATCGTCGCACACGCACTGCTTTGCATGAATGAAGCCCGGCGTATATTCATAAATGCGCACGCCGTTTCTGACAAGCCCCGCATAATAGGAGCGGGTGATCCGGTAAACCAGCTTTTTATCCGGAATGCCCGGCGTAATGATGCGCACATCCACGCCCCTTTTTACAGCCTCTCCCAGCTCCCGGTTCATTTCATCGCTGATGATGAGATAAGGCGTCGTAAAATACACATACCGCTTCGCATTTTTCACGATATTCATATACACGTTCTCGCCCACCGGCTCCCCGTCCAAAGGACTGTCCGCATAGGGCGCCACAAAGCAGTCCTCCTTCGCCTGATAGCTTACCCTTGGCAGATAGCCGTCATAGCTCTCATCCGTCTTTTTGACCGCGTTCCACATTTCCAGAAACATGCAGGTCAGGCTGTGCACCGCATCCCCGGTCAGCTTCACACCGGTATCCTTCCAATAACCATAAGGATGGGTGAGATTGAAATACTCATTCGCCAGATTATAGCCCCCTGTGAAACCGACTCTGCCGTCCACCACCGTGATTTTCCGGTGATCTCTGTGATTCATGAAAATATTTAAAATCGGAATGACCGGATTGAACACCCGGCAGGCAATGCCTTCCCCTTCCATTCTCCCGATAAAGTCCCGGTTGATAAACCCGATGCTGCCAACATCATCATAGAGGACGCGGACCTCCACACCCTCCTTCACCTTCTGGACAAGAATTTCCTTAAGCTCCCAAAAAGATTCCGCATCCTCGATCGCATGATATTCCATAAATATAAAATGCTTTGCGCTGCGCAGCTCTTCCTTCTGCGCTGCGATGCCGTCAGAGGCTTCCCCATAAAAGACGACATCCGTGTTCTGATAAACCGGATATCTTCCATACCGGTATATATAGTGCGCCTGGTTGGCGATCGCCAGATCCTTTGCGGCAAGCCGGCCGGTCACCTCTGTGTCCTGCACGAGCTTTTCATCCAGCACCGCGTCGATCCTCTCGAATCGCCTGCGCATTCCTTTCGTCACGCCGGAGTGCCCGAACATCAGGTACAGGCTCAGGCCCAGCACGGGCAGCGCCATGATCAGCATGATCCAGGGCATTTTATAGGCGGTGTTTTCCGGCATCACATAAATCCGCAAAACCACCACAAGGGCGATCAGGCTGGATGCCAGCGAGATTCCGGTGGAGTACAGGTTCAGCCGCACCATCAACACCAGAATCCATACAAGCTGTATCAGCACGCAGATTCCCACGAAAATCAACCGCCCCACACTGTTCTTCACCGACGTTCTTTCCTCTGTCCGCATAGTATTTTCTCCACTTTTCTGTTACTGCCTATTCTGTGACCCCCAGTACGCTCCGCGATGCGTATGCACTTCGCTTGACGCTGGCGTCATATCTATCGGTATTATAGCATAAATCAATGGGCAGTACAACATGGCACGGAGGCTGTTCTGTTCACATATGTGGCAATGCCACGCCCCGGCGGCGCAATATTCCCTCGTCGCCACGCTTGCGCTCTGTGAAAAACGCAGCAGTGCTAAGCTCGATAAAACCTCGCTAAGCACTGGCGTTTTTCAAAGGGCTCCTCGTGGAATATTGCGCCGCCGGGGCTGGTTTTCTAATGCGTTAGATGGCAACCGTTAAGTAATCTGTAAGTTTGCTGCGCAGACCGTATCAAAATGCTGGGGCTGATGCAATAATTACTTAGAGCTGTTTGAACAGTAATTGTTAATGTGGGGTAGATGAAGGGCCAACTCCACCTGCTCCCTGGAAATGGAAACTAACTTTTCACTTCAATGCTTTATGAGAAGAGGTTACTGCCCACGGTGCCGCCGGATGCGGACTGTCAGCGGTCTGGCTCCCTCCCTTTTCGCCCCTCCGCCGGTGCAGACTGTTTTTGGGGCGCCTGATATCCGAAACAGGCAAATCCCCTCCAAAGTGCGGTCCATTTCTGCCGCAAAAGTGGGAAAACGAACAACGTGAGTTCCCACTTTTGCGCAGGAATGGCTGCACTTTGGAGGAATGGATTTGCCGTTTCGGATATGGGCGCCCCAAAAACAGTCTGTACCGGCGGAGGGGCGAAAAGGGAGGGAGTCAGACCGCTGGCAGTCCGCATCCGGCGGTACCGTGAACAGCCCCCTCTTTTATAGGGAAGGAAAAGTATCGTATAAGCTGCTTGACAGGACAATTCGGGGCAATGTATAATGAAGGCACTAAACCCAAAGACGTATGTTTCGCACGGTTTTGTGCGAAAACAAAAAACAGAGCAGAAAAGGAGTAGAAGATGAATCTGAAAAAAGTAATTGCGGCAGGTACGACGGCTATTTTGTTATGTGCGCCGGTTCTGAGCGTATCCGCGGCAGAAATGACCCCTGATGCTTTTGCGAAAGCGCTCAGGGAAAGTGGCAAGGAAGAGCTGATTATTGATGTGGAGGCTTACAAGGCTGCATACAGCGATCTGGAAGCCGCCTTTGGCGATGACACAGAGGCTTATGTGCAGCATTATCTGACCGTCGGCATTCTGGAGGGCAGAACGAAGGGAGTTCTTTTTGATCCTCTGACCTATGCCGAAGCTTATGGTGACATTAAGGCTGCCTATGGTAATGATATTCTGGCAATCGTCAATCATTACATAAATTTCGGTGTTATTGAGAACCGTACCATCGGAACCGCTAACGGTTACGCGGATATTGCGGAAGCCGCCATTCAGACCGGCGTGATGCCCGTTTCCGCCCTTCTGGCCGCTGGAGCTGGCAATACCGCTCTGCCGGCTGCCGATGCAGGCACTTCCCCCGCCGCTCTTTTGACCACTGGCACAGACAATGCCTCTCCCGCAGGCATCATTACGACACTCGGCTACGGAGCTGCTACAGGAAACACGGATGTTACCGTCGGCACTGCTGACAACGGCAGTTCTGATGTTGCTGCCGGAAACGAAGCTGTCAGCCCGGATACGGCAGGTACTACTGCCGCCGGCAATAATCAGGCTGCAGCGCCCGCAAATCCCGGCGCCGTAACCGCACCTGCACCTGCAAATCCTCTGCCTGGCAACCCCAGCGAGGACAATGCGTCAAACAATCAGAATTACAGCCATACTACCTCTGTCTATGACAGTGACGGTTCCACTCTGATCCGTGTTGAGTATTATGACGCAAATGATAAGCTGATCGAGTATTCCCAGGTCACCAACTATGACAGCAATACAAACTCCTATACGGAAACGATCTACGGCGTTGACGATATTGACAATCCCAAACGCACGGATACATATGTAGATGGAGTTCTTTCTTCTTCGGATACTCCGTAAATCAGGCGGCCTGCCTGCGGCAGACAGCGAAGAGTTATCCTTGCTGCAATTACTGGTATCCCCTGCGGATGGGGTTTTCCGGTTCTTCACTGGCAGGAATCAGAAAGTGTATCGATACAAAAACAGGTCTTCTATGGAAATACCATGGAAGACCTGTTCTTATTCATGACAATAGTCTCGCAAAGCGTGAATTCTATTGTTTATGAATCAGCAGGGGATTTCTGCAACACGCACCCCCGTATGCTACAACTGCAAGCCAAATGCTCATTTCTTTGCCAAAGCAGCTTTCACCCGATCCACATAGGCGGCAACCGCTCTCCAGTCAGCGCGCTTTCTTGTAAAGTCCTCCGGACGTCCCTTTCGTTTTCCTGCAAAGGCCTGATCCAGATAGCGCTCCAGCTGCGTCTTTTCCACCGGGATATCCTGATCGGCGATCAGCATCAGATATTCCTTTTCCCCGTTAAAATCCCCACAGGAGGTTTTGATGCATACGGAAAAGCTTCCGGTCATATCCTCAGGCAGCACAAGCGAGATTTTGCCCAACTCAAAGGAAACATCCTCCTTTGCCGTTCCGACATAGGTCTCTTCCCATAAAAGCTTTCCGCCATCCCTCCTGACGGTGCATGTCACCTGATAGGGCGCATCGCTGCGATCGTTGATGAGATGGAGCGTCGCTTCAAAGCAGTCACCCGCCGCATAGAACAGCTTATGGTAGCGCAGGCTCGCCAGCACAGGCGCGTAAGCCTCCCGCACAAAATAATAAGCCAGCTTTTTGCCGCCGTAAAATTCCAGCACATTGGAGCATTGCAGGTTGGGCCAAGGCTCGTTGAACTGCCAGGTCATTTCGCCCACATTTTTCCATTGTCTGCGCCGGTTCGCTTCCAGAGAGTAGCGCAAAGATTCCGCCTGTACGAACTGATTGACCTTGATATAATCTGTAAAGTCAATGCCCCGAAGGTCGCCGAACATCAGACGCTCCCGCCCGTTGTAGCTGTCCCAGCCGCCGCTGTGGTGCGCCCAGAGCGCGCTTTCATGGGAGGTCGTAAGCCGTAGCTCCTCTGTGGGCAAAATCTTTTCCAACGCAGAAAGTCCCGAAATACCGCCGCAGCCGAATTCCCCGTGGACGATGCTGTCCGATTCGTTGTACAAACTGTAATGCTCCTCCACGCCCATATAGCCCCAGGGTCCATGCACGTCGTGATTGTTTCCCAGGTCTCCCTTCTGCAAAAGCGCGTTGGGTCCGGTCGCGGAGGCGGGCAGCATCATGATGTCGGGACAGACAGCCTCGCAGACGCCCTTCAGCATGGCAAGCGTGGAATCCTCAAAGGTGGCAGGATGTCCCTCATGGTCAGGACGCCCCAGATATTTCTCATCGGTCAGCTCATTTCCGCCGTCGATCAGAGACAGGGAAACATGATTGCGCTTGATCTTCATCTGGGCAACCGCCGCCCGGTGCAGCATTTCCACAAAGACCGGATTTTTGGAGGGCGCATCGTCGCAGCCGGAGCTGGACATGGTAAACTCCTGCAAAATCATCAATCCCAGTTCATCGCAGCAGCGGTAATATGCCTCGCTTTCGATATGACCGCCGCCCCAGATGCGCAGATAATTGACATTGGCGTCCCGCACATCGGTGAGCTTCTGGCGCACTTCTTCTTCAGAAAGTCCCGCCATGCAATCCAGGGGCACCATATTGGTTCCCTTCAGATAAATCCGCTTTCCGTTGATGACGAACAAGTAGGGCAGCGCGTCCTCCCGCCCGTCAGCATGGCGGTATTCGATGGTACGGAAGCCGATCCTGTGAGAAACGCTGTCCGCTGTCCTGTCCCCTGCGGTCACCAAAAAGGTCACCTCATGGAGCGCCTGCTCACCATACCCGTTGGGCCACCAGAGCTTCGGCACGATTCCCGCCTCCGCAAGGTCGATCTCATGACATATCGTATTATAATCCTTTTTCAGGGAAAAAGGCTTTTGAACCGTCAGCGTCCTTACGCCCTCCTCCGTCTGGATTTCCAGCCGGTATACCGCCGTCGCTTCTGTCTCCACATAGCCGTCCAGCTCCAGTTGGGCAAAAAGCTTCCAGCCGCTCTCCGTTTTGACCGGACGGGCGAAGCTGGCGGTGATCGCCGCCGTATCATATGCCTTCAGCGTGACGTCTCCGTACAGCCCCAGATCCACAAGGCGGGTACAGAAATCCCATTTGTAATTGAAACGCGCTTTTAAGTAACGGGTTTTGGAAGTAAATCCTCCCTGGGGATCGGCATCCGGCGCATTTTTCAGCACGCAGACCAGCGTGTTCTCCCCTTCCTTTACAAAATCGTTGACCACCGCCTCAAAGGGGATGTACATGCCCTCATGCTCCCCGATCAGCGTGCCGTTTACATAAATCATCGCCGCATAATCGATGCCCGCAAACGCCAGCTTTAACACGTCCGCCATATCCTCCTTTTCCAAGGAAAAGGTGGTACGGTAAACCCACCAGCGGTTTGCCACCCATTCGCATTTTAAGCTGTTGTCGCCATAATAGGGATCCTCGATCAGGCCTGCGGCAAACAGGTCCCGGTATACGCTTCCCGGAACGGATGCCTCAATCCAGGGCGTAGTTCCCGGCGCCAGATACCCCTCTGCGAAAACCGGCGCGTAGATGGGCTGATAGGGCTGCACCGCAGCCAGCTTCCAGCCGGAAAATGTGATGTTTTTCATGGTAATTCTCCTTTACCCCGCTTTTTCTTCTAACTATACCACACCTGCATTTTTTTTCAATCGGAAAATCGCGCCGGTCAGGAAAATCAATTTGGGACAACGGGAAAGAAGCTTTCCGCCGGGAACAGACGCAGGCAGAGCAGAGGAACCGTTATCCCCTCCTACTCCGATTCCTCCAACACATCAAATGCGCAGCCTTTTGCCCAGGGACTTCCCACATCGCAGCGCCCATGGTGATATTCATGAGAAACCAGTTGACCATCGCCCTCCACCACGTTCACCCTGATCCGGCTTTCTCCTGACCGCGTATACTGATCCAGCATCGTAATCAGAGCATCCACGTCCCGGTCGTCATCCATTTTATCCATGCTTCTTGCTCCTCCTATTCGTGAATCTCCAGCGGAAGCCCGTCCGGGTCCTGAAAAAAGGTCATTTTCTTCCCGGTAAATTCATCCACTCTGACAGGCTCGGTGCGAATGCCCTTTTTCTCCAGCCTTGCAACCGTCTCTTCCACGCTGTCCACATAAAAGGCGAGGTGCCGCAGCCCGTATGCTTCCGGGTAACTGGGTCTTTGCGGGCAGTTTTTTATGATGAACAGCTCGATTTCCTGTTCCCCGCATTTTAAGTCAATTTTGTAATCCTCCCGTTCCTTCCGGTAGTTTTCCCGTATCACCTCAAATCCCAACAGATTCACATAAAAATTTTTTGATGCTTCATAGTCGCTTCCGATAATTGCGATGTGATGAATTTTGTCAAATTTCATGGGCTTCTCCTTTTTTATGATAAACCTTCCTGTGCCATTTGGGACACGCCACCGCGCATGAAAGCTGGCGCTTTGCGTTGACGCAGCCTATACCACCGCCGGTATCCGCGATCCGGTCCTCCCTGCTCATATCGCTTTACCCGTACGTTGCCCTGCCTGGTTTTAATATATCACATTCAGGCGCACATTCCCACATGAAATTGATTTCTGAAAAAAACAGTTCCTGCGCAGGTAACAGGATTTATCGGAGAATCCACCAATTATACAATCTGTACCTTCAGCATATTCGTAGTGCCGGAAATTCCCAGCGGTATCCCGGATGTGATAACCGTCAGATCCCCTTTATGAAGCAGCCCTTTCTTTTCCGCCGTGGCAACCGCTTTATCAAACAACACATAGACATCTTTCTCTTCCTTAATTAAAAGAGGCGTCACGCCCCAGCTTAAAGCAAGCTGTCGGCACACCTTCTCCGTGGTGGCACAGCTTATGATATTGCTCATGGGACGGTAACGGGACACCATCCTTGCCGATCTGCCAGATTTCGTAACTGTGACAATAGCTTTTGCATTCAAATCCAGCGCCGTCGTACAGGTAGCATGGCAAATCGCATCCGTAATGTCAGGATTCGCCTCCCTTTCTAACATAAAAAACCGCTTCCGATAATCCACATCTCTTTCGGTACGCTCCGCAATTCTGACCATGGTTTTTACCGCCTCCACAGGATATGCCCCTGCCGCCGTTTCTCCCGATAACATAATCGCACTGGTACCATCATAAACCGCGTTAGCCACATCGGTGGTCTCCGCTCTGGTAGGTCTTGGATTTTTTATCATGGATTCCAGCATCTGCGTAGCCGTAATCACCTGCTTTCCTGCGCGGTATACTTTCTGAATAATCTTCTTCTGTATCACGGGCACTTCCTCACAGGGAATTTCCACACCCATGTCCCCTCTGGCCACCATAATGCCGTCAGACACTTCAAGAATATCGTCAATGTTCTCAACGCCCTGCACATTCTCAATTTTGGCAATAATTTTAATCCCTTCTCCGCCATTTTTTTCCAGAAGCTTTTTTAACTGCAAAATGTCCTCTTTTTTCTGTACAAAGGAGGCCGCAATAAAATCGACGTCCTGCTCAATGCCAAACAGAATGTCTTCCCTGTCTTTTTCGCTGATATAAGGTATGGATAAATCCACCCCCGGCACATTGATGCCTTTATGATTGGAGACAACACCGCCATTTACGACACGGCAGACAATGTTCCTCTTATCCACCTTCTCCACCTTCATCTCAATCAGGCCGTCGTCAATCAATACCGACATCCCCTCCTCCAGATCCTCATACAATCTGTCGTAGGTCACGCTCACGAGTTCCTTTATCCCCTCCACCTCACCGGAAGTCAGCGTAAAAGACTGCCCTTCCTCCATCATTCTCCCTAAAACCTCCCCATTATCTGTGGAAGGTCCAAGCGTACACACTATTTTTGTTTTTCGCATTATTTCCTCCATTCCGGGTAGCGTCCCGTTTCCTTCAATCTATCTCTTATTTAGATTTCTCCCCTGTTTCACCGGTTATACGCTTCATCTGCATTGTAATAAAAGCAAATGTAACAATAAAAGCCAGAAGATCAGCTACAGGGGCTGCCCATAAAAGCCCCATGATGCCCCAAAGTGACGACATAATTATCATAGCCGGAAACTGGAACAGCAAATCACGGCTGATGGATACAAGAATGGATTGAACCGGTTTGCCTATTGCCTGCAGAAACACACCGGCACTTTTCTGAAAACAGGTAAATACCACCAGACACAGATAAATCCGGAAACACAGCACCGCAAAGGTGACATAGGCTTCTCCCTCGTTACCAAAAATACGAATCAGCGCATGCGGGAAAAATTCAAAAATAATTGTCGCGGCGATTGCAACCGCAACGGTCAGTATTGTCGTCAGCCTGAACGTATCGCGCGCCCGTTTATAATTCCCGGCGGAGTAATTAAATCCAATAACAGGCTGCGCACCGACTGCAAGGCCAATGGCAATGGAAATCACAATCGCAAAGACCTTCATCACAATTCCCATAACCGCTATCGGAATGTCCGAGCCATAAGCGGAATCCACACCATATTTTACCAAAAGCATATTGGAAACACCGGAAGTAAGCACAATGGCAGCCTGTGTAAGAAAGCTGGAAATTCCCAGCGGCAACGCCTGCGCGACAGCTCCGAATTTCGGTCGAAAGCTTTTTAATTTCAAGCGAAAAGTTTTGCTTTTTGGCAAATAAAGTATAGCGATCACGCAGGACAGGATTTGTCCTGAAATTGTAGCAACCGCCGCTCCCAGAACCCCCATGTGAAAGCCAAAAATGAAAACAGGGTCAAAGATAACATTGAATATAGCGCCTGCCGCCATAGCCAGCATAGATACCTGAGGACTGCCATCCGCCCGGATGACTCCGCTGAGCAGATTGGAAATCACATAGAAGGGCATACCCATAAATATTACCATGCCATATTCTCTGGCATAGGGAAGGGTAGCCTCCGTTGCTCCAAAGGCGGTCAGAATGTTGTCTGTAAACATGAAAAAGAAAAGCATATAAAGGATGCTAAAAACGGCGCCCAGCAGCAAACCGTTTCCCAGACAGAGATGAAAATTCTCTGTCTGGTTTCTTCCCTGACACAGGCTTAAATGGGCAGCCGTTCCATCGCCAATCAGCAATGCCGCCGCCAGGCCAATTACCGTTAAAGGGAATACGATAGAAGTAGCACAGTTCCCAAGATAACCCACACCATTCCCAACAAAGATTTGATCGACAATATTGTACAGGGAGCCAATCAACAGGGAAATGATGCTGGGAATTGCATATCGGAGCAGCAATTTTCCGATACGTTCTGTTACAAGCGGATTTTGTTCCATAAAAGTACCTCCTTAAATACGTATGAAATTTTGAATTGCATACTTCTAAAATTTCAATACAGATTGCAAAAAAATACGGCGTGAAATCCATGCAGGATTCCACGCCGTAACGCTCACGCATACGGTTATAATATCACTATTCCGCTCCAAAAGTCAAGTTTTTTCCACAGGTCAACCACGCCTCCCTATATTACGTATTAATTGCATTTCTATCGTAGAATACCCACGTATATGCTTCGTTACTACCGCATAATGTTCAACTACATTTATTACTCTTTTTAATTTTTCTTTTCCTAACACTTTATGTATGTTCTAAATCTTAATATCCTGTATTTCACAAATTCCAATGAGAAAAAGTTATAGCTATTTTTTCTATCGAAATATGACTTATCTTCTATCTCTGTTAAAATTGTGTACTTGTCTGCTTCAATTTCATTGTATGGGAATTGATATACCGGATTTTCATTTATCACCTTCATCATATCAGTAATAGTCAGTGTTTCAAACCTTTGTATACTAGTTTCATGAATGCAGAAAAAAGCCATTAAAAAAGAAGCTGCTTTGCATATTTCACCATAATACTTCCACCCAATTAACATCCTAACATAATCTGTTTGTAACAATACAGCACATATAAAGAAAACATAATAGTATTGAAATATCATCAAAAACATACTATCTACTATTTTATAGGGTATTTTTCTGATAATTTTCAGTTTATAATAATCTTCCGTTAAATATTCCAAATAAATAAAAAGTAAAAATGACATCATAACCAGTGCCACTTTGCTATCCAAAATATTTAGAAAACAGCAAACATATGTAATGGTATACATTAACATTATTCTTTGTTGCGTATTAAAATTACTATAACAAATAATTCCTAATCCTACGATAAAATAGATAATAATTAAATTATCACCAAATAGCTGTTCCAATGAATTATTCCTTTCTTTAGTAACCGTTCATTTTTATCCTGTGAATAATTTCTTTAACATATATCTCTGCCATCCTTAATTTTTGTCACAACATATTCCTCAACCCTATCATAAAAATACTGCGCGTTTAATATCTGTTCTTCAACCTCTTTTTTAGATATCACAAAGTAATCATTATAATCACTATCACTGCGAATATCAAAAGCTTCCGATATAATGTCTGACATTGATACATCAAATATTCCTGTTTTAATATATTCCCTTCGAAAAAAAGCCCCCACCGCTGAGTGTTTTGAAAAATCTATAGAGCATAATGCCAATACACTTCGCATACAATGAAAAACCGCATAATAAGAACGATTGGCGGCTCCTTTGTAATCCGATATTTTTATCAATGCTTTTGCAGATATAATACATTGTCTGGCTGTCTCTAAACGGTATATGGCTAAATCTGCCCTTACTTTATCCATAAATTTTCATGCCTTCCTTGTCAATGTTTTGATAAAACAGTTGATACTTCATTTGATTTTCATAATCATCATAATTACGTGCAAGAAGTGAAACCATGATATCATTCCGCAAACCCACACGACTTGCAATTCGACTGATTTCTTTCCGTTTTTCTTTTATTTCTTCCTGATTGCAATTTAGTAATATCATAATGTCAACATCTGATTCCAAATCGAAATCCCCACGGGCATATGAACCATACAAAATAATCCGTTCAATTTTCCCACCAAACAGTTTTATCAATTCTTCATTTACCTCAGTTGTAATATTCTTTATTCTTTCTTCCATATTCTAGTACCTCGAAATAAATCTTAAATTCTAACATCCTGCTCTTTTTCTATAAGTATATCCCAAAAAATTATTTTTCTCAACGCTCTTTTATAAATATATTAAGGCGAAAAGCTTCACGCTCTCCGCCTTCTATCCTTCACTTTACAATACACCACCGCCACCGCCGTACTCACAAATGTCGCCGCAATCGCCGGCGCAATAATCCCCGCCGGGTTCACACTCCCATACTGCTGCCGGTAAGCAATCATATTAACTGGTATCAGCTGTAGCGATGAAATATTCAATATCAAAAACGTACACATTTCATTACTGGCAATCCGTTCTTTCTTTCCACCTGCCACTTCTATCCCGGAACCGCCACCAGATGCATATGCCAAATTCCCTCTCTCCTCCTCCAGCTTCGCCAGCTCCTCCATCGCCTTCAATCCCGCAGGCGTACACGCCCACCCCAGCCCCATCACATTAGCGATGATATTCGTCGCGATATATTCCCGCGCGGCATGCCCTTTGGGAATCCCTGGAAACATAAAGGAAATAAACGGCTGAATCCCCCTGGTCATCTTCGCGATCATGCCGGATTTCTGCGCGATTTCCATCAATCCCACCCACAATCCCATGACCCCGATCATTGTGATACACAGATCCACCGCTTCCTTTGCGGAAGCCAGCGCCGCATTGGACACCGCCTCAATATTGCCCGTAAACGCGCCGTATAAAATTCCCACCGCTATCATGAATGCCCAGATATAATTTAACATGAAAAACCCGCCAAATGCTTTGCTCATATATATGCAAAAATAAAACCGGATATTCATTCCTGTCGGATATTTCCCGTTGATCGGTCACTTTTTCCTCCTGCTTTCTCCAAGCAGCCTCCCCGGCGTCTCCCCAAAGCACTCCTTAAAGGCCGTCACAAAATAGGAATAAGAAGCAAAGCCGCAGACCGCCGCCACCTGCTTGACCGGGAGCTCCCCGCTCAATAAATATCGCTTCGCCTCCCGCAGCCGATATTCTGTCAGATAGCGGGAAAAGGATATTCCCATATTCCGATGGAACAGCGCTGAAAAATATGTGGGCGAAAGCCCGGCTGCCCGGGCCGCATCCGCAAGCGTAATCCGCTCCCGGTAATTTTTCCCGACATAGGCGAGCGCTCTGCGGATCGGCTCCTGCCCGATCTGCACCTGCGGGCGTCCCCCGCTCTCCTGCCGCTTCAACAAAAAGGCACACAGCATCTCGATACCGCCACGGATGAAAATCCGGTCAGCTGTCTCTTCACCCTCCCGCGAAAAAGCCTCGCAAAGCCTTTGCAGAAGTCTCACAAGCTCCGGCCATTCCCCGCTTCCCACCACAGCGCACAGCGGCTCCTGCCCCTGCTCCAGCTCATAGCGCAGCTCTTCGGGGATAAAATCCGGCGAAAAGGTGACGTTATAATACCGGATATGCTCTCCCGGCGCGGTCTGCTGCCAGTGATAATCCGAAGGCCGAATCAGCTGCAGGCTCCCCTTTCCCATCGCAAACAGGCTCCCATTCACCAGAAAGCGGGAAGTTCCCTCATAAATCACGGAAAGCTCATAAAAATCATGAAAATGCAGCCTGTCGTTATAGCTGCTCGCATGCTCTGAATAGCAATCCTCAATTTTATACTCCCTGCCATTTAAAAAATCCGCAGCCGACAAAATCTCACATGCCGTTTTCTTCCTCTTCTGCTTTTCCATGCCCGTCCCCCTTCTCCGTTTCCCGGCATACCGTCCTTTGAAGCGAGTCTAGCAGGCTTTTTGAATGATCGCAAGCGAATCGCTCAATCAATTCAGATATTTTATGATTTTCTTTGTTTTCTTATTGGATTTTATGTTTTTTGTTTACAGATGCCGCCCCATTCGATACAATACGGGCAAACGTAACCAAAAACCACGACTAATACTGCGCATCAGCTGCGCGGACAGGAGCAGACATGAGTACACTGATCGAATTGCAGAAGCATTTTATCAATCTGCGGCTTGGCACCTTCATCCACTTTAACAGCGCCACCTTCCAGTTCAACAAAGGGGAAATCGAAGACTGGGAATACGACCACGAAAACGGCGGGAAACCGAGGCTCTATCCTTTTTCCGAAAAGGAGTGGAACCCGACTGACTTAGACTGCAGACAGTGGGCCTCCATCGCCAAAAGCGCGGGCTGCCGCTTCGCCGCTTTAACAACCAAACACCACGAGGGCTTCGCGCTCTGGCCCACCGCATACTCGGAGCACTGTATCAGGAACGCCGCCAACCGGACCGATGTTGTCGCAGAATATTTAGAGGCGTTCCGGGAAGCAGGCATCGAAGCCGGACTCTATTTTTCCGTTCTGGACATCACCGCAGGGATCAACCGGAATTCCTGCACTGCCGCCCAAAAGGAAATCATAAAAGGGCAGATCACGGAGCTTTTGACCAATTATGGCAAAATCCCGTTCCTGATCCTGGACGGCTGGAACGCGTTCTGGGGCGGTCCCACCTATGAAATGCTGCCCTTTACGGAAATCGACAATCTGGTCAAATCCCTGCAGCCTGACTGCCTGCTGATGAACATCGGATGCACGGACGGCGTGAGCGGCACCGACATTCTTTTCTTTGAAAATTCCGCAGGGCAGGAGGTTGACGGCGCTTTCTGCGGTCCCGGCGTCAGCTGCAACAAGCTGACCCGTACCTGGTATTGGCGTTATGATGACCCTGTCACCAAAGTGAACGATGCTTCCTGGGCGCTGGAAAAAATGAAACAATATTTTCCCATGAACGTGAATTTCATCTTGAATTTAAGCCCCAATACTGCCGGAAAAGTGGACGACAACCTTGCGGCAGAGTTCGCAAAAATCGGTGAACAGGTATCTTTCCCCGCCCCCCTTGATGAACTCCCTGAAGGATGGCTTGAAAGATTGAACTAGCAGCTGCTGTCGGACAGATCAGGGACCTTCACCCGTCAGCGCATGTGCCCGCCGCTTCAAGTGATAGTCGTAACAGTTCTTAAGGCCTTTGCAGCAGCTGCAAAGGCCTTAAGAACATCTAAACTTTGCCAGAAGAGAGGAACTTCCGAAAGTTTATCGCGGAAAATCCAGCCGCCTATATCCTCTAAGCCTTTTTCCTGCGGTTTCGTTGCACCACCGCACTCTTAAACGCCTTCATCATAGCTGGTGATAATTCCTCACAATCCTCATCAAAAACAATAGGACTTTTCTGTGCTTCCTCAATTTCTTTCAACTGTTCTTCCGTTGGTTTTTGCCCACTTTCAATATTGAATGTCCTGGTCATAATAAAGACTCCTTTCCGCATTCGTTGCAAGCCTGGCTGAAATCAGTCTGATTGCATCTTTTCTTTCCGTAAAGACTACAAACAGTATGTCTCCAACCTTCCCTATTGCAATATATCGATCCTCATCAGCGCTATGTTCAAAATCAAACATTTCAATATAATAAGGATCATCAAAAACATATGCTGCTGTTTCAAAAGAAATTTTATGCTTTTCTTTGTTTATAGCATTTTTATCCTCATCCCATTCAAATTTCACGTGTCTTTATACCTCTTAAGATATTCTATGCTAATAATATAACATCAATTAATAAATTCATCAATTGCATTTTTCTACGCCTCACCATCATGAACACCCAGATACTATTTAACATAAAAAACCCGCCAATGCTTTGCACATATACATGCCAAAGCATGGCGGGTTCCTTCACTCTATTCCACTTTTCCGCAAAAAGCCATACAGCTTTCCTCAGTCCTCAATCGCCGCTTTCCGGCTGTTGATCTTCTTAATCCGGTCCATCTCAAATTTCGCCTTCCGGCTATAGGTATACAGACCGTTCATTTCCTGCTCCACATCGTAAAGCTGCGTATAGCAGAATGCGAACATGTGCGGATTATCCAAAAGCGCATCCGTCAGACCCTGATAACGCGCAAAGAACTCTTCCTCCGTCTTAGGTCCGTTGCCGTAGCCCCAGCTGTCCTTGTTTACGCCTTCCACATCCCACTTGATGCCGCCGTACTCGCTGATGAACACAGGAACGCCCTTCACCGGCCTCTGCCTGTGGGGATGGGTATCCACAAGCTCACCGCCCTGCGCAAATCCGGCATAGGTCTCCGCAAATTTCTCCGGATCCTGCTCATAGTTGTGCAGATCATAAATATCCGTCACCACATGGAAGTTGCCACTGGTATCGATGCAGGGACGCGTCGTATCGAACAGCTTCGTCATCCGGTACACGATTGCCAGAACGTCATCATCCTGCTTGCGCCCGTCATAATCCCAGGTCTCGTTAAACGGGCACCAGCCCACAATCGCGGGATGATTGAAGTCCCTGGATACCGCTTCCATCCACTCCGGCAGAAAATGCTTCAGGCTATCCGGCGCGCTCAAATCCAGCCCCCAGTTCGCCTGCTCGCCCCATACCAGATAGCCCATTTTATCGCAATGATATAAAAATCTGGGTTCAAACACCTTCTGATGCAGACGGGCTCCGTTAAAGCCAGCATCCAGAGATAATTGAATATCCTGTACCAGCGCTTCCTCGGTGGGCGCGGTATAGATGCCGTCCGGATAAAAGCCCTGATCCAGCACAAGTCTCTGGAATACGGACTTTCCGTTGATCAAAAACCGCTCGCCGTCCAGCTTGATTTCACGCATACCGAAATAGCTGTTCACACAGTCCTGCCCGAAGCGAAGCTTCAGATCATACAGCCTGCCGCAGCCCGCCTCCCAGAGCATAACCTCAGAAAGCGCGATTGTCAGCACGGCATTGCCCGCACACACCTTTGCCCGCGCGATGCCGCAGCTTTTCCCTTCATAAAAGGCTTCCGCCTCCAGCTCGCCGTCTCCAACCGTCACAGCCTGGATCGTCACAGTGCCGTCAGCGATGTTCGGATAATACTGCACGCTTGCCACATAATTTTCCGGCACGAACTCCATCCAGACCGTCTGCCAGATTCCCGTCGTCCGGGTGTAATCACAGCCATGGGAATAAAACAGCCCGGACTGCTTGCCCTTCGGCTGTCTGCCGCTTCTGGTATCATCCTTCGCATACACGGTCAGCCTGTTTTCCCCTTCCGTCAAAAGAGCCGTGATATCCATGCAAAAAGAGGTATACCCGCCCTCATGTCTCCCCGCTTCCTTCCCGTTCACCCACACACGACATGCGTAATCCACCGCGCCGAAGTGCAGAAGAACTCTGCCCGAAAGCTGCTCCTTTGTCAGCGTCACCTCCTTCTGATACCACACCGCCGGTATGAAATCCTTATAGCCGATGCCGGAAAGATCGCTTTCCGGACAGAAGGGCACGATGATTTTCTGCTCGAAGCCTGTCTGCTCATAGAGCTTTCTGTCTATGCCGCTGTTGCCGAAGTCAAAGGAAAAATCCCATTCTCCGTTCAAATTCAGCCAGTTATCCCGCTGCATCTGGGGCTGCGGATGTTCCGGTCTGGGTATTGTGTTCATAAAAAACTCCCTCCTTTTTTAGATGCCTCATATTCTCACGCCTTGTCACTGACAGTTTACCGTTCCTCTCAGACAGAGCGGAGGTTCGCCACCACTACATTTTCCTGCGGCCTGCACTACAGACGTGCAAACCGATCTGAACAGTAGCCGTTATAACTACAGTATAATTCATTTTCGCTAAAAAACCATGCAAAATACAGTTGCAAATGTATAAAATAGTGCTATATTATTAGTACACGAATACCAATTCGGGCAGAACCCCGAAAGGAGCATTTTCTCATGGCAGCTATTCTGGAACGCTACAGCCCCGGCAAAGAACAATATGCCCTCTATACAGGGCAGACCTCCTCCCGCTTTACGCCGATTCTGGCAGGCATCACCAACCCGGACCCCACCTACGAAATCCGGCGCTCCCGCGGAGACTGCTACGTATTTGAATGCGTCCTGAGCGGCGCCGGACATCTGCGCTGCGGAGACAGAGAATACCGCATGGAAACGGGCGACGCCTACATCCTCCGCCCCGGCGAATACCAGCACTATTATTCCGACAGACAGGCTCCCTGGGAAAAAATCTGGTTCAACGTAAACGGCAGCCTGGTCCGTCACATGCTCTCCGACTACGATCTGGATTCTGTGCTGAAAATCCCCGCCTTTGGAAATCCGGAGCATCTCTATGCCGTTTTTCACGCCATAGAAAAAGAACCGGTTCACTGTACGGATGAACTGGCTCTTCATTTGCATCGTCATATACAGGCGCTTTCGGCTCACCTGGGAAGCCGGACATCAATACCGGCACAGGCGCTTTCCATGAAGGATTATATCGAACATAATCTGACCGTTCCCATGAGCATTGACAATATCGCCGCCCATGTGCACCTCTCCCGTTCCCGGGCGATCCACCTGTTCCGGGAGGTTTACCATGTCACTCCCTACAGCTACTATCTTTCCCAACGGCTGGAGCTGTCACAGACCCTGCTTCGGCAGACCTCCCTTTCCGTACAGGAAATTTCTGACCGTCTGGGATTTACGGACTACCACCATTTTTCCGGTTTCTTTAAAAAGGGCTGCGGCGTCTCTCCTTCCCGCTATCGGACACTTTAGCGCGTTTTGCGCCGCTGTAACAGTTCAGACAGGTCCGGACTGTTACGCGCCGTTACATTTCATTCAGCAATCCCGAAATGCCCTTTTCCTTAAAAATTTCCTTATAATAACCGATCTCATCCCGGATGATGCCGTCGATCACGCGCATGCCTAAAAGCTCCACGGGCGCCTTATCGTCGGTCAGAATCAGGTCGCCCTTTTCACAAAATTCCAGCGTATCGCCCACCCGCTCCATCATGCTTTTGAGCTGTGCATCCGCAATTTTTTCCGTATTGGACGCCAGCACCTGCGCAATCTGCGGATTTTGAGACGCGAACAGCTCCCGGTTGGTGGAACCGGTCACATTCACCGTACAGACCGTATCGAACACGCTGGAAATCGTATCCGTCAGCCAGGCGTTGATGCTGCCCTCTTCCCCGGACTGCATATTCATGTTCACCACCATCACGCCGTTTTCCTTCAAGTGCTCCCGCACCATCGTAAAAAATTCTGCGGAGGACATCTGAAACGGAATCGTGATGTCCTGATAAGCATCCACCATGATGACGTCGTACTTTTTGTCCACCGCCTGCAAATAAGCGCGCCCGTCGTAGGTAGTCACCTCCACCTGACCGGGCAGCTCAAAATATTCCCGCGCCAGATCGGTGATGCGCTGGTCGATCTCCACCCCTTCCACCGCAATGTCGTCATAATATTTCATGCACTGATGGGCATAGGTGCCGGTTCCCATCCCCAGGATCAGAACCTCCTGCCCGGCAACACCTTCCTGCTGTGCTACATCACCGACAATTTCACCAGCTGCAGCGTCCGCATCAACTCCGCCTGCCGTGCCTCCATCGGCCACTCCTGCATTGGCTACAGCATCCGCACCGGCTCTGTCCGCTGCATCCTCCGATCCCCTGTCAACCATCAGCGGCGCGGCCAGCGCATAGTCGTAATACATCCCCGTGAGGGAATCGTCCTTTTTCAAAATGGACTGCACGCCAAACAGCACATTTGTGGACAAAATGACGCTGTTATCATTCTCCTTCACCTGCAGATAATTGTAAATGGATTCCCCTTCGAAGACCAGATCATCCTCCCAGAAGGCGAAGCTGTCCGAATTGCCGAACACGCTGCACAGCGCAAACAGCACAGCCGCGGCCACACAGCCCCTGCGGTTTTCCTTTTTGCTGATAAAATAAATCAGCCCCAGCAAAAGCAGCACGCCGGAAAAAATCAAAAAGGTGACCGCCGTCCCCACCGCCGGAATCGTCACGAAGGTGGGCAAAAAGGTGCCTATGATGCTGCCGATGGTGTTAAACGCCCCCAGCGTTCCCACGATGCTGCCGCTGTCCTCCAGGCTCCCCACCGTGTATTTCGCCAAAGAGGGCGTCACAGTTCCCAGCAAAAACAGCGGAAATACGAAAATCACCATGCAGGCGATGAACGCCGCGATCACCAGAAAATGATTGCTCACCGTCAGGATCAGCAGTCCGGATACGCCAAGAATTACATATTTTCCCAGCAGCGGAATCGCGGCGATCCATACCGCAGCGATTAAAATCCTCCGGTAAAGCCGGTCCGGATTCGGGTCTTTATCCGCGCTCCTGCCTCCCCAGACATTGCCCAGCGCCATGGCGATCATGATCGTGCCGATGATGATGGTGTAAACGATCTGGGAGGAACTGAAATAGGGCGCAAGAAGTCTGCTCGCGCCCATTTCCACCGCCATTACGCTCATGCCCGCAAAAAATTCCGTCATGTACAGATAAAACTTGTTTTTCAAAATACTTTTCATGCCTATACCTTTTGTGCGCTTTAGCGCACATGCCAATCAATGGTCTGGGGATCTATTTTCCCCCTGTATGCCGCAGCCCGTCCGTAATGCTTCAGACAGGTCTGCGCTGTTATGGACGTTCCTGCTGTAGCGTCAATCAGCCAGACCGGAAGGAAATTCCGGTCCGCTCCTCAAAACCGCAGATGCCAGAATGCGATCGTGCGCCGTTTCCAAGTGTAGGTGATATACACGTCTTTTCCTTCCGCGATGATGGCAGGATAGGAAAATTCCGCGCTTTCCACATTCCGGTCGCAGGGCACATGATCCAGGTACTGAGGCTCGCTCCAGGTTTCCCCGTTATCTTCGGAAACCGCAAACACGATGGGCGAACGCGCCGCCCAGTTGCCCGAAACCGGATTATAGACGAGCACCAGCCTGCCGTCCGCCAGCTGTGCCAGATCAATACCGCAGTTGTTATTCGGCAGCGCCGTCCGCACCGCCTGTCCCCAGCTTCTGCCCCCGTCTGCGGAATCGCTTCTGAAAATGCATCCCTCGCTGCTGCGCATCAGCATGTGCACATCGCCTGCCCTGTCCTGCCACAGCGTGGGCTGTATGACGCCCGTCCCTGTCAGCGCTGCCCTGTCGATGGGCACATTTTCGCTCCTTTTCCAGGTCCTCCCGCCGTCCTCTGTGCGGTCCGTAAAGCATTCCCAGCCGCCGCCCTCCGTGGAAGCGGGCGCGAGGATCGCGCCGTCCTGCAGGCGGATGCACTTGTTTTTCACCGGACCCCTGCCGCCGAAGTCTCCCGGCACCAGCTCCCGCTCCGCACTCCAGGTGCATCCGCAGTCCAGGGATTCCTTCGTCATCGTCTGCCATGTGGGAATCTCATTTCCGACTTTATAAAACAGCAGCAGCCTCTCACCGTCCGCAAACAGAACAGGATTCCAGCAGGGCACATTTTCCCGGTCCGCAATTTTTTCCGGCACAGACCAGCGGCCGTCCTGCCTTTTGGAAAACCAGATCGCCACGTCGGGCGCTTTTTCCTGTTCTCCGCCAAACCAGGCGGCTCCCAGCGTCCCGTCCGGCAGCAGGCAGACCGTGGAGGCATGACACTGCCGGAAATATGTTTCCGACGCAAATATATGTTGGTGATCGATCACCCGGTAATCCATCATTCAAACCCTTCCGTATAAGCTGCAGAGCCTTTTGATTTCCCTGGTCAGCTCCTTCGTGATATCCGCTTCCTTCATCCGCCAGCGCCAGTTCGTGCCCAGCGTGGAAGGAAAGTTGATGCGCGCCGTGTTGTCCAAAAGCAGATAATCCTGTATCGGGATGATGCACATCTTCGCCGTGCTCGCGATCGCTGTGCGGACCAGCTCCCTCGCCAGCTCCTCATCCGTCTCGGTCATTCTGTTTAAATACACGCGCAGCGCCTTTTTCTCCGCCTTCGTGATGCTGCCAAGCCATCCAAACACCGTCTCGTTGTCGTGGGTGCCGGTATATGCCACACAGTTCGTCCCGTAGTTGTGGGGCAGATAATCGTTGGAGCCGCTGGAATCCCGCGCGTCAAAGGCGAATTCCAGAACCTTCATGTTCGGATAGCCGCTGTCCGCAACCAGCTTGCGCACAGTATCCGTCATGTACCCCAGATCCTCCGCGATGATGTCCTTCTCACCCAGCCTGCTCTTTAACACATTGAAAAGATCGATGCCCGGTCCCTTTTCCCAGTGCCCGTTTACCGCGGTCTTGTCACCTGCCGGAATGGAAAAATATTCGTCAAAGCCCCGGAAATGGTCGATGCGCACCACATCATAGAGCGTGAAGCAGTTATCGATGCGCTTTACCCACCAGTCATAGCCCGTTTTCTTATGATAGTCCCAGCGGTACAGCGGATTGCCCCAAAGCTGGCCGTCTGCGGAAAATCCGTCCGGCGGACACCCCGCCACCGCGGCGGGCTTGCGCTCTTCATTCAGCTGGAACATATCCGGATGCGCCCATACATCCGCGCTGTCATACGCCACATAAATCGGAATGTCGCCGATGATGCGGATTCCCTTTTCATTGGCATAGCTTTTCAGCTTCAGCCACTGTTTGAAAAACAGATATTGCAGCCACGCGTAAAAGCTGATTTCATCCTCATAATTGGTCTTGTAGTACCACATCGCGTTATCCCAGCGATACCGGATATCCTCCGCCCACTGATCCCAGCTTACGCCTTCAAAAATATCCTTCACCGCCATGAACAGCCCGTAATCTTCCAGCCACCAGCCATTTTCCTTCCGGAATGCCGCAAATTCTTCGTCCGGATGCTTTTTGCTCCTTTTGTAGGCTTTCTTAAGCAGCGGCATGCGGTTGGCGTATAGCTTTCCATAGTCGATATCCCGTTCGTCATCCCCCATATCGCAGGCATTCACTTCCGCCCGCGTTAAGTATTTCGCTTTTACCAGCTCCTCTAAATCGATGAAATAGGGGTTCCCCGCATAGGTGGAAAAGGACTGGTAGGGCGAGTCCCCATAGCTCGTCGGTCCCAGAGGCAGAATCTGCCAGTACTTCTGACCTGCCTTTGCTAAAAAATCTACCCATTTGTACGCTTCCTTTGAAAAGCAGCCGATCCCGTGGGGGGACGGCAGACTGAATATCGGAAGCAGAATGCCACTTTCTCTCATATTTGAAATTACCTCCTCTTTTTTGGTGAATAAATGACAGCGAACAGGAATCCGGACAGCGAAACCAATTGCAGTACTGCTCTGCTGTCCGGACTCCCTGCGCAAGCCTCCCGGGCTTCCTGATGATGGGGGGACGCCCCTTAAAAAGCGCCACCTGGCAAAACTCTGGGGACCGCTGGTCCCCGCATTGCCTTCTTGCGCTCGCTCTTTGATTTCACTTTTCCGCCCCATCTCCATGCAGCCAAAAAGCAACCGTTTCATATCCACCCGACATAAAATGATTCATGATTTCGACAACTGATCATAGCGATGCAGCCATGTTCCTTCATTATAAACGAAAAAGGGAATTGCGTCCAGATAATTCGTGTTTTTCACAGGGAAATCCATTTTCAATCCGCAGCAGGGAGCGATGTACGCCGGGGTGGACTGATTGATATAATATCTGAACAAACACTTTTAATAAAATGCCTGCCGTACACGAAAATACAGCCCGGAGTCTTTTCAGACTCCGGGCCGCATATTGCCCACAGACCGTTGAAAACCGGCCGGGTTTCTTAATTCTCTTTCCGTCTGCGAAGAGTCAGAACTGCAAGACCGCAGGCAGTCAGAAGAATTGTGACGTACCACATAACGGAAATATCGCCCGTCTGGGGAACGTTTGCCAGAGGCACATCCTCATCAAAAAGATCGATCAGCTCTTCACCGGGTACTGCACTCAGGGGAACGATCTCTTCGGGGATATCTGTCAGAGGAGTAAGCTCTTCGGGAATATCCGTCAAGGGAGTCGGTTCGTCCGGAATTTCCGGGTCAGGATCGGGCGTCGGATCAGGATCCGGTGTCGGATCGGGATCAGGATCCGGATCGGGACCAGGGTCAGGACCCGGGTCGGGGGTCGGATCAGGCGTGGGAGGAGTAATAATTCTGACATTCACAAAGTCTGTGGAAACGGACAGACCGTCAGCAGACTTGTTGAGGTTAAGGAATCCGTCAAAATGCTCTAATTTGTCTTTTTCCTCATCAGTCAGCTTATTATAATCCTCTTCGCTCATTACAAGATAGATGTTCCCATCCAGCTCATAGCCATCCGGTGCCTTTGTCTCCTGCAAGTAGTACACAATATCTTTCATCAGGGCGTTGGAAATATTCAATACGCCATTTTCTGTCCACACAGTTGAAGGGGTGGTCACAAATATATAAGAGATGGTTCCATCTTCTTCAACCTTTGTGGTACAATACATATTAACCTTGCTTGTCGTTCCGTCCTCATTTACAACTTCTTCAATGTAATAAATCTGGAACCCTGTTTCGGAGCTTGTAATGGTTTCACCTGTTTCTCCGTCTTTCTTGGTCAGGTTGAAATCAATGTCCATCCGCTCAAGCTGAATGGAGCTGTACCAGGGCCATTGTGTATCCTGCCAACTATTTCCGGTCAGCTCGCCATCAATGTTGAGCGCCATCATCAAGCTGGTCCAGGTTGCCTGCTCTTTGCTCAAACCACCATCCAGCAGAGCCGCAAAATACGCATCGGTCTTCTCCCAGATTTCTTTGTGATCCATGTAGTAATAGAGGGCATTCTGGTAACCATTGTCAGTCCAGGAATCATTTTCGTACTCCCAGCGGTTTGTAGCAGGATTGAATTTTGCCTCGCCTAAAATTTTGTCAATATCCGCTTCATCGCCAAACGCAAATGAGAACAGGTTTTTGTAAAAATGATCGTACTTGACTGTTTCTGTATGAGCAACAACTTCAAACGGACCATTGTGTCCGGCTATTTTGAATTCCTTATTGCCGGAAGTGGTGGTCTTTGTCAGCTCAGCACAGGCCTCTGGATTTTTCTGCACCAGCTCATCAATGGTTTTATATTGGTTACCATAATACGCCAGAATATAATTATTCAGCTGTTCATCCAGAGTTTCGCCCTCGTATTGGGCAAGAAATTTGGCAATTTCAGCATCCCAGTAATCGGCATAGTCTATTATATTGCCGTTGCCATCATAGCCCAGGCCGACCGAACCATCCCCCATAAGGTTATTCTGGTTCAACGGATTCTTCGGATCTGCCATGCCGATCTGGTAAAACAAACTTTGCATAGGCGCAGCTGCTACAGTGACATAATACGTTGCATGATCCACATACTCATCCGGCAAAATCTGACCATCAAAACCGGTCGTGCCACCATTGGGATTTGCGTTCCAGCTAGGGGTGGCCAATGTGAAGCTGCCACTCTGATACTTGTAAGTATGCTTGGAATCGCTGGTAATAAACAGCTCGAACTTCTTTACATCGCCGGGCTCCAGTACATTGGCGCCAACGCGACGATCAAAATCAGCCTTTAGCTTTTCCACATCAGCATCGTATGCTTTCATGGCATCCTCATAGTCCTTGTATGCATCAGAGTCTTTATCAACCGCATAGCTGGGAACCTGTAAGCGCGCATCCTGCTTTTGTACGCTGGCAATTGCCTCGGCAATCTGCGCATCGGTGGGCTCTCCCTTTCCGTTGTAGCTCGACTCCCACTGCATAAAATACTTGAACTTACCAACGCCGCCGACTGCACCACGGGTTTCGAATACTTTGATCAAAAATGCATTATCCGCCTTATTAACCAGATACTGTGCATACTCCTGCACATACTTATCATCGGTATCAAGGCCCGCAGTTGCCATCTGCTGTAAAACATTTTCCGACGTGTTATCATCATTCCCATCACCGCTGTATGAATCAAACACTGCATCCCATACATTCTGAATGGTTTCGTCCAATCCCTCCGGCTTACCAGGCTCTACCGGCTTATCCAAAGCATCGATTGCATCCTGCAGCTCCTGCTTCCCAGTTTCTACATACTGTCCCAGCAGCTCCAATGCCTGCGTCAGATCAACTACCTGGGTAATTCCTTCTGCATCTGCACCGATGTTAAAAGTAACCTTATATACGTCCCTGTCCGGGTCGTAGAAAATATCCCAGTTTTTCTTTTCACCATCGGCTGAGTCGAGTTTATCCTTATCTGTTCCTATATCACTCTCAACTTCATCAGATGCACCGGGACGCTGCGTATCGGCAATGTGAAAGGTCTCTTCCTCAACGGCAGCTTCTTCCGGATTAGCGGTCATCAGCGCAATAGCAGCGCTCTCTTCTGTGACAGGCACTTCCGCATCAGCGGGAGCTGTGGTTTCGTCGGTTACTTCTGTATTGTCCGGGGTATCAGCCTCGCCGGATGCCTCAGTCGTAGCAGGAGCTTCCGTACTTTCGGGAGTTTGAGAATCGCTGTTGTCAGGGACAACGCTGCTTTCACTTCCAGCGGTTACGGTGCTGTCTACAGAACTGGAGGTCTCTGGAGCCTCGTATACCTCCGACGGAGGGGTAACAATCGTGTTGATGTTGATATCACCCGCATCAGGGGCACTTTCTGCGGCTGCAGGAGCGCTTTCCACAGGAGCAGGTGTTTCTACCCCCGTGCTTTCCTCCGCAAAAGCCGTAAGTGACATCCCCATGACCATGGTCAGTGCAAGGAACAGCGCGAGACCGCGCCTGCGTAAAACTTTAAAACGTTTTTTCATAATATTTTTTCCTTTCTTTGCTAAAATTCGGAAGCAAAGTTTCCGGCGGCCGGGCTGGCATAGCATCTGTCCGCCGCTTTCTGCGGCATCCAGCACCTTAGCCCCCAATGGCTTTGCGTCCCACCGTTTCCGATGGTTTGCTAATTATAATCAGTAACCGGCTGGCATGGCGCTTCTGCCGCTTTCACGGCATATGGCGCTTTAGCCCCATATGGCTTTGCGTCCTGCGGTTTTCCGCAGTTTGCCTTTTATAATCAGCAACCAGGCTGACATAGCAATTCGAAATCATCTTTCAAACCGCCTTAGTCCCTTGGCTTTGCGTCATGCCCTTTCGGACATTTTGCCAATGGTTTCCCCCCTCTTACGAGCGATCCGGATAATACCGGGGTATACAATCAACCGGACCCTTCTTTGCCGCCTCCACCTCCTTTAAACTGATTGACAAACGCATCATGGTATTCGGCTTCCGCCGTCTTTCTCGCCCTGACTGCGTCCTCAAACCGTACAAATTTTCCAAGATAAAGCCGTTTTCCCTGAAAGCAGATGGTCGCGCGCCATCTTTGCGCGTTTTTCAGCCAATCCACACCGGTAACCCCGCTGGAATTGTTCTTCCGCACAGTTTTGGCGCTCAGCATCTCAAGGCAGGTACCGTCAACCAGCGTCAGCCGGTCCGCAATGCCTTCACAGCCACAGTTCGTCACATGTCCGCTGCGCAAATGGACAGTTTTCTTAACAACCTCACTGCCGCAATCGCACCGGCACAGCCATGCCGTCCGATTACCGATGTCCTCTGCAGGTGCAAGGACCGTGAGCTTACCGAATCGCTGTCCGGTCAGGTCAACCCTTTTACGTCCGCGGATATGTTGTTTTTCTGCAACGATGGACGGCTCCATGCCACACCTCCCGGGAAAATGCCAGACCGTTATGTAAAAAATGTGCTATTTCACAAACGGCGTTTTATCTTATATTAGATAATATCACGCAATATGCACATTTTCAAGGGACTCCGCGATATTTTTTTAGAAGTGAAAAATGTATATAAAAAATAAATACTCTATATCTCCACCTGCTTCATGAAATAGCCAAAGTCCCCGGCGCGCACCGGCTCTTTTTCTCCCTCGAAGGCCTCAAAGCCGAACATTTCCGCCACCATCTTTTCCCTGCCATAGAAATTTCCAGGCACACCCAGATAGTAACGCCATTCCGCGCCCTTTTTTATTTTCCCCAGAATCAGATGCTTATAATTATAATATCCGTGCAGCAGAAAGCTGTTATGTACCATTTTCTGATGCTCCTGCCGCAGCACGACAAAATCCTTGGGCGCGATGGAAAGGTATTCCCTTCCGTCCCCAAAGGGATGGATCACCGGATACATATGTGTGAGCTGCTCCCATTTGTCGCCGTAGCATACCTGCTCCTCCCCATCCCTCGTTTCCCGTGCCCCTTCTTCCTGATCTGGCTGCCTTTCTACAGACGGCACAATATTTTTTTGCGGCACAATCAGCTCCTGCAATTCCATGGGTTTTTGCTGTTTGGGCTGCACGCTTTCGGCCGTCCGGACGTCCTCCCGTTCCTGCAAATCCGCCGTTTCCCGCTCCTCTGCCGGCTCCCTTTTGGCAGTCTCTTCCGGCGCTGCAACCCGCTTTTCTTCCGTGCGTTCATTCGCCTCCACGCACACTGTCAGCGGACTCTCCCATACCGCCTGCAGAAGATGTCTGCCTGGCAAACGGATATATACCCCCTCCGCCTGCACGAGCCTTTTCCCTTCCGGCATCTTCACTCCGGTCTGCCATACCACGCAGCAGCTTCCGCTGCCCCGGCTCAAACTGATTCTCCCGATCACATCGTCCGTATCCGTTTTCAGCTCATACTGTCCGTGAAATGTTTCCGGGATATTTTTCACCCGCAGCTCCAGCCGCATCTGTGCTCCGTTTCCTTCGATCCGGACAAATCCCGCATTTCTTATTTTCATGCCATTTTCCAGATAATCCAGATAAGCAATTTTTCTTTGATATCCTGCCATGCCTGTCCCTCCTTTATCCCTATTGTATTCAAGGGACATACAGGGTATGCAAAAAACCGCCCGGACGGACGGTTTTTATTATAGCATTATCTCATCTTTTATAATCTGTCATCCCTGCCGGAATCCGGTCATTCAGCTGCGCCCAGCTCAATTTCTTATCCTTCACCTGCTCCATTTCCTCTGCCGTCACGCCGACAAGCTGCACAAGCTGCACCGTGCCGAAGGGCGACATGATACTTCCCAGCTCATCCTCCTTTGTCAGAAAACCGGCTATATGGGACTTCCCGCCGGCGTCCAGCCCCTTCTGCCTGCTGATTGGCAGAACCTGTCCCGGCAAAAACTGATGTCCGCCCTCCGCCGTAATTCCCGCCACCATCTGCAGCAGGCTGCACATATGGCGCACCTCCAGCATGGGATTTTCCAGTCCTTCCTTCTTCAGCTTCACAGTCAGCTCAAAACCATATCCGCTCCGCTGCGGATTGCCGTTCTGCTTTTCATACAGCTCCGAAAGTCCGTACGTGACAAAATGAAAATACTCCTTCCCGTTATAGACGCTGATTCCATCCAACGGTCCCGCCATTCCGGGCTTTATGCAGGAATACATGCCAAAATGGGCAGGTTTCCCCTGCCCGGGATATTGCTTTTCAAACCGGGCTGTGATCGCATCCCATCCCGGCATTTCTTCGTATAAAATCTCTTCCGGTTCGCTCTGCAGCAAATGACCGATGTGCAGATCACTCACGGCGCAATCCTTTATGCGCAGCGCGGCGCGGTTTATGCCGTCCTTTCCTGCGCTCACGGTGGAAATACCGCCCTTTCCCTGCACCGCAATGCTGTCAACCGTCACCGGAAAGCATAGCCTTCCGGCGCCGTCCACACAATATAGCCTGTCCTTCTCCTTTATGGTCCCGGCAAGCAAATAGCACCCTGCCACAACGCTTCCATCCTTCAAAAGAAGGATATTTTCAATAACCGCCTGACTGACGTTTGTATTTTCCATCAGCACTCTCCTAAAGCTTAATACTCCAGCGTATCCAGATACTTCATATAATTAACGACCATCATCGCAATCTTAAAGGTCAGCGCATCATCAAAGGTCCGGACATCCAGTCCCGTCGCTTTCTGCAGCTTCTCAATCCGATACACCAGAGTGTTACGGTGAATGAAAAGCTGGCGGCTGGTCTCGGATACATTCAGGTTATTCTCAAAGAACTTATTGACCGTGGTCAGAGTCTCCTCATCCATATCATATACCTGATTGCCGCTGAAAATTTCCTCTATGAAAATGCGGCACAGGTTCACCGGCAGCTGATAGATCAAGCGTCCGATTCCCAGCGTAGAATAGGCAATTACATTCTTCTCCGCATAGAAAATCCTTCCCACATCCATCGCCATCGACGCTTCCTTGTAGGATTTGGAAACCTCGCGCAGCTCATACACGATTGTGCCGTAGGATACGCGCACGTTCAGCATCGCCTCGCTGTTCATCATATCCACGATCATATCGGCAGTCTGCTGCAGCGCTTCCGGAGAATTATCCTTATCCAGCGCCTTGATCAGGATGATATTCTTCTCATCCACCGCGGTAATATAATCGCCGTTCTGGTTAGAGAACAGGCTCTTTAACAGCTCCATCGCGCTGTTGTCCTTCTCCAGTCTCGTCTCAATCAGATACACGATGCGCGGTCCTTCCACATTGATGTGGAGCTTCTGCGCTCTGTTATAGATATCGACTAAAAGAAGATTATCCAGAATCAGGTTCTGGAAGAAATTATTCCTGTCAAAGCGTTCCTTATACGCGATAATCAGATTCTGAATCTGGCTCACGGCAATCTTTCCAATCATATAAGCGTCATCATTGCCGCCTCTTGCCGCCAGAATATAGGCGATTTCCCCATCATCGAGCACCTTCAAAAAGTGATATCCACTCACCACCTGGCTGTCCGCGGGAGAATTGACAAAGCTCGTAATGATATCACGGGAAATCCCGATCTCATCCGCTGTACTCGCCACCCTCATTCCATCCAGGTCAAAAATATAAATATCGACCTTTGTGATGGCACGCAATTCTTCAATGCTGGTTTGAATTATCTGATTCGAAATCATACCCGTTCCTCTCATCCTTCCATATTCTGTGAAACGCCACAAATCATTTTGCCCCTATGGTAAGCAAAGTCAACAAAATCATACCCTTATCATAAAGCATATTTGTGAACGATGCAAGATATTTTTCACGGTTGGTCAAAAAAAGGGAGATGCTTCCGCATCTCCCCCTGCTCATTTCTTTTAGTTTGTGATGGTCTGCTCTGTCTCTTTATCAAAGATATGGATCTTCTCGATATCGAATGCAAACTTGACTTCATCGCCCGGTCTTGCCGTTGTGCGAGGATCAACTCTTGCAGTGATCGGGAACTCGCCGAGATCAAAGTACAGGAACACTTCTGCACCAAGCAGCTCGTAAACTCTGATCGTGGATGTAAATACGCATTTCGCTGTTTCGATAAACATCTCGGAATCATATACGTCTTCCGGACGGATACCCATGGTAACGGTCTTGCCGTTGTAGCCGCCATCAATAACCTTCTTCGCTTTAGCGGGAGGCAACGGAATGTCTTTTCCGGCTACTTCCAGGCTTGCATTGCTGCCGTTTACTTTAACCTTGGCATCCAGGAAGTTCATCTGAGGAGATCCCATGAATCCTGCTACGAACAGGTTCTGAGGCTTCTCATACAGGTTCTGAGGAGTATCTACCTGCTGCACAACGCCATCCTTCATAACTACGATTCTGGTACCCAGCGTCATAGCTTCTGTCTGGTCATGTGTTACGTAGATGATGGTGGTGCCCAGTCTCTGATGCAGCTTCGCGATCTCGATACGCATCTGTACACGCAGCTTCGCATCCAGGTTGGACAGAGGCTCATCCATCAGGAACACCTTGGGGTTACGCACGATAGCACGTCCCATGGCAACACGCTGTCTCTGACCACCGGACAGAGCCTTCGGTTTCCGGTCAAGGAGGGGAGTCAGGTCAAGGATCTTAGCCGCCTCTTTTACCATCTTATCAATTTCATCCTTCGGTACTTTTCTCAGTTTCAGACCGAAAGCCATGTTATCATATACTGTCATATGAGGATACAGAGCGTAGTTCTGGAATACCATCGCGATATCTCTGTCCTTGGGCTCTACATCGTTGACAACTCTGTCGCCGATCTTAAGCTCACCGGAGGAAATGTCTTCCAGACCAGCGATCATACGCAGGGTGGTGGACTTACCACAACCTGAAGGTCCAACGAAAATGATGAATTCTTTGTCTGCGATTTCCAGGTTGAAGTTTTTAACGGCTTCAAAACCATTGGGATAAACTTTGCAGATGTTCTTTAAAGATAAACTTGCCATTGTTATTGCCTCCCTTGTTTGTTTTGTCGAGATCACCTCAACTAAGTCTACGTTTAGTATAACTGAATCATTCCAATTTGGCTATACCAGTATTCCACAAACTTTTTATGCGAGGATGGTAAAAATGCTATAATTTATTTAACCCCAAATTGGCTCTCGTCATTTTAAACAATTTAATCTCTTTTCAACTATGCACTTTTACTATATCTTAAGAAACAAACGGTATGCCGTCATTCCTCCGACCGTTCTTCGTCTTCCGGTTCTTCCTGTACAGACTCCTCTTCCCCTGCCAGAAGCGCCTCCCTTTCGGCAGCCTCCGCGGCGGCAATCGCCTCCATTTTCGCCTTCTCCTCTTCCACGATAAAGGACAGCATTTCCAGCTCATCGCCATTTTGCTGCTCCGCTTCCTCCTCGGGCTCGTACTTCTTGAAAATCTTTACATACTGGGTGCTGCACAGATACGCCACCGCAGCCATTCCCAGCAAAAAGATGACCGGAATCAGGTTCGCGGAAAGCAGCACGAGAACCACGGGCAGTACGTGAATCAGGATGATCAGGATGCTTCTGGGCAGGTTCAGGATGCTCATCAGGAACGCATTTTTGATGGTATGCTTGATGGTATTTTCAAATCTTGACAGCACCGGAAACAGATACAGACCGGTCATCGTTGCAATGACTGTCACGACAATGATCACGCCCTTTAACACGGTGACAAAGCTGCCGCTCATGCTGGTAAAGACAATGCGGCAGTCCGCGATGAGCACAAACGCTACCACTAAAACGATCAGCCACAGAATCGTCGCCTGTTTGAAATTTTCCTTGAAGGACTTAAAATATGACCTCACAATATAGGGATCATCCCCCCGCGCCATTTTAATGGTGACATAATACATCGCCGTGATGGCATCGCCTGCCGTCAGAATCGGAATACAGAGCAGAATCGTCAGAATATTCACGATCATCAGGTTCCCGATCATCGTCAGAAACTGCATAAACGGGCTGTCAAGATTAAATAGTTTCATTCGTACACTCCTTTTTTCTCTTTATGTTATTCTACCAGATTGGCCAGCGCCAGTCCGTGTTCCACCGCATACATGTTCTCCAGCGTTTCCGTCGCGATCGCCTGCATCGCCTCCACCGTGAAAAATCCCATGTGGGAGGTGACGAGCACGTTGGGGAATGTCATCAGCCGCGCCAGGTTCTCATCCTGCATGATATCCGAAGACCTATCCTCAAAGAAAAGCCCCTCTTCTTCCTCATAGACATCCAGCCCGACCCCGCCGAACTTTTTATTTTTTAAGGCCTCGATCAGCGCCTCCGTATCCACCAGCGCCCCTCTGGAGGTGTTGACCAGATAAACCCCGTCCTTCATCTGTCCGATCGTTTCCCTGTTGATGATATGCTTCGTAGCTTCTGTCAGCGGACAGTGCAGGGAAATGAAATCCGATTTTTCAAACAGCTCTGAAAGGGCGACATACTTCACGTCGAGGTTCGGATTCGGATAAGGGTCGTAGGCGAGCACCTGCATGGCAAAGCCCTTAAAAATCCGGATCATCGCCTGCCCGATCTTCCCCGTCCCGATCACACCCGCAACCTTATGGTTTAAATCGGCGCCGATAAAGCCGTTGATGTTCATATTGAAATCTCTCGTCCGGTTGTACGCCTTATGCGTATAACGGTTCACAGTCAGAAGCATCGCCATGGCATATTCCGCCACCGCCTCCGGACTGTAGCTGGGCACCCGCAGCACGGGAAGCCTGCCCCTCGCCGCCCCGATATCCACATGGTTAAAGCCTGCGCTGCGCAAAAGCAGGGCGCGGATTTTCATGTCGCAAAGCCGGTCGATCATGCCGGCGCTGACGCTGTCGTTCACAAAAATGCACACCGCATCGTGTCCCGCCGCAAGGCTCACCGTCTCTTCATTGAAGGGAAGCTCTATGAAATGAATCTCATATCCGTAATCCTTCCCCATCGGTTCAAACCAGATTTTATCATATGGCTTCGTAGAAAAAAAGGCTATTTTCATATGCGCTCCATTCTTTTTATCCCCGCAAATGCCGGGATGGCTGAATTTGACCATGTAAGGCACACCTGTGTCTCACAAAGCTGTTTACCATAAGTATTCCTTTTATCAAAAAAGCTATGCAGTAAACCGGCATGCGCCATTTTTTGGCGAGCTGCCGTGCATGAGCGCCAATTGCCCTGCACTTACCCGTTCTCCCTGCGGATTGCCGCAAAGATATTTTTGAAAAAGGAAACCACGCTGTCCTTCAAATCCTGCCAGAATGTTTTTGCCGTATTTTCCACGGCGCTTTTCGCCGCCTCCGCCGCCGGCTCGACCACCTGCTTTTGCAGCGCCTCCTGGGCGCAGTCGGCCAGCTTCTGCCGATACTCCTCGTAGAACTCTTCAAAGCCTTCCGCAAGCCCGCTGCCGATCCCTTCTCCCGCTTCAATCGCTTCCCGCAGCCCGTTCTCTCCGTCCAGCGCTTCGACTCCCAGCTTTTCCTTCACAAAATCCAGAAAAGCTTCCAGGTCTTCTTCGTCCAGACTATAAATGGAATCTTCCGATTCCATGGAATCCTCCGTACTCTCCTGTCCGGCTGCCCGGACCGGCATCGGATAAGCGAAAAAGAGCAAAATCAGGAGAGCGGCAAAGGCGCGCCGTCCGACAATCTGTTTTTTATCCAATTCAGAATATCCTCCTCCACGGCTTCCCGCCCCGTTTCATTGACGAGCTCATGACGCATGCCGGGATAGAGCCTGCATTCCACCTGTTCCATCCCAAGTCCGCGAAAGCTCTCTGCCACCTCCCGCACCGCAGCGCCGTAGCTGCCCACCGGATCAGCGTCCCCGGCGACGAATAAAACCGGAAGGTTTACGGGCATTTTCGACAAATTTTCCCGCTCATAAAGCCGGTCGATCAGCTCAAACAGCGTCGCAAACCCGTTCAGGGTGAAGGTGAAGCCGCACAGTGGATCCTCCAGATACCTGCGCACCTCCTCCTCATCCCGGGATAACCAGTCCATCGCAGTTTTCGGTTCCGCAATCCGTTTATTATAGCCGCCAAAAGCGAGCTTATCCATGAAGCGGCTCACATGCTTTTGCCCCTGCAGTCCTCCCAGAAGCTTTGCAACCGCCCTGGCAGTCTTCACCATCCCCCTGGGCTGCATGCCCGTGCCCATGATGACCGCGCCGTCGATTCCGCTGCCATAGCGGCACAGATAATTGCGGGTAATGAAGGACCCCATACTGTGCCCCATAATCAGATAAGGAACGCCCGGATACCGCTCCTGCATCGTTTTTTTCAGCCGATGCACGTCGCGCACCACCACCGTCGCCGCATCGCGTCTGCAGAAATATCCCAGCGGATGGTCCGTCTCCCCATTTTTGCCGGTCACACTCAGTCCGTGCCCCAGATGGTCCTCTCCGACCACCAGGATTCCTTCCTTACCCATTCTTTGGGCAAAACGATCATAGCGGTCAATATACTCCGCCATTCCGTGCACGATCTGCAGAATACAGACCGGAGGCGCATCGGGAATCCACGCTACCGCATGGATTTTCGTCGCCCCGTCTCTGGAATCATACATGAATTCTTCTTTTTTCATAGCACCGGTCCTCTTAGCAGATTTCCGCTCCGGCGGGCATTTCCTTCTCCGGCGTCATCAACGCCAGATTGCCCTGCGCATCCTCCGCGCATAAAAGCATGCCTTCCGAGAGCACGCCGGCCAGCTTCGCGGGCTTTAAGTTCACGAGCACCATCACCTTCTTACCCACCATTTCCTCCGGGCTGTAATACTGTTTGATGCCGGATACGATCTGCTTCACCTCATTGCCGATTTTCACCTGAGAGCAGAGCAGCTTTCTGGATTTGGGAACCTCCTCACATTTGAGGATTTCTCCCACAGCAAACTGCATTTTCCCGAAATCCTCAAAGGTGATTTCCGGTTTATGCGCGATTTCCACAGCGGGCTCCTTTTCCTCTTCCCCAGGCGCGCTCTCTGTGGCCGCATTTCTTGCGGCAAACATGGCATCCGCCTTTTCCACCACTTCCTTTACATCCAGGCGGGCGAACAGGATCTCCGGTTTCTGTGTCACCTGACTGCCGGAAGGATACCTTCCAAAGCTTTCGCACTCCTCAAAGCCGCGCAGAGATGTGGAAAGCTGCTGCGCCACCTTCTCCGCTGTCTGCGGCAGAAAAGGCTCCAGCAGGGATGCGCCGATTAAAATGCCTTCCACCAGGTTATAAAGCACGGTGGACAGGCGGTCCGCCCCGGCAGGATCCTTGGCCAATACCCAGGGCTGTGTCTCATCAATATATTTGTTACAGCGCTTAAACAGAGTGAAGATTTCCGTGATGGCATCTGCCACACGCAGCCCTTCCATTTTTGCGGCGACCTTTGCGTAAGCGCCTGTGGCGACGGCCTTTAAGTCGTCGTCCACCGCTTCCGCTGCGCCCTTGTCTACGACTATGCCTCCAAAATATTTATTGCTCATGGAAACCGTGCGGTTTACCAGATTGCCCAGCGTATTGGCCAGGTCGGAATTCAGCCGTTCCACCAAAAGCTCCCAGCTTATGACGCCGTCATTGTCAAAGGGCATCTCATGCAGCACGAAATACCGCACCGCGTCCACGCCAAAAAAGTCCACCAGATCATCCGCATAGATCACGTTGCCTTTGGACTTGCTCATCTTGCCGTCGCCCTGCAAAAGCCAGGGATGCCCGAATATCTGCTTCGGCAGCGGCTCTCCCAGCGCCATCAGGAAAATGGGCCAGTAAATCGTATGGAACCGGATGATATCCTTTCCGATCAGATGCAGGTCCGCCGGCCAGAACTTTCGATACTGCTCTGTGCTGCCCTGGTCCGCATCATAGCCGATCCCCGTAATATAGTTCGTCAGCGCATCCAGCCATACATACACGACATGCTTGTCGTCAAAGTCCACCGGAATCCCCCATTTAAAGGAAGTGCGGGAAACGCACAAATCCTGCAGCCCGGGCAACAGGAAATTGTTCATCATCTCGTTTTTGCGGGACACAGGCTGAATGAACTCCGGGTGGCTGTTGATGTGATCGATCAGCTTCTGGGCATATTTGCTCATCCGGAAAAAGTATGCTTCCTCCCGCGCGGGCTTGCATTCCCTGCCGCAGTCGGGACATTTGCCATCCACAAGCTGTGATTCGGTCCAGAAGGATTCACAGGGCGTACAATACATGCCCTCGTATGCGCCCTTATAAATATCGCCCTGCTCATACAGCCTTTTAAAGATCTTCTGTACCTGCTTTTCATGGTCTGCGTCCGTCGTGCGGATAAATTTATCGTAGGAGGTTCCCATCAGATCCCAGATCCGCTTAATCTCCCCTGCCGCCTTATCCACATACTCCTTCGGCGTCACCCCGGCCTCCGCCGCTTTTAACTCCACCTTCTGCCCGTGCTCGTCCGTGCCGGTCTGAAAAAAGACCTCGTAACCATCCTTTCTTTTAAACCGCGCGATGCTGTCCGCCAGCACGGCTTCATATGTGTTGCCGATGTGCGGCTTGCCTGACGCATAGGCAATCGCCGTCGTCATATAAAATTTCCCCTTGCTCATCCTGTTTCTCCTTTCCTGATGAATGCCACAGCAAGCAGCGCAGTAAAATGGCATGTGCCATTTCCTGATCCATCCTCCATAAAACAAAACCCACCTTCCTTATCCTGTAAAGAAGACGGGTTTATCATCCGTGGTGCCGCTTCCACTCGCATACACCTTCCGGCATATTTTTAACGGGTGCCTCCTGCTCTCTCCGTCACTGTTTTATCTGTTCATCCGACTGCAATAAAGCGTAACATAAACCGCTTCTCTTGTCAACCGAATCTTAGCCCCAGAGCTTATCCGCAAGCACCGGAAGCGGCTTTGCAAAGCGGACGAACAAATCCTCCTCCGTGATGCTTTCCCCGTTTTGCTGCGCCCAGTCGTTCCACAGCATGTAGACGCTGCCCAGCATTTTGGAGGAGTACGCCGGAAGCTCCCAGGCGCGCTCTGCCGTTTCGAACCGGTTAGGCTGCCATTTTTCTTCCAGAAACGCCTGATCCAGCCAGTCGTAGCCGCCGCCGGGAATGAGATAAAGGCTGCTGCTTTGGGAGTTAATGATGGAAAAGCCCTCCTCATACATCCTTTCCGGGTCCGCCCAGTCCGTATCCCATATATGCATTTCCAGATTTTTAGGCACGCTTTGGTGATCCGCCTGTATTTTGGACAGGCTGCCCCAGATGCGGAGGCTTTTGTCCGGCGCCAGTTCCTTTACATATCCTGCAAGCTCTGTCAGATAGGAAATATAATCCTTTTCATTCCCGAAATATTCGTCCATGCCCAGGTGCAGACTGCTGCAGCTTCCAAAAACAGCGCCATTTCCATCATCCGTCAGGTATTCGCTCCAGATCGCCTTTCCAAGCGCAACCGTTTCTTCTTTGGCCAGATCCAGCTGGTCCGCTCCCTCCGGATCCCCTAAAAGCCCCAAATGCGGAAAAACCTTTGTGAGCGCCAGGCTGTGGGCGGGCGTGTCGATTTCCGGAACCACCTCCACACCGTATGCGGACGCATCCTCGATAAACTGCGCGAATTCTTCCTTCGTATAATAATAGTCCGTCGAAGTGATTCCCTCACCCTTTTCGTTCCTGATATCGGATTCCAGACGGAAGCCCGCATACAATCCGAGCGCCCCCTGCCTTGTGCCGTCATAGCCGCTCTGGGAAATGATCTGATTGTCATTCAGATGCACCTGCAGCGTGTTCATTTTATGCCGGGACATTTCCTCCACGATCCGGTAGAGCAGCTCCAGAGAAATTGCCCTGCGTCCCACGTCAATCCCAAAGCCCCGGACACTGTAACGGGGATAATCCCTGATCTGCCCCTTTGGCAGCTCTCCCCGGGCTTCGTCCCACAGCGAGAGAAAGGATACACAGCCCCAGCGCACTCCCTGGGCGCTGGTTCCACAAATCTGCGTTCCTTCCCGGGAGGCGCTTTGCAGACAAAGCCAAAAGCCCTCTTTCCCCAGTCCGTCAATCCAGTCTGATTCTTCTTTTTGGGCGTCATCCTCCTGCCAGAGGGACAGATAAATATCCTCTGCTTCCACCCCGTAACGGGGATCCTTTTCCTCCTCCGAAACTACTGCCTCCACCAAAAAGCCCAGCCGGTCGGAAAGCTCCCGGGCAAACAGCTTCGCTGTCGGCAAAAGCGCTTCCTCCTGCGCCTTTGGAATCACCACACGGGTCTGCCTGCCCAACCGGTAGCTTCCGCCGTGCGGCTCCCACTCCATAACCTCATAATCCGGCGGCAATTCCCCTTCACCGGGCTGTTGGCAGGATGCCAAAATTACCGTCTCCATCCCGGGCAGCTCATATGCCGTGCCGTCCTTTTGCAGGGAAAATCCCAGCTCTACGACCGTATCCGCAATGGTGTCCGCAATCCGTCCGTCCGCTTCCACCAGATTGTCATAATCCGCCCCCACAAATTTCAGTTCATACCCTTCCGGCATCTGCGGCAGCCAAACGACGGTTTCCTGCCCCTGGCGCGCCTCCTTGTCCAAAGCGAGCCGCCTTCTGCTCCCTTCCGGAATGATCGGTTTTTCGATGACAAATGTATCTTCTATTCCCTCATACACCTCGAACTCCAGCACGGAAATATTTTGATAATACAGACTCAAATCCTCTTCCCGTTTCGCCACATCCGTCACATGCAGCCGCAGATATTTTGCCCTGACCGGCTCCTTTAGCACGATATCCTGCCTTTTTTCTTTCGGACATTCAAAAAACTCTGCTGCCGCCGTCCAGTTTTTTTTATCCGAAGAATATTCCAGCGTATAGGCACAGGCGTTTGTACGTTCCCAGTAAATGCGCACAAATCCGGCCGTTATCTCCCCTGGGAAGGCGATCATCAGCCAGTGCTCGTTGTTCTCCCAGTCATTTTCTGAGGACCAGCGCAGCGCTTTCTCCTCGCAGATGCCGTCCCGCACCTTATCCGCCGAAAACGCGCCGCTCTCCGTGCTGTCCGCATACGTCCGCACGCCGGTGCGCAAAACGAGGTTTTCCCCGGCAGTTTCCACCCGGATGCCCTCCGGCGTCGCCGCCGCGCAAAGCAGATGCCAGGACGGCTGCGCGATAAAATCCGCCGCCAGACCGGGCTTTCCCGTCCGATATATGACCGCTGTAAACAAAAGCAGAACACATACCGCTGCCATCCGTTTTCCTGCAGGAATCAGCTTCCCACATATCCGGATCGCTGTTCTCCCAATTTTTCTGCCTGTATCCATTCCTGCCTCACTCCCGTCTGCCCTGTATCAGAGAATGTCAAATCCGCTGATAATGCAGACAAGTCCGCATCATCATGGGCACACAATGCCCATTGCGCATCCAAATATTTTTCCCGCCAGATACCACAACAGCCCGGCGGCCGGAATCAGATAAATTCCCGCCAGCGCAAGGACGAATATGCAGCCATACAGCCCGCCCGCCCGCGCCACAGCCTTCGGATTTTCCAACCCTGTCCTCTTTTTCCGGCGCGCCAGTCCGCATATGGCAAGCCCGGCCGCCCCGGCAAGCGACATAGCCGCCCCCGCCCAAAGCCCGGGCGGAATGAAGCGCAGCTCCATCACGTTTACGCCCTCCTGCGTCGTAATCCCCAGAAAGCTGTGAAAAACCGGCGTAATAGCCACACTTTTTCCGTTTAAGCTGCAGCGCCATCCGTCCAATGCAGCCACCGGCAAAAATACCGTCTGCCCAGCCTTCGCCCCTGTCAGCGATACCCGGATGCTGCTCCCGGCGGCATCCACGGAAAGCTCCTGCCCTGTCAGCCGGCGCGCCCAAAGCGTCCCTTCCTCCATTTTTTGTTCCAGATCTTTTTGATCCAGCAGGGCGATCTCCATTTCCTCCATTGGCAGCGTTGCGCCGTTTTTATCCGTGACCAGCAATCGAAGTTCCTCTTCCGAAAAAGCGCCGGTCTCCACAATCCGGTGCGGTGCAAAGGCGGAATCCTCCGGCAAAAGCGCCGGAGCTTTTCCGTTTACCCACACCAAAAAGCTGTCCGTCGTCATCGCCGGGTCCAGATAAACAGTCCTCTCATCCGGATTTTCGATACAGAAAGCGCCATCCCCATCCCTTTTTAACATCCCGGCATCAAACCGTTCCATGCAGTCCCCGCAGCCCGCAAGCGCTGCCAGCTCCTGCTGCCGCTCCAGCGCGGAATCTCCCCGCAGCAAAAGCGCAGCCGCATCCCTGTCAAACAACAGCCCGGCAGACAGCACCGCGTCCGAAACCCCGGCGCCGCCCTCCGCCCCGGTCGCAACCCACTGCACCTGATACCCCAATTGTTCCATCGCTTCATAATATTGCCGGTTTCCGGTGGGAAAATAGCCCGCCAGAGAGCTTCGCCCGTTCACCAGCGCCGCATTCAGGGGAAGCTCTGTGCCGTTTTTCACACGATAAAATGGGGATTCCTCTTTCTGTGTCCGCACGTCGTCCGCTCCCGCTGATCCCCCCTGCGTTTCTTCTCCATTTTCCTGCAGGTCCTGCTTTTTCTGCACCGTCATGCTGCGATACGCTTCTTCATTCAGCTGCCGCACGCCGTTATCAGACGGCAGAAAAATAAACAAAAACAGGCAGATGCCGCATACCGCCGCCGTCAGAAGCACACCGCCGTCAGCAATTTGAAATGATCGCCAAAGTTTTCCGCCCTTCGTGCCCGCACCCTTTATATCCGCAAAAAGCGCGCAGAAAGCGGCCGCAAAAAGCAGCGACAAAATCAGGCTCACCATCACCGTTTCCTTCGGGCACACCAGACTGATCGCCAGGGAAGAGAATGCCTGTACGATTCGCTCCTCCCAAAGCAGCGTCAGCCCACAGGCGCACGCGCATAAAACGATGCAGCCTCCGACTCCCATGATTCTCCGGATGCTGTACGCCGTATGCGTTTCCTCTTTCTTTTCCAAAAGCAACCATTTGATCAGGCAAATGCCCGAAAAAATCACCATATAGCCATACCGGACCGGAAAACAGACATAAGAGCCCATATGCCAAAGCAGATTTGCGGGCTCAAAAAGCACTGTCAGCCATAAAAAAAGAGACAGCAAAAGCAAAAACCTTCCTTCCTTTGGCATGGCTGTAAAAGCGTCCTTCCATCGCGTGACGAAAGCCTTGGAGAACAAGCCTGTTTTTTTTCGCTCCGCAAAGGACACATGCGTCTCCGCATGCTTTTCGCCCCTGCTTTTTTTCAAAAACCCGCGCAGCGCATACAGAAACAGAGCCAGCAGCACGGGATGCCCGATCTGAAACAGGCGCTCAAACAAGTCATCCAGCCCATGCCGCTTCATGACCGCCCAATAGGAAAGGTTTTCTCCCGCCCGGGATGAGGACAGCAGAATCCGGATATTGGGCACAAGCACAGCGCCTGCCAGACAAATTCCCGCCAGCGTATAGATGCCCAGCCGATACATCCCCTTTTGCCGCTCCTCCCTTTTTACACAGCAGAAAAAATAAATGCCGCTGCCAAAGAAGGTGAACAGAAGCGTCATAAAGCCCAGCTGGATGCTCAGCATAAGCTGATACCCCAGAAGCGCCCCATATAATCCCCCGCTCCCTTCCCGGAGCAGGCGGCGCAATGCCAGGCAAAACAGAGGAAACAGCACCGGAAAATACATCCATTTGATGATCTGATAGTTATAAGCCATGTAAGGCGACAGCGCATAGCACAGGCTCAGCACCAGATTAAACTCCCTTTTTTGGGGGAAAACCCGCAGCAAAAAAAGATCCGCAGATGCGGCGGCTGCGGCGACATAAAGAAGCAGCACCAGGTTCACCGCCTGATAGAGCATGTCCCTGCCGAAGAACAGCAGAACGTAATTAAAGGGATTGAGCACCTCATTGATCGTGTCCACATACAGGTTCGCCCCGCCCGACACGCTAAAATCCAGAAACAGATTTTTTTCACCCGTCACCACGTCAAAAAACCGGTACAAAAGCGGCAAATACTGGGAATACAAATCGGTGATCGCGATGGAACCGTCTCCGAAGGGATACATGCCCAGAAACAGATATATAACGGCAAAAATTCCCGCCGCACACGCAGCGGCAGCGACAGGCTCCGGCACCCTGCGCCCGGGAGCGCCTGTGGCGTACATTCCTGCTAAAGCATCCCTCTCCCGTCTCTTTTCCGTCATCGCTTCCATAAAGCCTCCACTTCATTTCCCACATCGTTTCACAACATGCACCATACGGCAAGCATCCCTGTGCTCAACAGGCAAAATATGGCTACCAGCGCCACCAGCCCCGTTTTCAGCCACCTTTTTGGAGTCAGCTGCCACCAGATTCCCAGCGCTACCGCCGGAAACAGCAATTCAATTTCGATATAGCGAAAGTGCATGCTACATTGCTGGGGATACCGGTAAGCGAACACCAGGTAAAAAAGCAGGTTCACCAGATATCCGATGACAAACAACAGCCGGCAGGGCATATCCACAACCACACCCCCCTGCCCGGCGCATTGCGCCATTCTCCTTCTGCCAGACACAAGCACGCCCCAGAACGCGAGAAACGCTGCAAATGCCAGCGCAGCGCCTGCCACCATCAAAAGTACCGCCAGCGCCTTTATCCCCCGCCCGACACCGGTCATATCCCATTCGCCCAGCACCGAGGTGCGGATGATCTGCATCCAGACGTTGTAGCCGCAGCCGATTTTAAACTGCCGCAGATTGTCCAGCATTTCCGCCGGAACCGGCCAGAGAAAACGGTTTAAAAGCGGCACATTTCCCGTATACTGCCAGGAATCCTCCGGCAGCGTATATACCCAGACCAGTGGCACATCATATAAAATCAGGTTGCGCACATAAAAGCTCATTCCCAGCGGAATCGATACCGCCCCAAAAACCGCAAACTGTCCAAAAAGCCTGCGGGGAAATCCCTTTTCCCGCCAGCGCGCCACAAACACATAAAGGAAAACCGCGGCGACAGGAAAGGCCATTTCCGCCACGTTTTGCTTCGTCAGCATTCCCAATGCGATCGAAAGCCCCACCGCGAGGATATTGGGGCAGGTCTGCGCCCGGCTCCACCGAATCGTTGTATATACGCACAGCAAAGTGAACAGCAAGCTCATGCAGTCATTGTTCACGCTGCCCGACAAAAGCACCAGAGCCGGATGAAAGGCAAATATCGCCATCAGAAGCTGCACCGTTGTTTCCCGCAGGGAAAACTGCCGCAAAATTTTTAACAGCACCAGCAAAATGAGCAGGGAGCACACGAAGGGAACCACCTGAATGGATTCCTCCAGCACATCGGTGCTGTGAATGAAAAGGGAACAGAATTTCATCCATGCCGCACAGCAGTAATGATGCAGCGGCGGATGATGAAACTGGTATACCTCCGTCGGATTAAAGTCCGGCAGATGCCAGTTTTCATAAAGATACTGAATATAGGCGAGATGCCCGCCCGACACCGTATGACCGGCATCCAGATCGATCATGCCGATGTCATACTGCCTGTCGTAGATGGTGGAAAACAGCACGTAAATAAGGCGGAGCACAAAGCCCGCTGCCAGTATTGCCGCTGTTTTTTGCCTGTCCATTTTCTCCTGTTCCATACACCCTTATTCCCTGTCTTAGGGGCAGGGCACGTAACCCCCTGCCCGCTTTTTGTAAATGCGCCGCCCGGACCGGCCTGTTATCCCAGATATTTCTGCATATCCGCAAGCACCGCCTCTACATATGCCAAAAGCTCCTCCGCCTTTTTCTCCACCAGACTGCTCTTCTTATAATAGAAGGTAAAGACCGGATCGCCCTGGGGCAGAAACTTCATGCTTTCCCCATAGAGCTGCAGCAGCTGCGGAATGTTCTCCCCGCGCACTCTGGCGTCCGCCCGGTAAACGAAGCGTATTTCGCCAAGTCTTCCTTTCACCTCGGTCACATAGAGCCTGTGCGCATGCACCCGCAGCAGGGCGATGCGCAGCAGATTATCCACGGATTTGGGCACCGCGCCAAAACGGTCCAAAAGCTCTTCCTTCATTTCGTCGCTTTCCGCCGTCGTCTCCACACCGGCGATCCGCTTGTAGATATCCAGCTTTTGCTGTTCGTTGACGATATAAGAGGGAGGAATGAAAGCATCCACCTCCAGCTCCACGGTCGTGGCAAAATCCGGCACGGTCCCAATACCCTTTAAGCCTTTGACCGCATCGTTGAGCATTTTACAGTACAGATCGTAGCCCACCGCCTCCATGTGCCCGTGCTGCCGCTCTCCCAGCAAATTGCCCGCGCCGCGGATTTCCAGATCCTTCATGGCAATTTTAAAGCCGCTGCCAAGATCCGTGAATTCCCGGATCGCCGCCAGACGCTTTTCCGCCACCTCTTTTAATATTTTATCCCGTTTATACATCAAAAAAGCGTAGGCTGTCCGGCTGGAGCGCCCTACGCGCCCGCGCAGCTGATACAGCTGGGAAAGCCCCATCCGGTCGGAATCGTGCACGATAATCGTGTTGACGTTGGAAATATCCAACCCGGTCTCGATGATCGTGGTCGCCACCAGCACGTCGATTTCCCCGTTGATGAACTCGTACATAATCCGTTCCAGCTCCCGTTCCTTCATCTGCCCGTGGGCGAAGGCGACCGTCGCCTCCGGCACAAGCCTTCCCACCTGCGCCGCCACATCGGCGATATTGTTCACCCGGTTATACACATAATAAACCTGTCCGTCCCTCGAAAGCTCCCGGGTGATCGCCTCCCGCACCATCTCCTCATTGTACTCCATGACATAGGTCTGGATCGGAAGACGATCGTTGGGCGCCTCCTCCAGCACGCTCATATCCCGGATTCCCACCAGCGACATGTGCAGCGTCCGCGGAATGGGTGTCGCCGTCAGCGTCAGCACATCCACATTCCCTTTCATTTTTTTGATCTTTTCCTTGTGGGTCACGCCGAAGCGCTGTTCCTCATCGATGATCAAAAGCCCCAGATCCTTATACTGCAGGTCCGAAGAAAGCACCCGGTGGGTGCCGATGACAATATCCACCAGTCCTTTCCGCAGATCCTCCATCGTCTTTTTCTGCTGGGCGGGGGTGCGGAACCGGGACATCAGCTCGATCCGCACGGGAAAGTCCTTCATGCGCTGCAAAAAGGTATTATAATGCTGCTGGGCGAGAATCGTGGTCGGCACCAAAAAGACCACCTGCTTGCTGTCCTGCACCGCCTTGAAAGCCGCCCGGATCGCGATTTCCGTCTTGCCGTAGCCCACATCGCCGCAGACCAGACGGTCCATGATCTTTTTGCTCTCCATATCCCGCTTGGTCGCCGCAATCGCCGCCAGCTGATCCTCCGTCTCCTCGAAGGGGAACATCTCCTCAAACTCCCGCTGCCAGACCGTGTCCGGTGAAAAGCAATAGCCCTCGCTCTGCTGCCGCAGCGCATAAAGCTCCACCAGATCCTTTGCCACCTCGTTGACGGCGGCGCGCACCTTCGATTTTGTCCTGCTCCATTCCTGGGAGCCCAGACGGTTTAACTTCGGCTTCTTTGCCACATCCGCCGAGGCGTACTTCTGTATCACATCCAGCCCGGTCGCCAGCACATACAGATTGCCGCCATCCCGGTAGGAAATCTTGATATAGTCCTTCGTCGTGCCTTCCACCTGCACCTTTTCGATGCCCTGATAAATACCCAGCCCATGGCTTTCATGCACCACGTAATCTCCGACTTTCAGCTCGGCAAAATCCCGGATCTTCGTGCCCTCATACTGCTTCTTTTTGCGCTTTTTCTTTTTTTCTGCGCCGAAAATATCGCCCTCGGAAATGACGGCGAATTTTAACAGCGGATACTCAAACCCTTTTGTCACATGCCCATAAAAAAGCTCTGTCTCACCGGGCTGCACCTCCCGGTCCGGATCCTCGCTGTAAAAGGCGGACAGCTCCTGCTCCCGCAGATCCTGGGCAAGACGCTGCGCCCGGGTGCGGGAGCCGCACAGCAAAAGCACCCTGCTGCCCGTCTTTTTATACCGCTTTAAATCCCTGATCAGCGCTTCAAAGCTATTATTATAGGAAGACATGCTGCGGACCGTGATCTCAAATTTTCTCTCCGCCCGGAACAGCGCGTTTTTGGAATCGATCGCGAAAAGCCCCGCCGTCGGATAACGGGTCAGATAAGCCGCTATTTCCTTTTGCGCATATAAAAGCTCTGCCTGTCCGGGCAGAATATATCCCTTCTCCAGCCGGTGCGCCATGCTCTCCCGAAATTCCGCCTCCAACGCATCCCCGTTTTCGGACAGGCGCTTGGGCTCATCCAGAAAAACCACGGTGCATGCCGGATCAAAAAACTGCAGAAATGATTCCGTCTCCGGGTAAAAATACCGGATAAATCCTTCCAGATTCACCACCCCCGCAAACTCCTGAGCGGTCTCCTTAAGCTCCCGGACCTGCTGCTCGATGCGGTGCGCCTCCTCTGTTTTCCCGTCAGACCGCAGCTTCTGGGCAAACAGCTTCGTCTCCTTCTCTATCTTCACAAACCCGTCATGCTTTTGCCCTTCCGACAGCGCAAGCTCCGTCGCCGGATAAATACATATCCGGTCCAGCGTTTCCACGGATCGCTGGGAAAGCACATCAAAGCTGCGGATGGAATCCACGCTGTCCCCCCACAGCTCAATCCGGTAAGGATTTTCTTCGGTCATGTCAAAAATATCGATGATGCCGCCCCGGATGGAAAACTGCCCCGGCGCTTCCACCTGCCAGTTTTTTTCATACCCCATCTCCACGAGCCTGCGGGAAAGCTCCGCTTCGTCAATCACCGCGCTTTTATCAAATGAAATCACCCTGGCGGCGATCCTGGATAAGGGCGCCTGAGGCGTCATCAGCGCCGCCAGAGTGGTGACCACTGTCACCGGCCTTTTCTCCAGAAGCGCACGCAGTACGCACATCCGCTCCCTAGCAAGCTCCCCCCCAGCCACGTCAGCCTGATAAAAGATCAAATCCCGTGCCGGATACAGACAGACATTGCGATCATAAAACCGGTATTCCTCGCTGATTTCCCGCGCTTTTTTATCACTGAAAGTAACGATGATTTTCTGTTCAAAACCATCGCTCAGCCCGTAAACCATATGCAGCTTCTGGGAATCGTACAGACCGGTAAACCCTACCGATGCCCCTTCCTTTTCCAGAAGCCTTTTTCCTTCCTCAAATTCCGCCAGCTCCTGTAAGGGAGCCGTTAACACCTTCATGCTACGCCTTTTCCTTCCCCGCTGACAAAACAGTTGCCTTCCCGTATCAGTTCAGACAAGCCCTGACTGATACGCCCGAATCGTTACGTCTTCCCGGCGCCGTTAAACCGGTTCATCGCCATATCCGGTCCTTCCCGCATCATCACTTCCACCGCGTCGCAGACCTGCTCTGCCACCTGCTCCATCCGCTTTTTTTCCTGTCCCGAAAAATGTCCCAGCACATAATCCGCCAGGTCATAGCCCTCCGGCTTTCCTCCGACGCCGATCTTGACCCTTTGAAAAATATCGTGTCCCAGATGAAGGATGATGTTTTTCAGCCCATTATGCCCGCCAGCGCTTCCTTTCTTGCGGATGCGGATTGTGCCCGGCTCCAGGCTGATATCGTCATGCACAACGATGAGCTTCTCCTTCGGATCCACCTTATAGTAATCCAGGACCTCCCGGATGCATTCACCGCTTAAATTCATGTAGGTCAGCGGCTTTACCAGAATCACCTTTTCACTGCCCACAAAGCCTTTGCCGATCAGCCCCTTATGCTTGTACTCATTCACGCGGATGCCGTGCCTTTTCGCAAACATATCTATGACGGCAAACCCGATATTATGTCTGGTGTTGTCATATTCTTTTTTCGGATTTCCCAAGCCTGCAATTACATACATGCCAAAACCTCTCAGTAAGTCGTCTCTCCGTCATGGGACAGAAGCGAAACGCTCTCCATTCCCTTCAGTGCGCCCACTTCCTTAAGCAGGGCGCTTTCCTTTCCTGCATTCACCTCTATGACCATGTCCAGCTGCCCTGCCGTCAGGATTCTGGATTTTACCCGCACATATTTGCTGTATTTTTCCACCACCGCAAGCAGCTCCTCTTCGCCGTCCACATTTTGGGTGTTGACGATCAAAAGCATCGGCGCGCGGGATACCGGAATCAGATCCAGCACAAAAACTGCCGCCGTAATCACCAGCGAAGCGATGATGGCCAGCGCATACAGCCCTGCACCGCAGATGATCCCTGCGCTGATCGCCCAGAATAAAAATACCAGATCCATCGGTTCCTTGACCGCAGTCCGAAAGCGCACGATGGAAAGCGCGCCAACCATGCCTAAGGAAATGACGATGCTGGACTGGATGGTCAGAATGATCGCCGCCGTGATGATCGCCAGCGCCGCCAGCGCGATCCCAAAGCTCTTGTTATAAAAGGTACGGCGGGTCAAAAACCGGTACGCGAAAAAAATGTACAGCGAAATCAGGCACACCACCGCCAGGCTTATCAGAATCGTGGATAAATCCATATCCGCATTCTGAAACCCATTGATAAATGATTTTTTAAAAATATCTCCAAATCCCATACGTATCTCCTTCGTTCTTTGCGCCAGTCAGCCGATTGCAGAATAGTATCTGCACATATAATACTTTGAAAAGGAGGTCCGGCGCAGTGTGTCCAGCTGCAAAACCTGTCGTATGAAATCCGGCAGAAAATCGTCGTATTTTACCTCCAGCACATGCTCTCCGGGCGCCATAACCGGCCTGCGGATGAAATCCCCCGCAAGAAACCGTTCCGTCTGATGGGAGGAGCGGATATTTTCATCCAGCGTCACTCTCACATTTCCCAATTTAAAAATATATGGCACACGGTCATATTCCACAATGCTCTTCGCCACAAGCTTCCGGTTTTTCTGTTCCAGAATGAACTTCTGCAAAACAGGCGCTGCGTCCTGCCGTCCTTCCAGAAGCTCCCCGCGCAGCGCGGCGATGCACTGCCTTTGGGTGAGCGGACAGGACAGCTTCCTCGTCATCCCTCTGCGCTTCTGTTTAAGCTCCAGCATAATCCGCCCGTCGCTGCCGTCATAAATACGGATGCGAAACTTTTCCCTTGGGTCCGTCCCGTCCTCATTTTCATAATAGCAGGTATCCCATTCATCATCAAAATATACGCTTCGAATGCTATACATACCATTCGGACCGGTGTGCGGATCTGGCTTTAAAAGGGGTTTTATTCTGCTTTCCACAATCTTAAGCTGTGGCATTGTACATACAAATTTCAGTTCATGGCGCCAGATGCCGCCCTCTTCCTTCATGCGCATTCTCCTCGTCGCTGCCAATCCGTTACGGTTTTCATGTTATCATACCTGACGGCGGCAGGCAAGCATTTCTTGCATTCAAAACAGCCCCCAGGCTCCTTTTCGCGGGGAGAAAGACGGACCGGGAGGGGCGGGCAGATGGGCGGCAGACGGGCACAGACTGTTTCAGACCGCTTTATCCGGAACGGAGAAATTCCCAAAATGGCGGGATATTCCTGGGACAGGGCGCAAAACTGTCTGAACGTAGTGAGTTCTTTTGCGCCCTGTCCCGTTTAGGAATAGCCTGTCATTTTGTGGAATTTCCCGCTCCGGATATCGCGGTCTGAAACAGTCTGTGCCCGTCTGCCGCCCATCTGCCCGCCCCTCCCGGTCCGTCTTTCTCCCCACGAAAAGGAGCCTGGAGCTGTTGGATCGTGTCACATTTTCATGAAGGCTCTGCCGGCATTTCCTGCGCATCGGCATACGCCTGTAAAATGGTCTGCTGGATGTTCTCCCGCGCCGTCTGGCTGATGGGATGGGCAATATCCCGGTATTCCCCGTCAACGGACTTCTTGCTCGGCATCGCAATGAAAAGTCCCTTCTCTCCTTCAATCACCTTGATATCATGTACGGCAAATTCGTCGTCGATCGTGATGGACACGATCGCCCTCATCTTGCCTTCCTTCGTCATTTTGCGAACCCGCACATCAGTGATTTTCATTGATCGCTTCCTCCTTGCCGTATTTATAAAATATATCTTTCATTTTTTTCAATCACAATTTTTATGCCGTCCTCTCCCTTGTAACAGGAATTTTTCCTGATAGTGCCGCGGCTTTCCACGATGCAGTTTTCGATGTGCGTATTATCACCGATATATACATCATTCAGTATGATTGCATTTTTGATATAGCAATTACTCCCGATAAAGGATTTTTTGAATATGATGGAATCCTCTACCGTGCCGTTTATGATGCAGCCGCTGGAAATCAGGCTGTTTGATACCCTCACGCCCACATTGTATTTCGCCGGAGGCAGATCGTCCACTCTGGAGTAAATATCCGGATATTCCTTAAAGAAATAATTACGGATTTCCGGCTTTAAGAAATCCATGTTGGTCGCAAAGTAGTCCTCCACCGTCGCAATGTTCCGCCAATATTCCTTCATCATATATCCATAGATCCGCTTCTGTGTTCTGTAGCGGATCAGGATGTCCTTCACAAAATCATACCGGTCCTCCTGGGAACAGCGCTCCAGCATTTCGATCAGAAGCCGCCTCCTGATCACATAGATGCCACAGGAAACCGTATTGGATCTCGCCACGACGGGCTTTTCCTCAAAATCCTCAATCCTGCAGTCACTGTCCAGCCTGAGCGTACCGTACCGCTCCACATCCGTATCCGCAGGCATTTCCTTACAAACGATGGTCACATCCGCCCTTTTGGCGATATGATATTCCAGCAGCTTATTATAATCCATCTTGTATACGCAATCCCCTGAGGTGATGACCGCATAGGGCTCGTGGCTGCTTTTTAAAAAGGAAAGGTTCTGGTAAATCGCATCCGCCGTTCCCCTGTACCAGGAGTTGTTGTCCGCCGTCATGGTAGGCGTGAACACAAACAGACCGCCCTGCTTACGCCCGAAATCCCACCATTTCGAGGAGCTCAAATGCTCATTTAAGCTGCCCGAATTGTATTGTGTCAATACGCCCACCCGCTGGATATGGGAATTGCTCATGTTGCTCAGCGCAAAATCAATGCTTCTGTAGCTTCCTGCAACCGGCATGGCGCTGATGGCTCGCTTCTGTGACAATTCCCTCATGCGGCGGCTGTTGCCGCCCGCCAAAATAATTCCGATCGCCCTCATTTGTCTTCCTCCGCCTTCACCAGTGTACTTCCGCCCACAAGCTGCCCATCCGGGTAATCCTGACGATCCGTAATGCCGGATATCACGCAGTTTTTCCCAACGGACACATCCGACGGAATCCGGCTGTTTTCCCCGACCGTCACAAGCCCGCTGTTATAAATATGCGGCGCGCTGCCATTGGGCACGTCCTCCCCGATGCCAAGCCGCACTCTGTCCTCAATTCTTACGTTTTCCGCAACAATCGCTTTATTTAACTCACAGCCTGCGCAGACCGTCGTATTATTCATGATGATGGAATCCCGTATCACGCTGCCGCTGCCGATGATAACGCCGCAACCGATCACGGAATTATAAACAGAACCGTAAATTTCCGAGCCTTCTCCGATGATGCTTCTCTCGATGATGCCATCCGGCGCTATGTACTGGGGCGGCAAAATCTCGCTCTTGGTATAGATCTTCCAATACTCCTCATATAGGTTAAATTCGGGAACGATATCAATCAGCTCCATGTTCGCTTCCCAATAGGACTGCAGCGTGCCCACATCCTTCCAGTAACCGTTGAATTCATAGGCATACATCGGCGCGCCCATATCATGACAATAGGGAATGACGTGTTTGCCAAAATCCAGATTGGGCTGATCCGCCTTTGTCTTTAACGCTTCCTTCAGCGTTTCCCAGTTGAAAATATAGATTCCCATGGACGCGAGATTGCTTCTCGGATTTGCGGGCTTTTCCTCAAAATCGATGATTTTTTTATTCTCGTCTGTGATCATGATGCCGAAGCGCTTCGCTTCCTCCATCGGAACGGGCATCACCGCGATCGTACAGGCCGCGCCGTTTTTCTTATGGAAATTCAGCATCACCTCATAGTCCATCTTGTAAATATGATCGCCGGATAAAATCAGCACATATTCCGGATGAAAATTCTCCATATATTCCAGATTCTGGTAGATCGCATTCGCCGTGCCCGTATACCATTCGCTGTTTTCGCTCTTTTCATAGGGCGGCAGCACAGTGACGCCGCCAATATTCCTGTCCAGATCCCAGGGAATTCCGATCCCGATATGGGTGTTGAGCCGAAGCGGCTGGTATTGTGTCAGTACGCCCACCGTGTCCACGCCTGAATTGATGCAATTGCTCAGGGGGAAATCAATGATGCGGTATTTCCCGCCGAAGGATACCGCGGGCTTCGCAACCTTGGCGGTGAGCACCCCCAGCCTGCTCCCCTGCCCTCCGGCCAGCAGCATGGCTATCATTTCCTTTTTAATCATGTCAGTCACCTCGTGTAGTGGAAAGAGCGGAAGGGAAATGACAAAAGGACGGCATAAGGATACGGCAGGCGGAGCGGCGCAGGGCTGGAGAGGTCCGGGGCATCAGGCGCTTTGGGGATGGCAATGCTCACCCCCGGACACGCTCCCGCTCGGAAAATACGTAACAGTTCTAAGGCTACAAAGAACGTAGCCTAAGAACATAGAACTGCCAAGCAGTTCCTTACGTATTTTCAACGGTCCGGGCTATGAGCATTGCCATCCCCAAAGCGCCTGATGCCCCGGACCTCTCCAGCCCTGCGCCGCTCCGCCTGCCGTATCCTTACGCCTGTCTTCTTTCATCCCTTTCAGTTCTTTTCCTTCTTGTTTCTACAATTATAACATATCTATAGGTAAATGTGAATAATATTTTAACTCACAAAACCAGATAATTGTATAAAATACATATTCTATTTTATTAGACTTTTTCCTGTATGTTCATTTTATCCAATCTCTTTTTTCGTTTTGCAGAGACATATTGATATATTTTTACGGAGAATCGGCATTTTCTGTATTTCCGGGAGTTCAGGGCATAAGAAGCATCTTATATAAATTGTAGAAGCTTTATGTAAGAGCCCCACTTGCTCCTTTCTGGCTTCTCCCGCTCTATAAGCTGTTATTCGTCGCCGCCGAATGCGGACTGCCAGTGGCTCAGCCCTTCCCTCCCGGTTACTTTTCATGGGGCGGGGAGAAAGGACGGGAGGGCAGACGAAACAAAGGGCAGCTGGGCGGGCGGAGGACACAGGCTGTTTCCTGACGCTTTTGTCCGGAGCGGAGAAATTCCCAAAATGGCAGGTGATTCCTGGAACAGGGGGCAAAACTGTCTGAACGCAGTGAGTTTTTTTGCCCCCTGTCCCGTTCAGGAATAGCCGGTCATTTTGCGGAATTTCCCGCTCCGGACAATGCGGCTGGAAACAGCCTGTGTCCTCCGCCCGCCCAGCTGCCCTTTGTTTCGTCTGCCCCTCCCGCCCTTTCTCCCCGCCCCATGAAAAGGAACTGTTGTTTCGGAAATTTCCTGTTGGTTTTTTTTCTATAATTGCGTATAATATAGCAGGAAGAATTCATAACCATCCTGCCGGTGCCAGTCTGCGCCAGCCGTTCTTTGCGCTATGGAAACAGGCTTCTTCCGGCAAAAAAATAACAGAAAGGATACGCACATGTATCAGGTAGATTTTCAGCATCCCATTCATGTTTATTTTATTGGCATCGGCGGCATCAGCATGTCCGGACTTGCCGAAATCCTTCTCTCCGAAGGGTTTTTGGTTTCCGGCTCAGACTGGAACCGTTCCGCGCTGACGGAGCTTTTGGAACGGCAGGGCGCGCACATCAACTACGGCAAGCCGCAGAAAGCGGAGAATATCACGGCGGATATCGATCTGGTCGTCTACACGGCGGCGGTTCATCCTGACAATCCGGAGTTTGCGGAGGCACAAAGGAGGAACATTCCTTCTCTCACCAGAGCGCAGTTTTTAGGACAGCTCATGCGCAATTATGAAATGCCGGTCGCCATCAGCGGCACCCATGGCAAAACCACCACCACATCCATGGTTTCAGAAATCCTTCTTCATGCCCAAAAGGACCCCACCCTTTCCATCGGCGGTATTTTGAAATCCATTCACGGCAACATCCGGGTGGGTAAATCGGAAATTTTCGTGACGGAGGCATGTGAATACACCAACAGCTTCTTAAGCTTCTTTCCCAAAGTGGGGATCATCTTAAATATAGAAGAAGACCATCTCGACTTTTTTAAGGATATTCACGACATCCGCGCATCCTTCCGGAAATTTGCCCAGCTGATTCCCGAAGACGGCACGCTCATCATCAACGCGGATATCGACCGCTGCGAAGAAATCACCGAAGGGCTGTCCTGCCGGGTAATCACCTTCGGCATGAATGAAAACGCGGATTATTATCCGGCAGATATCACCTATAACGAGCTGGCGAACGCTTCCTTTGTGCTGCACCGGTCTGGAAAAGCTATCGGGCCCGTCACCCTGGGCGTCCCCGGTGAGCACAACATTCAAAATGCCCTCGCCGCCCTCGCGCTCGCCGATCTTTTATGCGTTGCGCCGCAGGATGCACAGGAAGCGCTGCGCACCTTTTGCGGGACGGATCGCCGTTTTGAATACAAGGGGACGTTAAACGGCATCACCATAATAGATGATTATGCGCATCACCCCACGGAAATTACCGCTACATTAAAAGCCGCGCAAAATTATCCCCACAAAACCCTCTGGTGCGTGTTCCAGCCCCACACCTATTCCCGCACCAAAGCGTTCCTGGATGATTTTGCCCAGGCCCTTTCCCTGGCCGATCAGGTGATCCTGGCGGACATTTACGCCGCGCGGGAAACCGACACCTTAGGGATCAGCTCCGCTGACCTGCAGGAAAAAATCCGGGAAAGGCAGACTGACTGCCACTATTTCCACAGCTTTCAAGAGATCGAAGAATTTATTTTAAAAAAATGTATGCACGGCGACCTGTTGATAACTATGGGAGCCGGAGATGTTGTAAACATCGGGGAAAACCTGCTTTCCAGATAACTTATCCACAATATCCACAGTCCGGAGGTGGAAAACTATCCCCTTCGGCTGTAGATATTTTTTTGGCGAAAAACAGCGAAAATACAGGATTTCCCAAACCTTGTCCACATTATCCACAATATCCCCGAACCCCAGTGTTTACAGGGCTTCTCAGAAATTTGGTGTTTTCTTTTTGAAAAGGTTGTGCTATACTACATTCCATACTGGCGACGGCATGGGACTATATAAAAAGGGTGCGCAAAGCGCACGCGCTGCGCCAGGAACGGTATTGTTGTTTTATCGTTCAGTTTCATCTGAACGGCCATACATAAAAGGTGCGGAACAATGAGCGGAATTTCTCTGACAGGCGATGATCACATGAATGCGACCATCCTTTCCAATATTTTTATCGATGACTATATGAAGGACGCGAATGATGCCCAGATCAAGGTGTACCTTTACCTGCTCCGCATGCTGCAGGCACATCGCAGCGCGGATATTTCCGACATCGCGGACCACTTCAATCACACGGAGAAGGATGTCATCCGCGCTCTGCGCTATTGGGAAAAGATGCAGGTGCTTTCTCTTGATTTTGCTTCGGATAAAACCATAAGCGGCATCCACCTTCTCGATTTGAAGAGCCGCGCTGCAGATTTTGCGGAACGGCCTGCCGCTGTTTCCGTCATATCTCATCAGACCATTCCCTCTGCGCCTTCCTTTGAGAAGCCGGCCTATTCGCCGGACGAGCTTCGGGCCTTTGGGCAGCAGGAAAATGCCGCACAGCTGTTTTTTATTGCGGAACAATATCTGGGACGCCCTCTGACTCCCTCCGATATGAAATCCATCCTGTTTTTTACGGATCGGCTTCATTTTTCGGATGATTTGATCGATTATCTGCTGCAATACTGCGTGGAACGCGGGAAAAAGGACTTCCGTTATATCGATAAGGTTGCCGTAGGCTGGGCTGAGGCCGGGATCACCACACCGGCACAGGCGCAGCGCCATGCGTCCCGTTATGATAAAAATGTCTATTCCATCATGAATGCCCTCGGCAAGAGCAGCGCCCCCACCAAAACGGAGATCGCCTATATCCAGCGTTGGTCGGGAGAATATGGCTTTGAGCTGGACGTCATTCTGGAGGCCTGCGCGCGTACCGTGCTCGCCACGGATAAGCATCGCTTCGCCTATGCGGACCGCATTCTTCTTGCGTGGCAAAAGAAGGGTGTGCACCATGTTTCCGACATTGTAACGCTCGATGCGTCCCACAAAAAAGAAAAAGGCGCAGCGCCTGCGCGGTCCGGCTCGGCTGCCGAATACAATAATTTCATGCATTCCAGCTATGATTTTGACGTTCTGGAAAAAGAACTTTTGGATACCAGGGTATGAGCGTTCCCATCGGGACGGATCGTATCGTAAACGACATTCTTTTTGCCGTTTACTATCGTAACAGTTACTTTATAAAGGAGGATGGATGTGGCATTGACAGCTTCCCAATACAATTTTATCATGCGCCAGTACGAGGAACGCCAGACCCGTAACCGTCATCTGCGTGAAGAGCGGCTTCGTCACATTTACAACACGATCGACGGCTACCGGGAAATCGATGAATCCGTCGCTTCCATTTCGGTCGCCCAGGGCAGGAAAATGCTGGCCGGAGACGACAATGCTTTGGTCCAGCTCCGCCAAAAGCTCCGCGTGCTGTCAATGGACCGCGCCCGGCTGCTTTTGGATAACGGCTATCCGGAGAACTTTCTGCAGCCGGTTTTCGACTGTCCGGACTGTAAGGATACCGGCTATATACAGGGCCAGAAATGCCACTGCTTTAAACAGGCGGAGATCGCCCTGCTCTATGAGCAGTCCAATTTAAGGCAGATTCTGGAAAAAGAGAACTTCGATACGCTCTCCTATTCTTTTTTTGAGGGGGACACGCTTGTTTCTTATCGAAAAGCTGTTGAAAAAAGCAAAAATTTCGCAGGAAATTTTAAAACAAGCTACCAAAATCTGTTTTTTTATGGTACAGTGGGTACAGGGAAGACTTTTTTGTCCAACTGCATTGCCCGGGAATGTATTGAAATGGGTTGCTCCGTTCTGTATTTCAGCGCTGCCAGCCTGTTTACCCTGCTTTCCCGCAATGCGTACAGCTTCAAAAATCAGGATGAGATGGCCTCTCTTTGCAGCGACCTGTACACCTGTGATCTTCTGATCATAGATGATCTGGGCACGGAAACGGCGACCGCTTTTACGCTGTCCCAGTTTTTCATCTGCTTAAACGAACGTCTGCTGCGCAAAAAGCCCATCATCATCTCCACCAACCTCTCTTTGGAGGATTGCAAGAACAGATATCAGGACCGGATATTTTCCAGAATCGCCAGCAATTTTGAATTCTGTAAGCTGACCGGACCGGATATCCGCATGGCAAAACGGTTTGCACAGTAACTATTATAAGACACTTCGATTTTGAACCATGAATACCGACCATCGGAAAGCGAGGATTTTCATGACTACACGCGAAGAGACCAGAAACCTGGAAACCATTCCTGTCGGCTCCCTGGGAATCATCCCCTTAAAGGGCTGTGAATTTCTGGCAGAGGAAATCAATTCTTATCTTGTAAAATGGAGAACCCAGCGCGAAAGTGAGCACAAGGACAGTCTCGCCTTCGCAGGCTATCAGCGCGATTCCTACATTTTAAAGAGCAAGGTGCCGCGCTTCGGCTCCGGTGAAGGAAAGGGCATGATCCTGGAATCCGTCCGGGGTTTTGACCTTTACCTGCTTGTAGACGTGACCAATTACAGCCAGACCTATAACCTGTGCGGTCACGAAAACCACATGTCCCCCGATGATCATTATCAGGATCTCAAACGCATTATCTCCGCCGTAGGCGGAAAGGCGAGGCGAATCACCGTCATCATGCCTTACTTATACGAAAGCCGCCAGCACAAGCGTACCGATCGGGAATCCCTGGATTGCGCGATCGCCCTTCAGGAGCTGGTGAGCATGGGCGTGGACAATATCATCACCTTTGATGCCCATGACCCCAGGGTACAGAATTCCATTCCGCTGCACGGCTTTGAAACCGTACAGCCCGCCTATCAGTTTGTCAAAAATCTGCTGAATGTGGAGCCGGATCTTCAGGTTGATGCCGGACATATGATGGTGATCAGCCCGGATGAAGGCGGCATGGCAAGAGCGATTTACATCGCCAATGTCCTCGGACTGGATATGGGCATGTTTTACAAAAGAAGGGACTATACCCGCATCATAAACGGCCGCAATCCCATTGTCGCCCACGAATTTCTGGGAAGCAGCGTGGAAGGCAAGGATATGATCATCATGGACGATATGATTTCTTCCGGTGAGAGCATTCTGGAGGTGGCAGCGGAGCTGAAGGAACGGGGTGCGAACAAAATCTTTATTTTCGCCACCTTCGGTCTGTTCACGAACGGATTGGACAGGTTTGACAGGGCTTACCGCAAGGGGCTCTTCAACCGCATCCTGACAACGAACCTGATCTATCAAAGTCCCGAGCTTTTGAAGCGCGAATGGTGTACCAACTGCAATATGAGCAAATATATTGCGTATCTGATCGATACGCTCAATCACGACACCTCCATCAGCGATCTTCTCGTTCCGAACGACAAGATCCGCAATGCGGTCGAAAAATACAAAAACAAACAGCCTCAGGATACGACGGACGAGACTGCATGAAAAAACGGGTGGAAAGCCGATCGCTTTCCATCCGTTTTTTATCGTTTTCTACAGGCTATTCATTCTCCTGTCCAAAAAGCTGCCTTTGGTACTTCTGCAGCGCAAAGAGCAGCAGCAGTCCGAAAATGCCGCAGGAAATGATCTCTCCTGCCGTGACCGTGACTGCGGAAAACCACACCGGAACAATGCCGTAAGCGTATTTTAATACCGGCGGGATAATGATGCCGTTTGCGATGATCGGCGGCAATGGCGAAAGCCATTTATAAACGGTTGCTTTCTTTTTTCCCCGCAAGGAAGCTGCCGCCTTTCCAAGCTGCCAGGTGCCAAGCGCGCCGATCAGCGTCGCGAGCGGCCCGAAAATGATGTCCGGCAGCGCCGCGCCGGTCACAATATTGGCGATCAGACATCCGATATACAGCCCCGGTACGGCAGCCGGCGTAAAAAAGGGAAGGATCGTGAGCGCTTCCGAGAAACGGACCTGAATGTTGCCGTTTGCCAGTCCCAGGTAATTGGCAATCATTGTGAGCACGACGTAGAGAGCGGCAATCATAGCCGCCTGTGTGAGATACAGAACCTTTTTGTTTTTCATTTGTTTTTCTCCTTAGTTTTGTTTTACATGTGGATGGTTTCGAACACATGGAGCGGCGTGATTTTCACCGCCGCTCTCTATCATACCGCAAAAATAAATTTTGTCAATAGGCGAACTTTCCTGTCACCGCCAAAGTCATCCCCTCATAAACCGCGCATTCCTCCACAAAGCACACCGTTTGGCCGTCCTGCGTAAAGGCAAGGCTTTTTCCATCCAGCAAAATCTGCTCCGCTTCCATATCCACAGGCAGCCCCAGCCTTTTACAAATCATGCTCCCTTCCAGGCACCGGATCCGCAGCCCTGCCTTTGTCCGCTCCATGATTCCATATCCCTGCGGCGTAAACCAGGGGACCGTCAGCGCATCCCCGACAGGGCTGCAGGAGATCTCCTTTCGGGGCATATCGATTTTCAGACCGCTCAAGGAAAGCATCAGCGTCCAGGCGGAAAGAGGACGATAGTAATGCTCCCCGCACTCCTCATGGTTAAAAATCCGGCCCGCCCGGTCATATCTGTTTTGCACATTTCCCGCCAGCTCCTGCGCCCATTCTATATGCCCCGTTTCCAAAAGCATGCTGGCGATCGCATATTCCACACCGGACCAGTTGGCTTCCACCTGCACGTTTCCATATGTATAGAGCGTCGGCGTTTTTCCTGTAGGATAGGAGGCATTGACGAGACCGCCCTCCCTCGTATAATTATGCTTCCAGACCTGTCCAAAAACGCGGCGCATCTGCTCTTTGGACACGTATCCGTCAATTCCGGTCAGCCTGCAGTACCAGGCGGCATCCAGCTGTCCGGACATCAGGCATTCGTCCCGCTCCTCCCCATCCTTCCACAGGCTGAAATATTCCCCGTTCCACAGATTCTGAAAGCTTCTTTTTCCCCTTTCAAACAGCTCCTCCCAGTGTTCCTTACGGTCTGCCGCTTTCATTTCTTCGGCAAGCCGTATGGCAGCGCTCAGTGAGGCAAGCCACAGCCCCGCGATATAGGAGGGAGTACCCCGGAATTTCCACGCATCGTAGGTATTGGCGCCCGTATGCTGATCCGGCAGGCCGTCCCCATCCTGATCCAGCCGTTCAATGCTGTCCATGGCGCGCACGACCGGCTGCCACATTTCCTCCAGATATGTCCTGTCACCGGTCCACAGATAATCCCTGCACACCATCAGCACAAACTGCGGATTCATATCCACTCTGCCATATCCGCCGTCCACATGGGAAAAATCCGGCGTGAAGAAGTGATGCACCCGCCCGTCCTCCCGCTGGAATTTCAGCCCCATTTTCATCTGCCCAAGCTGCAGCCTGGGAAAGAGCGCCAAAAGCATAAAGGATGCATAGTACGTGATATCCATGGTATGGAAGCCACAGCTTCCCAGTCCCTCCCAGATGCCGAAATCGCCGTTCTTCGCCCACCAGGAACACTTTAACAGCGTCCCGGTCTGCGCCACCCAGTTCCCGGTAAAGCTGGCAGACGCGGAGCAGTTTTGCAGCGTACAGGAGAAAAGGCGCACCTTTTTTAAAATGGATTCCGCCTCTTCCATCAGATACGCAGCCGTTTCTCCCGCATTTTCATGCCAACAGCTATACCGATGTCCGACAAATTCTCCTGCCGGGCTTGTGTGATTCGGGAAATTCCATGTGACCAGAAAGCGGATCTCTTTTGTCTCTCCGGGTTCCAGCACCATCCGGCTGCACAGCGCGCCGTCTCCGAAGCCATGATACGGTTCCCGTTCAAATTCCTGATATTTTTCCAGCAGAATGGAGAGCAGCTTTTTCTTTCCCTCCTCCTGTGCAAGCAGGTCAGGGCGCACCTGCATAAGGCGTTTCCAGGGGCGATATCCGCTGGCAAGGCGCTTTGCCGATTCCAGCATTTCATCCACCCTCTCCCCGGGCAAATCTGCAATCGCCTCCAGGGACAGGAAAAGGAGCTCTTCGTCCTTTTCCTCCCAGCCCAGATCGGGCAGCATGCCGGTATCGCGGAAGCCGAACAGGCAGGATTCCTCCGAAATCCCGTACTCCCCGCCCAGCACATAAGCGCCGAAAAAGTCCGCATAATCCCCGAGAATGTAGCTGTGCTCTCCCCCTGCGACAGATAACGCCATGCTCCCGTTTTGCTCCCTGCTCTCCTTCGACCGGCTGCCCATGAGCAGGGTCGTCCTGTTCCCGGCCCGAAGGAGGCTGTTTTTCAGCCCTCTGTCCTGGCGCCCCCGGTTTACCGGGTTTTTAAGCGTTCCCAAAAGAGACACCTCAGTCTGTGTGTCCGCAAAATTGGTCACGCAAAAGGTGATGTAAAAGCCCGGCATACCGCTTGTTTTCTCATCATGAGGCACAAAGGGAGAGGCAAATTCGGCCTTTACCTGTACTGGCAGCTCTGCGTCCTCATATTGCACGTGGCAGACCGGAAAATCCGGCGTCCAGCGTATGGTTTCCACACTCTTTAAAAAGGAATACATGACCGAACGGAAGCCCTGCATCGTGCTGCCGTGATGCAGCCTGCGCACCACCACAGATCCGTCCTTTGCCTTTGTTCTGATATAAAAGGGCAGCGCATCCCGCCCATAGTCGGGCAAATCCTGCTTTCCGTATTTTAAGGGCTCTGTACACGCCCATTTCCCGAGATTGAAAATCTCCCAGTTTGCCAGACACCCGTCGGGCATGATCTCCACGCTTCCCGTTCCCAGTCCGCCCAGCGCCATGCCGTTTTGCTGCTCCTGCCTGTGCACAATCGTCCGCATCGCTCCCATCTGTTCCTTCCTCCCGCCATTTTTTACCAATATGCGATAAACTGATTCCCGTTTTCCTCAAACCAGCTCCTCGCGTCATTCATGCCCATTTTTGCGACCTCGCCGGTCACAGGATTCATGAGGACCACATTCTGCTCATTAAAGCCCGTAATGAGCACCGCGTTTCCGTCCTGCAGCATGGCCAGCACCGGAACCTCGCGGTCCGGATAATACAGCACCATATCCAGTGTCGCGCCCTGCAGATTCAGAATTTTTCTTCCCTCCAGATTTTCCCCCAGGATATCCATGACATCCATTCCGGCGCTCAGCAAATGGCCGCTGTCACGCATCAGCCCCTCAAAACGCAAAATCGCGTCCAGACAGACCGCCAGACTGCTGCCGCCCTCCTCCACAGCCTCTCCGGTGATCGCCATGATCTGATTTGCGGTATGCAGCCGGTCACGCTTGTATATATATGCGCCATCCTCCGCCGTCACGGCTCCCGCCAGTTCATAGGCGAGCCGGACCGCTGCCGTAGGCGAAGTGAACACATCCCCGACTCCTGTCTTTCCGTACACATAATAGCGGGCTGGATGTTCCTCCTGCGGCAGCGCAAGGTTTCGGTTCCCCTCAAACAGAACCTCCCTCGGCGTCAGAATTTTCACCTTTTTACTGTCCACCTGATTTTTGAGCGCAATCTGCACCACCGTCTGTAAATTCTCCGTCACAGCCGTATCCACATAGTTTTTGCTGGACGGAATTTCATCGCTGTACAGAATCTGATCCGATACCGCATTTTCAAACCCGTCCTCCGTCCTGCGGATGCGTTCCAGATTGATCTGGTTTCCCTCTATTTCACAGGACGTCACATAAAGATCGGTCTGGTGATAATTTTTTAACACTTCCCCTTCAAAATTGCGGATGATGATCTGGCGCATGGGAAATACCCGGTATCCCACCGCATCCGGATGGATATCTCCGATCGCCACAATGCCGTAGATGAGGTCCTCTCCCATAAAGCCCAGGGGGCGGATCAGGCATCCTTCTCCCGCCTCAATCCGATCCGATCTCCCGCTGTTTAAATCCATCAGCACGAGCGTCTCCCCATAAAATTCCTGTCCGTTTTCCAGCCAGGCTGCCATGCTCTTATCCCCGGCCACGCAATAGCTGTCCTCATACAGTCCCTGCACGACAATGTCCGCCCGCTTGTCCTCCAGCCCGATATGGAAAATGCTCCCGTTCATCATCAGGTACAGATCATTTTTTCCGTTCACATAGGAAAGGTTTTCCATATCCGCCTTTAAAATTTCCGCCGATTTCGTATAAGGAACAAAGGCGAGCTCCTCTATCACGTTCAACGTGCTGCTATAATAGCAGATCTGCACGCCGCAGGTCCCCTCATGTCTGCCCCGGTTCATATAACCATGCACAAGGAAGGTCACATTGCCCGTTTCCTCCACCTGCAGAATTTTAAAATCATGATCGGCATTTCTCGTCCGCTCGTCATCCCCCTGTTCCTCATCCAGAAAGCTGAACAGCACAGTCAGCTTGCTGTCCGAAACGCTGTAGCTGTACAGCGTGCCGCCATGGGAAAAGGCAAAAACCGTCCCGCCGTCGCTCTCTGCCATTTCAATGGCAGGGTCCGCAATTCCGATATTGATTTTGTCGTTAAAAAAGCTCCAAGAGGATTTTTCCAGAAGCTGCCTGGCGGTCCGCTCATAATCCAGAAGATAGGTCCGCTCCGGCGTATACCGCGTCCGGTAATACTCCTCCACCCAGGCATATACCCTTTTTTCATTCTGCATGTAGCTCACGAGATAGGACAGGAGCACGGACGCCGTCTGCGGCGCGATTTCCTTCACCTGCACATCCGGCCGCGTCTCCCTCGTCACCGAAAGTCCTCCCCATGCCACCTGACGGGCGCTGCTGTGGATATTCACCGCCGCCAGCGTGGAATTGTTCCCCGAGGAGTTCGGTTCCAGATATCTGGCATATTCCTTTAGCTGCTCATAGTCCAGCGTAGCATCGGAAAAGCTCCGTATGAAATCCAGCTTTTCCGCCAGATAATATTCCGCCTGTATCACCCTCGTATAGTAGCGTACCTCTCTGCCGTCCTTTAGCGACAGCACAAAAATCAGGCTGTACTCCTGTCCCTCTTCGATCAGATCCTTGAGGCGAAAGGATGCCCGGACATCTTCGCCGCTTTCCGCAAATTCCGTGATCTGCGTATTCTCGATCAGACGGCTTCCGTCCACACTGCGCACCTCATAGGCCGCGCTGTCCAGCTCCTGCCCATGGGCATGGATGACAATGTCCATCTGCCGCGTCTCCCCCACCGGCGTGATATTCTCCCGCATGCCGGCCGGATCCATCTCGCCGCAAAATCCACGCATCAGATTTACCTCCGTGCCCTGACAGCTCACGGCGATCGTAGGCAGCGTGGCATGCGCCATATCCGCCGTCATATCCGTATTCCCTTTATTCATATAAAAACTGATCACCACCAGCGATGCGATGAAAACACACACGAAGGCGATCAGCTTAATCACCGCTTTTTTCAATTCAAATCTCCTTCATCCTCTTCCAGCAGCTTCTGCAGCGTCGTATGCACATGCAACGTTTTCGCAAGCCGGTCGCTCTGTGCCCTTTGGGGCGCTTCCTTAGAAGTTTTGACCGCCCGCAGCAAAATATTCTTCGGGGTGTGCTCCATATCGATAAATTCCAGCACCTGAGTATCATAGCCGTGCTCCTCCAGAATATCCGCCCGCAGCGCGTCCGTAAACAGCGCGGACAGCCGCTCCTTAATCAGTCCGTAGCGCAGCGCGCCCTCCAGCGCGTCACAGGCGATCTGCCCGTTCACCTCATGCTGACAGCAGGGCACCGACAAAATCACCTTCGCATTCCAGCGGATCGCCTTATACAGCGCGTAATCGGTCGCGGTATCGCAGGCATGCAGCGTCACCACCATATCGGCGCGGTCCGTCCCCGTATAGTCCGCAATATCTCCATGGAGAAAATGAAGCCCGCTATAGCCGTACTTTTCAGCCAGCCTCGAACAGTCCGCTATCACATCCTCCTTCAAATCCAGCCCCGTCACCTCGAGAGAAAGCCCCTTAAGCTCATGGAGATAATAATACATGGCGAAGGTCAGATAGGATTTTCCACAGCCAAAATCTATGATATGCACCGTCCTATCCTTCGGCAGCCCCGGCACGATATCCGCAATGAATTCCAGAAAACGGTTGATCTGCCGGAATTTATCGTACCTGCTGCGCACGATTTTCCCCTCTGCCGTCTGCACCCCCAGGTCGATCAGGAAGGGCGCCGGTTTTCCCTCCTCCAGAATATAGTTTTTCACCCTGTTGTGGGAAAGCTCCGGCAGCCTGTCCGATTCCTTTTCATGCCGCTTTCTCTTAATTGTCAGCTTCCCCTTTTTGCTCGCCAGGACATCCGCCGCAAATGTCCGCGTCTCGATCTGCATCTGCCTGTAATGCTCTATAAAATCCGCCGAAAGCGTCTCTGCCGCTTCCCCGCCGGTCCTGTTTTCATGAAAAATCTGCTTTCCCACATAGCTGCTCACCTGGAAAAGCAATTGTCCCTTCACCATCACGGGACGCACCTTTTTCTTTGACGCGATGCATACCCCGTCTGTGCTCTTTCTTATGCCGCTTATGACGATCTGGTACAGCTCCTTGGTTAAGCTCTCGCACAGCAGCGCATATAATTCATCCATAGATATTGTCCTCCGCCTTTTATTCTAAGGCTTTTGCGGCCGATACACAACTAAAAGTTTTAAAAAGCAGGAACAGGAATCCCATTTCCGGTTCCTGCTCCTGCTATTTAAAACTGAACGATACCGTTTCCTTTCGTTCTTCTGCGTTTGTAAATTTCATTGCACAATAAAATATGCACGATTTCCGTGATCTGCGGCAGCTTTTCAGGGGCGATTTCCCGCTCCGCCTCCTTCTCCTCCTGTTCGATCACCGCCATGATATCCTGCGCAATTTTATAAACGGCAAGCCGATCCGGGAAATCATCATAAATGACGCTGCCGTCATAGTCAAACCGGTCCAGAAGGCGGGCGACCTTCTGCTGGTATCTGCGCGCTTCCCGTGGATACATCTCCTGCAGATATTCCAGATCCCGCATCACGGCATCCTCTTCCTCATAAAACAGGGGGAGCGGATATGTCATGTAAAACGGTAATATTTTCGGGCTGTGAAACATAACCTATCCTTTCGGCACTCTTTACATTATCATATGCAAAAGCCGACTTATGGGATACAGCCGCTTTTTGCCGGAGAATAACAGTTTTCATCAGGACATTTCTGTTTTTCTCTGCATCACCGTCCCAGCCTTCCGGCCAGCCGCGCGGCCTCCTTTGCATCCTCCTTCGTCACCGTCTCCTGCGCATAACGCGCTTTCTCATACAGGGCGGCAAATGCGTTCCACTCCTCCCTGCCTTCCTGAGAGCTTCCCCTCCCTTTCGCACACAGCGCGACAAGCTCCCGGGCGGTTTTCGCATACAGCGCGCCCGTTCCTGAAGGCGCCTTGCCTTCCCTTTCTTCCTCTTCCATTTTCCGGATTTCCGACATATCCAATAAAAGCCTGCTGTTGGCGGCATTGCTTCCCTTCGGCGCCGATCCTTCCGCTTTTATAAACTGCTGCACCGTCTTTTTAAAGACGCGGCGCACCCGCTGCTGCGGCGTGCCCCCGACCATCGGAATTTTCTTTTCCGGGCGGTTCCTTTTCCGCTCCAGGCGCTCCTCCTCTTCCACGTAACCCTCCTGCCGGATTTCCTTCTTTTCCCGCTTCCTGCCGTAAAAGCTTTGGATCATGAGGCGGATCAGCATGACGACCAGCATAATGATCGCCACGATCGCCACAATCGCCACTGCCGTCATCACAATTTTATCCAGAAGCTCCATCCACCAGGGCGCGTCCTCCGCCTCCGGCAGCATCATCATCTGCTGCATCCCGGTGTTTTGCGGCATCTGCATTTCCTCTTCCACCGGCGTCTCGCTTCCAAACAGCGCCAAAAAATTGACGAACGCCCGCAGCAAAAACAGACCTGCCTGTTTGACCAGTGCAGACATTTTATCCAGCAACGCAGCGCGGGAACACAGCGTCAGCACCACCATGGAAAAAGCGCCGTAAACCGCCGCCGAAATGATGCCCCCCTGAAAAATCCGTTTCTCCGGCATCGCCCCTGCCGCCCTTCTGTTCATCTGCAAATATCCCAGAAAGTTCGCCAGATAGCTTCTCGTCCAATGCCCCGCAAGCCACACAAGCACCAGCCACAAAATCCGCGCGCCGCCGGCCTCGCTGCCCAAATAGCTACAGGCAAAAAAAGCCGCTACCGCCGCCACCCCCATAAATCCGGCGGCATTTTCTCCCTCGCCGTCCTCCTGCTTTTTCAGACGAACCTGCATGGAAATGATCACATAAATAACGCCCACTGCCGTAAACGCGATTCTCCACAAAAGGGGCATCGGGCAAAAGCCGCCCAGCCAGCACAGGGCAGCTACCACCGCTATATGCGCCAAAAGAAACAGCGGCAGATTATTGAGCATCCTTCGAAACAGGTAAAACAGCACCGGCGCGGCCAACGGAATGAACAATACATAAACCGGCGTTTCACCCCCGTTAAGCGCTGCATCGGCCACTGTTTCCAGCCCGATAAACAACAGGAAATTCATCAATATTTCCAGCAGGTCCACCGCCGTTTCCAGTTTTCTTTCCATCATGAGATCCATTCCTTTCGCTCTGCGTTGACATTCTGAAAATCATTTCTCATTTTCAGGCTTCTTCTCCAACGCGGATTTTCATCACGTTTCCTTCCAGATCGGGCAATACCTTCACTTCCATATGGGGCGTAACCGGACAGATCCATACAAAATCCATTCCCTTATTCCGGCATTCTCCCAGCAATCCCTGAAAGTCCTCCTGCGTATCCGGTGAAATAAACACCGTGAACACATCGCCGAAGGAATCCTTTTTTTCCAGAACGGCCTCCCGGAAGCCCGGCACAAAGGCGGGGGCGCTTTCGGTCAGATCGATCCGGGCAAGCCCTCTGTTGATGCTCTCCATATGCCCGATGCCGCTGGCGGCCTCCAGACAGATCAGCTCACCCGTCAGAATGTCCGGACCGTTTGTATACAGTGCGGTACGGATTCCCTGCTTTAAGAAAAGCTCCGCCAAACCCACCGCCATGCTGATGGACGTCTCCAAAAGCTCCATCTGCCGCAAAATAGCCCCATCCTCCAGATTCACGAACAACCGGATCGCTTTTAACGCCGTATAGTTTTTCATATTCACCTTCAGATCGCCGGTCTTCGCCGACGCCTTCCAGTTGATATCCCGCATCGTGTCAAACGGGCTGTATTCCCGGATTCCCCGATATTCAAAGGGATCCTCCAGAACATGCCGCCTGCTTAAAATCTCACCGTTCAGCTTCTGGATCGCCTGCTCGAATTCCTCGCTGCGATACGCCTTCGGATACACATAAAGCTGCGTATCGCTGGACAGGCTTTTGGGAAGCTCCTTTGACAGCAGCAGATTGCCCGCCACCAGATCCAGCCCGTTGATCTGATAAAATCCTCTTTTCTTACAATAAAAGGTGAGCTTGCGCACATGCCGCATATAAGGACGAATGGACAGCACATCATTGCGATAGTACTGATCCGTCACGCTGCTCGCCCCATCCGTCTGCTCCACCTGCAAATACCGGGACAGCTGAAATTTCACCTTCAGCGCCGGTATCGGCAGAAACTTCGCATTTTCCACCTGCTCGCACAGCACGCAGCTGTCCCCCTGCGTGACGCTTTCCTCCTGAAAGTGCAGACTCACCGATAAATCCTTATCCCAATACCGGGCGTACAGCTTTTCCTGCAGATATCCCAGCAAAAACGCGCCCAAAAGCACCCATACTATGATCATGTTTATACTCCTGCAAAGTTTTCGGTGGGCGCTTCCACGCTGCCGCAGATTTCCTCAATCAGCTTCACCGCCTCGCGGTAATGGCTCTGCCCGTAGGACAGCACCAGCCTGTGCGCCAGAACGGCGGGCGCCACCGTCTTTACATCGTCAGGAATGACATAGCCTCTGTCCTGCATCCATGCCCACGCCTTTGCGGCCCGAAGCAGCGCCAGCGTTCCTCTGGGGCTGACGCCCATAACGGTTTTGGAACTGCTTCTGGTTGCGGCAACCAGATCCACCATATAGCCTTTTACCGCTTCATGCACATAGATTTGCGCCGCTTCCTCCTTCATGGAAAGCAGCTCTTCCTTTGTGACCACCGCGCCCAGCCCGACCAGCGGATCGCCGTTCATGTAAGTGCCAAGAATCTGAATCTCCTCTTCCCGGTCCGGCAGTCCCATGGACAGCTTCATCAGAAAGCGGTCCAGCTGTGCCTCCGGCAGCGGGAAGGTGCCCGCCGTTTCCACCGGATTTTCCGTCGCCACGACAAAAAACGGCGGTTCCAGGCGTTCCGTATCACCGTCGATGGTCACCTGACGCTCTTCCATACATTCCAAAAGACCCGCCTGCGTTCTGGGCGTAGCGCGGTTGATTTCGTCCGCCAGCAGGATGTTGGTGAACACCGGCCCGCGCTTTAAATCGAATTCGTTTGTCTGCCTGTTAAAGACATGCAGCCCCGTGATGTCCGCAGGCAGCATGTCCGGCGTGAACTGAATTCTGCCGAACTCCAGCCCCAGGCTCGCCGCCAGCGCCCGGGCAAGCCGCGTCTTTCCCGTGCCCGGCACATCCTCCAAAAGCACGTGCCCGTCAGCCAAAAGCGCGGTGAGCATCAGCTTCGTCACATGCTCCTTCCCGATAATCACCTTTTGTGTATTGGCTATGATAGCCGCAATTTTTTCTTTCATAGCAGAAAACCCTCTCTTCATTTTTCATTTGATTCCAGTATAGCACAAAGTTTGAGAATGTGACATTTAATTTCCGTTGAAAAAAGAAAAAACAGTAACAGTCCTGTCAGGTCTGCGCGTTCACCGCGCAGACCGTAAGAAATCGTGCCGGTAGCAGGCATTCGCCCCATCGCGAAGCGATTTTCATGGGCGAATGCAGTAACAGTTCAGCCAGGGCTGAACTGTTACAAAAAACAGGAAACGGATATCTCATATCCATTTCCTGTCTTTTTATTCCCGCAGGCAATCCGCCATCAAATGACCATGTCTGCATGACTGTTTGACTTACCGCAGCGTATTGATTCGCGCGATCGCCCTCTGCAGGGCGGTCTCCGCCCGGGCGATATCCGTCTCCGCCTTGCGTTCCCGGATCCGCTCCTCCGCACGCTCCCGCGCAGCCTCTGCCCTGGCGATATCGATCTCGCCGGGCCATTCAGCTTCCTCCGCCAGAATCGTGATCTTATCCGGCAGAATTTCCGCAAAGCCGGTATGGAGAGCCGCCTTCTTCTGACCGCCCTCTTCCGTGAGGGTCAGCACGCCGGGCTTTAGAATCACCGTCATCGGGATATGCGCGGCATAAACGCCGATCTCTCCCTCAGACGTATTGAATTCCGCCATCACCGCCGTACCTTCATAAAAAACGCGTTCCGGCGTGATAATTCTGATCGAAAAGCTTCTTTCCTCCGCCATACTTCCCTCCCTTATTTGGTACGGGCAAGCACGTCGTCAATGCTTCCGGCATTCAGGAAATAGCTCTCCGGAATGGCATCGTGTTCTCCGTCCAGAATTTCCGCAAAGCTGCGGATCGTTTCGCTGATCGGCACATACTTTCCTTCCAGTCCGGTGAACTGTCCCGCCACGAAGAAGGGCTGGGATAAGAATCTCTGCACCTTTCTCGCTCTGGAAACCACCAGCTTATCTTCCTCGGAAAGCTCATCCATGCCCAGGATCGCGATGATATCCTGCAATTCCTTATATCTCTGCAAAATTTCCTGTACGCCGCGCGCCACCCTGTAATGCTCGTCGCCCACAATTCTGGGATCCAGAATGCGGGAGGTGGACTCCAGCGGATCCACCGCCGGATAAATACCCAGCTCCACGATGGAACGGGACAAAACGGTCGTCGCATCCAAATGGGCGAAGGTTGTCGCCGGAGCAGGGTCTGTCAGGTCATCCGCAGGCACATAAACCGCCTGTACGGAGGTGATGGAACCGCTCTTCGTGGAAGTGATGCGCTCCTGCAGCGCGCCCATTTCCGTCTGCAGGGTGGGCTGATATCCTACCGCGGAAGGCATACGCCCCAGCAGCGCGGAAACCTCGGAACCCGCCTGTGTGAAACGGAAAATGTTATCAATGAACAAAAGAACGTCTTTTCCGCCCTTGTCACGGAAATATTCCGCCATGGTCAGACCGGTCAGACCGACTCTCATTCTCGCCCCGGGCGGCTCGTTCATCTGACCAAATACCATGGTGGTCTTATCAATAACGCCCGATTCCTTCATTTCATAATACAGATCGTTTCCCTCACGGGTACGCTCTCCAACGCCGGTGAACACGGAATAGCCGCCGTGCTCCGTCGCGATGTTACGGATCAGCTCCTGGATCAGAACCGTCTTTCCAACGCCGGCGCCGCCGAACAGACCGATCTTACCGCCCTTCTGATAAGGGCAAAGCAAATCTACGACCTTGATGCCTGTCTCCAGCATTTCAGCCTGTGTGGACTGTTCTTCAAATTTGGGAGCCGGTCTGTGGATCGGCTCAAAGCTCACTCCCGAAGGAGCGGGCTTATTGTCGATGGGCTGCCCCAATACGTTGAACATACGTCCCAGCGTATTTTCTCCGACCGGAACGGAAATCGGCGCGCCGGTGGCAACCGCCTCCATGCCTCTTACCAGACCGTCCGTGGAGCCCATGGCAATACATCTGACTGTATCGTCACCCAGATGCTGCGAGACCTCAACGATGAGCTCCCCGCCATCCTTCGTCGCAATCCGGATCGCCTCGTTGATTTCCGGAAGCTCGCCTTCCGAAAAACGGATGTCCAAAACCGCGCCGATGATCTGCGTGACTTTTCCAACTCTCTCCATAATCTTCTCCTTGTTCTAAGAATAGGGGTACGCATGCGCATACTCCCCTTTTCATAAATGCCGGGAATCAGACGCCCGTCATTTATGAAATTGCCGAAGCGCCAGCGATGATCTCTGTCAGCTCCTGCGTGATGGAGCCCTGACGCGCCCTGTTATACAGCAGAGTCAGATCCTCGATCATCTCCTCCGCATTGCTCGTCGCGGAATCCATCGCCTGCATTCTGGCGCCGTTTTCGCTGGCAACGGATTCCAGCAGTCCGCCGTAAATGAGGCTCGTCATATATTTGGGAATCAGCATCTCCAGAATGCTTTCTTCCTCTATTTCATAGTTCATGGGGATCTCCGCTGTAGATTCCCCCTCCCCCCGTTCCACCGGGAGAAGCTTGATAAGGCGCGGCTCGTGCACAACTGTATTCTTAAAGCCGGTATAGGCAAGCCAGATTTCTCCGACCTCGCCCTTTGCAAAAGAGTTTAACACTTCCCGTCCCAGTGCGGCAGCATCGGCATAGGTCGGCTCTTCGCAGATATCGGAGCAATCCAATGCAATATGATAACCCGCCCGCTGCAGCGCTTCCCTGCCTTTTTTCCCGATCGCATATATTTCCAGCTCCTCCTGCGCAAGCTCTCCCCGCGTGATGAGCTTCACCACGTTGGAGTTATAACCGCCTGCCAGACCTCTGTTGGAGGTGACGACAATCACCGCCTTTTTCGGGCTGTCGCCGCCCTGCAGATAAGGATGCTGTATTGTATCCGAACGCTCCAGAATGGACTGGATCGTGCTGTACATGCAGTCAGAATACGGCTTTGTATGCTCCGCCTTCACCTTCGCCTTCTGAAGCTTGACGGTCGCGACCAGCTTCATCGCCTTGGTGATCTGTCCGGTGCTCTGAATACTGCTTTTGCGCCTCTTGATGTCTCTCATAGAAGCCATGCTGTATTACCTGCCCTTTCTAACGGAAATTCGCTTTAAACTCTTCAACCGCCTTACGCAGCTTGCCTTCCGTCTCTTCGGAAATCACTTTTTCCGTGCGGATTGCGCCCGGAATCTCCGGATATTTGGTATCCAGGAAATCGAAAAATTCGCTTTCAAAGCGGGTGATCGCATCCACCGGCACATCCAGCAGATACTTGTTGGTCGCTGCGAAAATGATGATAACCTGATATTCCACCGCCATCGGCTTATACTGCGGCTGCTTTAAAACTTCCTTGATGCGTTCGCCCTGTGCCAGCTTTTCCTTCGTATCGGCATCCAGCTCGGAGCCGAACTGGGAAAACGCCGCCAGCTCGCGGTACTGCGCCAGCTCCACACGGATCGGTGCGGCGATCTTTTTCATGGCTTTGATCTGCGCCGCGCCGCCCACACGGGATACGGACAGACCCGCATTGACAGCGGGACGGAAGCCGGAATTGAACATTTCCGTCTCCAGATAAATCTGACCGTCCGTGATGGAAATGACATTGGTCGGAATATAAGCGGAAACGTCGCCCGCCTGGGTCTCGATGATCGGAAGCGCCGTCAGGGAACCGCCGCCGTATTCCTCGCTCATTCTCGCCGCGCGCTCCAACAGCCTGGAATGCAGATAGAACACATCGCCGGGATAAGCCTCACGGCCGGGGGGTCTCTTGAGCAGCAAAGAGAGCGTACGGTATGCGGTCGCGTGCTTACTCAAGTCATCATAAATCACGAGAACGTCCTCGCCGTTCTCCATCCACTCCTCACCGATGGCACAGCCCGAATAGGGCGCGATATACTGCAGGGGCGCCATTTCGCTCGCCGTAGCCGCCACCACCGTGGTATAATTCATCGCGCCGAACTCCTCCAGAGTCTTTACGATGGACGCTACCGTGGACGCCTTCTGTCCGATTGCGACGTAAATACACTTTACGCCCTGTCCCTTCTGGTTGATGATGGTATCGATGGCGATCGCCGTTTTACCGGTCTGTCTGTCGCCGATGATCAGCTCACGCTGTCCTCTTCCGATGGGCACCATGGAATCGATTGCCTTGATACCTGTCTGTAACGGCGTATCCACGGATTTCCGGGTGATAACGCCGCTCGCCACGCGTTCAATTTTACGGAATTTGTCGGTCTGGACCGGTCCCTTGCCGTCAATGGGCTGCCCCAGGGCATTGACAACGCGCCCCAGCATCGCATCCCCTACCGGCACCTCAACCACACGTCCTGTGGTCTTGACCTGGTCGCCTTCGTTAATGCTGCCCGCGCCCAAAAGTACGGCGCCCACATTATCCTCTTCCAGATTGAGCACCATGCCATATACATCGCCGGGAAATGCCAGCAGCTCGCCCTGCATCGCATTTTCCAGCCCATGAATTCTGGCAATGCCGTCCGCCACCTGAATGACCGTGCCCACATCGGACACCTCAAGCCTGGAGGCATAACGCGCAATCTGTTCCTTTATGACCGAACTGATTTCTTCAGGTCTTAAATTCATGGATTATCCTCTTTCCTGCATATCGCAGATACTCCTGCGATACTGCTTTAATAAGTCAGTTTGAAAAACCTTTAAACCGCACTACAGCTGAATCTTCATAAGCTCGCTTTTCATGCTGTTTATCTTGTTTAAAATGCTGGAATCCACCACCCTGTCGCCGATGCGGACCTTGAGTCCGCCGATCAGGGCAGGATCCGTCTCATAATGCACCTGCATGGACACATAATCCGTCGTGGAAAGCAGTCTGTCCTCGATTTTCTTCTTCTGCACATCGGAAAGATCAAGCGCACTGCTCACCCAGGCAACGCCGATCTTATCGTGCGCAAGCCGCCTGTCATTGAAGTACGCGAGAATGGCCTCCAGCTCACGGAAACGCCCTTTCTCCAGCAGAATGTGGAAAAAGCCGGTCACCTCGTCGCTGATCCTTCCCTGAAAAACCCGGTCAAACACCTCCAGCTTTTCCGGCACATCCACCTGGGGATGCTCCAGAATCGCACGGTATTGCGGATTTTCTTTGAAAATCTCCAAAACCGCATCCAGCTCCTGCGAAAAAGCAGACAGCCTGCCGCTCTCTACGGCAACGCCATACAGCGCCTCTCCATAGACCTGCGATATTAGCTTAGCCATGTGCTTTCTCCCATTTCCTTCAGTGTCTCATCAATGAGCGCATCCTGTTTTTGCTCATCCATGGAAGCGGCAGCAACCTTTCCTGCCATGGCGGCCGCAATGAGAATCATTTCCTTCTTCACCTCATCGGCAGCCTTCTTCTTCTCCAGTTCCGCTTCCACATTCGCCCGTTCAATGATTCTCGCCGCTTCTTCCTTCGCCGCAGCGACAATTCTGCTTTCATTGGCAATGGCCTTTTTCCGGGCAGCATTTAAAATTTCATCCGCTTCCTTTTCGATACCGGAAAGCTTTGCTTCGTATTCTTCTTTTAAGTGTGCGGCTTCCTCTTCCTTCGTCTTCGCGTTCTCCAGCTCGCCCGCTATTTTCTCCTGCCTGCCCTGCAGAAATTTTCTCGCAGGATTGAACAGAAAATAGGACAAACAGAAAAACAGCACAAAGACCGCTATGATCGTCAGCGTGGCATCCGCCAGAAGCTGGAAGTCCAGATCGAACAGTCTGGGCTCCATCGCAGCTGTCAGCAGCACAGTCCCTGATATATGCAAGATTTACGCCTCCTTCCTTTCTGTGTTATGAGGGGCAGGCATAGCCCCTAAAGAGGCACATCTTACGGCAGTAAGGGTTTCACGAACAGCAGAAGCATCGCGATCAGCAAGCCGTACAAACCTGTTGTTTCCGCTACCGCCTGACCTAAAAGCATGGTGGATGTAATGTCGGACTTTGCGCCGGGATTCCGTCCCACTGCCGCAGCAGCATGACCGGCCGCGATACCCTGACCGACACCAGGTCCGATACCTGCGATAACCGCAAGGCCCGCACCGATTGCTGAACAACCCAAGATAAAGTTTTCATTGAAATCCATATGAATCCTCCGTTCCGCCGCCCTTTGCGGCGCATTTGATAAAATTGTATTTCCTTCCGGCAGAAAATATCCTGCCATCGTTTCGGATCCCGGAAAGCGATCGCGCCCCGGAATCAGTTATCCCCGACTGCGTCGGAGATATATGTCATCGTGAGCATACAGAACACATAGGTCTGAATCGCCCCCGAAAACAAATCAAAATAGACATGCAGTACGGCCGGCCAGCCGATTGCGATCACGCGCAGCAGCCCGTAGACCAGCGCCATCATGACGACGCCCGAAAGCACGTTAGCGAACAGACGCAGCGACAGCGAGATCGGCACCGCGATATATCCGATGATATTGATCGGCGCCCAGATCGGCCAGGGATCGCACAAATCCGCTACCACGCCCTTCACCTTTTTGTACTTGAACTTGTTGTAATGGATCAGGACAAATGTCAAGAGCCCCAACGGCAGCGTCACACCGTAATCGGCAGTGGGCGGCCGCAGTCCAAACAGTCCGGAAAAATTGCAGATCAGAATGAAAATGAAGATCGTTCCGATATAATTTGCAAACTTTGATGCGCTTTTCCCCATCGTGCTCTTGATCATATTGTCGAGCATTTCCACGACCAGCTCCACAATGTTCTGGAAAAATCCCGGCACCTCGGTTGCACGCTTCATCGCCGCATTCGCCGCTACGGCAAAACCGATAATCACAAGCAGCACGATGAGCAGACAGATGTGCGTCGTCGTAATCCAGACCGTATGCCCGAAAAACTGATAGGGAAATACGCCGTGGACCATAAAATCAATGTCCGCTGAGCCTCCGAGCCAGATTCCATTTGGCATGGTTTCACCTCCTTCTCTCAAAAATTTTGTGGATGACAGGCTGCATATAAGCCGCCGCCTTCATCCCCATCAGCCCTAAAAACGCGGTGAGCGGATTGGCAACTTCCGTCACCATGAGAATGCCGAAGATCACGACAAATATGCCGTAACGCATCCAGCTTCTCGCCGTCAGGTACTTCGGCGCGCCGTCCCCCAGATCGAGGGCGGTGTCCAGCACCCTCCACATATGCCAGATGCCTGCCGTCGCCAGCAGGCAGCCAATCAGAATGCCAAGGCCGCCGCTCATCCTGTCTTTGACAAACCAGACCGTGACAAGCTCACATAAAACGCCCCAGATTCCGATGCCCAGCCACAATTCCTTCACCGTAGCATTCAGATTACAGAAAAAATGTCTCATAGCTGATCGTCCCTGTTTTTCTCCATGTAAATCCGGCGCGCCAGGCGGTATACATTGCCGAAGCCGGCGAGCGCACCGATAAAAAAGAATACTACTGCGAAAAAGGAGGTCCCAAGCCTTTGGTCCAGCCAATAGCCCGCCGCAAACATCAGCCCGATCGGCACCACCATCGTGATGGCAAACTGTGAAATCAACGCCAGGCTCTGAAAAACGGTTCGGTTATACGGATGCTTCGCCATTGCTGCCCTCCTGTGCCAATCCATGATCGGCAGAATCTATTTTACCAATTTTTCCTCGTTTTGTCTATATTTTCACAAAGATTTCTTTGTGGTCCGATGCAAAAGTTGTTGATGCTTATTCATTCCATGAGCTGGTGCTCACGGCGCCGCTATCAGCCCGCATCCGGCGGCGCCGTGAACACCAGCTTCCACGACCAGTCATGCGCTTTACAACGCACGTTCGCGTTGACTTCCCACTATAGCTGGAGTAAAATCTGATTAACAGGAAACGTTTCCCAAACCCCTTTACAGCCGCATACAAAGGAGCCTTTATGAAAAACCTCACATCAAACCTGCCACAGCTCGCCCTGTACCGCAAGCGCCTGATCCCGGAGGAATGCCTGCCCCTTCCCAACGACGTCATCCTGCACTGTGACGAAGATATCCTCGTCACCTCCTGGAAGACCATCCGTCCGAAAAAGGAGCTGGACCACGGCTATTCCTGCTACTATCTGGAGGAAGGCTATAAAATCAGCAAATTCTACCGCGCTGACAACACCCTTCTTTTTTACTACTGCGACATCATTTCTCCCCGCTATGAGGAAAGCACCAACTCCTTATTCGTCACCGACCTGCTCGCGGATGTGGTCATCTATCCGGACGGCTTTGTGAAGGTCGTGGATCTGGACGAGCTGGTGACCGCGCTGCATAACGGCGGGCTCACCCTGAGCATGCTCACGGAAGCCATCCTGACGCTGGACCGGCTGCTGCGGCTCATATACGGCGGAAAGCTTTCCGAACTGCTGCAGCCGATCGACCGGTTTGACCCGCCCTGCAAGTCCTGCCGGACTGTTCTGGCATAGCGGCCGCCAAATGACCGGAGAGGCTTCGCATCTTCGGAGCGGCTCCGGCTTATCGCCGCGAAAATAAAATATCAATCAAAAAGGAAAATCACTATGGAAAATCATTATATCGGCGTCGATCTGGGCGGCACCAATATCAAGGTGGCGGTTTTTGACGATTCCTTCCGGAAAATCGGAGAAAAACGTTCTCCCACAGAGGTGAACTACGGCTCGGCGCATGTGCTTGTCCGCATCCTCAATACCATCACAGAGCTTTTGGATGAGCTCTCTCTGACTACGGCGGATATCCGATGCATGGGAATGGGCGTTCCGGGCATTCTGGACATTGAAAACGGCATTTCCCGTTTTTCTCCGAATTTTCCGAAATGGGAAGAGGTGCCCATCGTCGCCTGGATGGAAAATCATCTGGGCATCCCGACCTATATCGACAATGACGCCCGAGTCAACCTGTACGGCGAATGGAAATTCGGCGCCGGGAAAAACCGGAAGAACGTCCTGATGATCACGCTGGGCACTGGGCTTGGCGCCGCCGCCGTGGTGGACGGCAGAGTCATTTACGGAGCCACCGGCTCCGCCGGGGAAATCGGGCATATCAATATGTACCGGCAGGGCAGGGAATGCCGCTGCGGCAGCTCCGGCTGTCTGGGACGCTATGTGTCTGCCCTCGGCATTCTGCGCACCTTCCGGAAAAAGGTGGAGGAGGGCCGGCACAGCATCATCTGCGAATGGGTGAAGGATGATTTGGGCGTAGTCACCGCCGACATGCTCTCCAGGGCCTATGACGAGGGCGATCCTGTTGTGACCGAAACCATACAGGAAACCGGGGAGCTCCTCGGCTACGGCCTTTGCGCCGTATTCAGTCTCTACAATCCCGAAATCATCATCGTGGGCGGCGGTATGTCCAAAATGGGCGACCGGCTGCTGCAATATACCCGGGACGTACTGGACAGCCACGCGCTGCGCATCCCCTATAGCGCCTGCACCATCGTCACCGCGGTGCTCGGGGATGCCGCCGGTATGCTGGGAGCTGCTGTCTGCGCGCAACAACGGCGGCAGGCCGGGCAGGCCTGAACCGTTTTCCAACCGCAAAGGCCCCTGTCCCTATAACAGGCACAGGGGACAGAGGTTCCGCTTTGATTTTAAAAACAGCCCCGGGCATTGCGCCGGAGGCTGCTTTTGATCTGTATTTGAAAATATGTTGCCGCTTATCCCGTTCTGAATAGCAGAAATATTGTTACTGTTCCCTCACATCTTAATGCTCGCGATGTCCAGATTTGCGATCAGATTTGTCACCAGCACCACCAGCGGCATCATGATTTCACACATGTGCACGAAAAAGCAGGCGATATCCTCCGTGATCCCTCCGAAATGATGAAACGCCACATAACAATAGAACAAAAATGCCAACGCCACGCCGACCAGACACTGCACACCGACTACCGGATTCGTCATCATCATTCCCATCAGGCATATGCCGATATAGATGACCATAAAGCCTGCCACGATCCATCTGCTCTGGTCCCTTCCCACATACAGGGAGCATTTACTTTTCTGGGTATGCGGAAACAGCACGATAGACAGCCCGTAGAGCGCGCGGGAAAGCACAAAGCCAAAGGCCAGAACCTGCCAGTCATCCAGCGGTATCTCACTCCATAATCCGACACTTAAGAAAAAATAGCTGACGCAGACGATGATGGCAAAATATCCGCTGTGGGAATCCCGCAGAATTTCCAGCTTTCCTTCTCTTGTTTCATGAGAGCAAAGCGCGTCCACCGTCCGGAAAAAACCGTCCAGGAAAGCGCCGCCGGACAAAAAAATCGGCAGCATCACACAGACCACGGCCCCCAGCAGATCTCTGTTGACCAGATAGGGGCTGATCACCATCCACTCCCTGAGAAGAAAGCCAATGATAATACCGACCAGCGGCACAAAAATCAGAATATATTTCATATTCTCCCGGGTCCTTCTGATTTGGGGCGACGGGAAAATAGAATACATGGCAAACGCCAGACGGAAGCTGTTCCAAACCTTCTTCATCGACAAACTCCTTGCTTTCTTATGTAACATGCGGGCTGCCATATGACAGCCCATAATCGGATAAAAAATGCTTCAGTTTTCCAACACCACATCCTCTGCATGGCTGTCCCAGATCAGGCAGATCCATGTTTTTCCACGGTTTAACGCAATCGGATTTCCATCCTTATCCAGATAATATGCGGGATCCGTATCCGCGTACCTTGACCAGGTTCCCTCCACCATCTTGCCGCCGGTGAATACCTGTACGCGATAGTTACCTGTCTGCGCAGCGCCGTCTTCCCAGCCGCCGTGCAAATTGAAAGCCATATATTTCTTATCATCGCGGAATTCTCCATGGCAATACTGGAAAATCACATTATCCACCGCAAGCTGCTCTCCCGTCAGCTCGTCAATGTGCTTGTCCCCATACTGATACCGATAGTATTTACCATCCTCCGCGTTATATTCAAACCATGCCTGTACGTTGGAGTACCCGTTTGCCTTCCCCGAAGCTTTCCCGCCGGGGTATAAAACAGTAACATCAACGCCGCCGGCCAGCTCTGCCTTCTCTCCCACCGGCGCGAAGGTAAACTTGGGTTTATGCGTATCATGATATGTCAGGCTGTAATCAAATTTCTCCGCCGCCTTCAAAAGCGCCTGTCCGGAGGTGTACACATTATGAGGCGCCTTTCTTTCATTCGAGCGCGGAAACGTATCGTTTGATGCCGGTCTGTCGATGCCTGCCGTCGCGCCGCTGATGTTGTCCACCGCGTCGCTGTTGAGCATCGCTCCCACATAGGGCGTAGCCTGTCCAAAATGCGCGTAAAGCGCGTCAAATTCCAGCGCGCAATATACAAAATAGTCACGGCTGCTGCGGACATAGCCAATCATATCCATATCCTGCCAGTTTTCAAATAAAGGCATCAGACGGGTCACATCCGCGCCTTCCATGGGGGCTTCATATATCACGGAGGCCTGTCCGATCCCTGCCTGGGGCGTTCCCGCCTTGATATTGTTGATCATGACCGCCATCGGCCTCTGGTTTTGTTCCTCTGCCGTGCACGCCAGACCTGTCAGGTAGCTGGCTGGTCCTTCTTCTGCGACCGCTTCCGTGCTTTCCTGCGGCGCAGCGGATACCGGCGGCTGCTCCTCGCTGACCGAGGCGCTCTCCTGCGCAGATTCGGAAGGATTCTCTTCCGTTCTTTGATTCCCACAGGCACAAAAAGATATTGTCAGGCAGGCTGCCAGACATAATAAGCTTGTTTTTTTCATCATCCCGTTCACTCCCACACCTGTTTTGACAGGCTTTGCTTTTCAAAGTTTCAATTCTATGATCCCTGTATCTTTCATTCGCATATTAAGTCTATGATATTGTACTCCCGAATGCCATAAAAATCCAGCATTTTTCAAATTTTATTACATTTTTGTTACAATTTCCCGCTATTTCTTAAGCAAATGCAGTTTTACGGCAATTTTTACGATCAAATATCCCTTCGGAATTGCCAAAAGCTCCTTCTTTGTCATCGCGCCAAGCTTCAAAACCATGGAAAAATAGGTGAATGCCCCAAGCCCCACGGAGAGAAGAAGCCCTACGGCATTGACCGCGTAACCGGCATTTTCAAACAACGCAGAAAATCCGTAATACGTCCCGGCGGCAACGATTCCCATGATGAGCGACGCCCAGAAGGGAAGGAGGAAAGTATTGACCACCTCCTGCCGGTAGCCCGTCGCTTTTTTCACTGAATATCCGTTAAACAGACAAATCAGAAAGGAATAAACCGTTACGGCAACCGGCAGACTGTATATCCCCAGATTGGTATACACCAGTAAAAGCGTCGCCACCGCCGCCTCCACAGCGAGCGCCACTGCCGCATTCACCACAGGCTTTCCCTGTTTTCCCACCGCCTGAAGAATGGAATTGGACAGGGTGGACAAAGAATAAAATACCGTGCTCGCCCCCAGCGCTGCCAAAAGCCAACCGCCCAGCGCGATATTATTTGCCGATATGCCCGAATATAAAAGCCATACGATCGGCTTTGCCAGCACCGTCATGCCCACAGCAGAGGGAATCGCCAGAAACATGATCGTCTTGATCGCCGTTTTGATTTTCCGGTTCACTTCCTTCTTATTTTTGGTCGCAAAGCTTCCCGCAATACTGGGAAGTATTGCCGAAGCCATGGCGGATGCGATCGCGATGGGAATATTTGACAGACCGACCGCCTGCGTATCGTATACGCCGTTTGTCACCATCAGCTCCTCCAGCTCATGCTGATGCACGGCCTCCATCAAATTCAAGTACAAAGTCTGGTTGATCAGCGCGCTGGCATTGTATACAAAGGTGCTCATGATGACCGGCGTCACCATGAAAATGATGATTTTAAAAATTTCTCCCGTGGACAAAACCTCTCTGGAACGATCCCGCTTTAAGCGTCCGCGAATCACCTTTTTGTTCATCTGGTAGACAAAGAGCATGAAAAGCAGCGCCACCAGCACGCCGATACCGGTGCCCATCGCGCTTCCCACCGCCCCCCAGGCGGCCCGCGTCTGGGGATCCTCTTCCATAAAAATCTGCATCAGCCAGAATGCCGCGCCAATGCTGACAAAAGCGTTTAATATCTGTTCCAGAATCTGGGATATGGAGGTTTGCAGCATCGTTTTATTCGCCTGAAAATAGCCCCGCAAAACGCCCAGAAGCCCTGAAAGAAAAATGGTCGGGGCAAGCGTGCGCAATACCATGGCGGACCTGCCCGGGCTTAACGCATCCGCGCCGATAAAGGCGACAAGGCTTCCTGCGCCGCCCACCACCACCACATACAAAATTGCGCACCGAAAAATCCGCTGCGCATTTTTATACTGCTGCATCGCAAGACGCTGGGAAATCACCTTGGAAATCGCCGCGGGAATGCTATAAGAGGAAATCAACAGAATCATCTGGTATATCCGGTATGCCGGCGTATAATAGCCGTTGCCGGTCTCCCCGATCACTCCTGTCAGAGGGCTTCTGTATAAAAGCCCGATGATCCTGCATATCATTCCCGCCGCAGCCAGAATTCCTGCCTGCTTTACGAAAGAATCGCCTTTTTTTGTCTGGGTTGCCATAAATCTCCTTTTTGCCCTTAATCAGACAGGCGGAATGTGCTCAGATAATCCAGCCTTCTCTCCACCACTTCCAGCACAAATACGTCCGGAGCCTGTTCATCGACCATGGACTGCTCAAAAAACCCGTTCCAGTGGGCCAGATAGCTGTCCCTGAAATTGCTCACCAGCGCAGGCGCCATGCCGCCCGCAAAGGAATCTCGCACCATGAAGAGCTTTCTTTCATCCGGCGAATCGGAATGGTATACAAGCGCCGTGGCATCGTCAATGGATACCGCCTGCAGGTTATTTCCATTATATCCAGTCACAATATAATTGATGTCCTTCGGCTTCTTTTTTTCGTAATAATCCTGTAAATTCATCATGCGGGCAAGATCGTAGCCGGAAAAATCATCCGGCGTAAACGTCAATTCATGCGGATCGGGAACCTCAATTCCCAGCTCGGCAAGAAGCTTTTTCGCCCCGATATATCCGCCGGCAGCATTCCAATGGGTGTCATAGTGCCAGTAAAGCGACCAGTCCTCCCGGCACTGCCGCATCTCCTCCTCCGGATAAACCACACGGATGTCCGTATGCTCCTTCAGATAGGAAAGAAGCTGTCCGGTTCTGGTCAGTTCTCCCTTTTTATAGTAAGCGGGCAGATAATCCTCCCCGTAAATCGTCTCCTTATTCGGCGCAACGAACAGAACAAACTCGATATCCCGGGCCTCCAGCCAGTTCTTTGTCACAAGCAGATTATCCGCTATCACCGCAAGCTGCCCCTCTGTAAACAGATTGGTCCCCTTATAATCCTCAATATCGCTTTCGGCGCTGTAGAAAAGCCAATCCTGGCCGCCCACCACCACTTTATCATTGATGGATTTTTCCCGGAAAACATTCAGGTCCAGCAGGCTGTGGAGCGTGATGAGCTGACTGCGAAAGGGCACGCTGCCGTTATAGTATTCCTCCAGGGATGCCGGATAATCCTTCCAATTATCCTTCGTCAGCTTCGGCGCCGTTGCCATCACCGTATTTTCTGTCGCATCCGTCTCAAAACGGTCCGCCGCCACCGTCCAGATCAGACGCGGCATGAGCAAAAGCAAGGCAAAACAGACCATCCAGAGACCCGCATTATTTTTTTTCATGCAACAACTCCCATCATTTCCTGTCAAAAATTCAGGTAAATTGCCGGATTATAGGTTCCATTCACCATAAAGAGCATGGAGGCTGCAACCAACAGCATGCAATAAACCAGTTCCCATACGCTTCCCCGCAGCCGTCCCGCCTTCGGGAAAAATCTTTTCATAAATGCCTGAAAAAGTCCCATTCCCAACACGCCCGCCACGGTCATCACCATACACCGGTTGCTCATCAGCTCCCGCATGGCATAGGCGCTTACCGTATATCGCCAGGGCATCAGCATCCGTTTGAGATAGGCGATCGCAGGCGACAAATTCCCTATCCTGAAAAACACCCAACCGATTATCACGATGAGATCCGTATAAATGTATTTCAAAAATCCGATTTTATCCAGAAGCTTCTTTAAGCCCGCACGTTCCAGGATGATGAAAAATCCATGAATCATGCCCCATACAATGAATGCCGTCGTCGCGCCATGCCACAACCCCGTCGCCAGCCAGACCACGACCAGATTGACATATGTCCTGACCGCGCCTTTGCGGTTGCCGCCCAGAGGAATATACAGATAATCCCGAAACCAGCTTCCCAGAGAAATGTGCCACCTGCGCCAGAATTCCTGAATGGAGCCTGACAGATACGGATAGTTAAAGTTTTCACAAATAGTAAAGCCAAACATCTTGCCAAGCCCCACTGCCATATCAGAAAAGGCTGAAAAGTCGTAATAGATTTGCAATGTGTACAAAAGCGCAGCGCACCAGACCATGACGCCGGTCACATTACCGATATCCTGCGCATAGACCTGATCCACAAAGCTCCCCAGCACATTGGCGATCAACACTTTTTTCCCCAGGCCATAGGAGAAACGCCGGATGCCCGCCGCAGTCTTCGCGTTACTCTCCCGCCTGCTCTTTAGCTGCGCGCCAAAATCCGCATAGCGGGCAATCGGCCCCACGGATACCTTCGGGAAAAACGCCATATACAGCGCCATGTCCACCACGTTTTTTTCGGAAGGATATTTTCCCCGATACAAATCCACAAGATAGGAGATCGCGCCGAAGGTGAAAAAGGAAATTCCCACCGGCAGCGGAATGCTCCGCATTTCAAACAGCTCCCGCCCGCTCAGCCGGTTTAAGATGCGCAGGAAAAAGTCAAAATATTTATAGTAGCCCAAAAGCCCGAGATTCGCCACGATGCCTGCCGCCAGCAATATCTGCGCCACGCGCTCCCGCTCCCTTTGCCATTCCAGCAAAAGCCCGAAGCCATAGTTTAATGCGATGGAAACGAGAAGCAGCAGAATATAGACCGGTTCACCCCAGGCATAAAACAAGAGGCTTGCCAGCAAAAGCAATATATTTTTTAATTTGATATGATGAACGCATAGCCTGTCCAGGATGAATATGGCGGGCAGGAACGCGGTCAAAAACAGCATGGAATTGATGCTCATTCATTTTTCTCCGGTAATTGGCATGTTCTGGAAGGTCTGCGCCTTCTTTAATTAGTATACCGTATTTTCGCTTTTTTTCAACAGCTTTCTTTCAATGTTTGAATCCCCGGGATAGATGCAGAGAAAAACCGGAGCAGAACAGCAAGACTAAATAAAGCCACAAGCCGGAAAAGTCCGGCTCATGGCTCTATCCCTCTACACTTCGCGTTCAGTAGGGTTTATGGCAACACTCATTCCCGTATTCAGTAACGCAGCCAAATAGCAAAATGCGCTATTGGACAAAATCATCGCCTTGCATTGGCTCATAAGCTGCATATCAATATAACTTCTCTCCTTTGTATTTCCTTCCACGTAGCACACGTTTCTAAAGCTATCCAGCCCAAGCTCCCGTTTGTTTTCCCTGCACCAGTCCAAATCATCTGAAAAAACGAAAAGATCCCAGTTTCTTCCCACATTCTCCAAAAAGCGATCAATCAGTTTTCGATATTCCTGCAGCTGGTACACCCATCCTACCGTTATATAATCTCCTCTGCGGACGTGAAGCGATACGGAACGAGGTGTCTGGATATCGCGCAGATACGTTTTATTTTTATCATCGGTAATTTCCGGAAATCTAAATTCCTCCAAAAATTCTTTCTCGTATCGGGCAAACCAGCTTTTATTAACCCAGTAGCCATGATAATAGACACGTTCCTGCCTGTCCAGTATTTGCGGTTTATACTCATTACAGGGAGTCTGAATCACCTTGCCTTTAAATGGATTAAATGTCTGATACCCATCCTCTACCTCAGAAACCATTTCCATTGCGATCCCGTTTTCGCATAATATCTGCGGTACGCTCTTCCCCTGTGCCCGTTCGCTCAAAATAAAATTCCAAACCTCTTCATCAAAGCAATCGCTCAGCATAGGCGCATGAATGCCAAATACCTTTTCCAATTCGTATCCATTATGAACCGTATGTAAGGCAAAATAGGAATCATCCAGATACATGGTCTCTCCCGGATGGGAAAGCGCGTAATATCGCGCAAAAATATATTGGAACGCCTGATTCGCAAGACCACCATTTAAAAACTGTATTTTTAATTGTTCCATCCCAACCCTCAACTTATATTTATATTGCAATCAGGTAATAGTCTGATGTTGCAAATGAGTCACCGTAATAACGCAAATACAGTTTATAGGAGGGGTTCACCTGCATGATCCTTTCCGTAATCGAAAGCAGCGCCTCATATCCATAGTAAGCGCTTACGATAAGCGCCGGGCGGTATGCCGCGATTTGCGCGCTGCAGCAATTCAAAAGCTGCAGCTCTTTGCCCTCCCCGTGTATGCGGATAAAGCCGGCTGCGCCAATCACATCATGATCTATATTGACCTCCATTTCCTGACACGCCTTGATTTCCAAACGTTTTACCCCGCGCAGGTTGCAGGCGAGCTTCAACGCATCGTCCTCGGACCTGACATAACACAAAATTTTTTCATAGCTGTCATCATAAGCCTGGAGGAAGCTTCGAATATCATTTCCTTCTGTTGCCCAGAGATCTATGAAGCGTTTTCCTTTTGCGTCCGGCATCAAATCCGGATCAAATACCTGCGGGCAGCTTTCTGTTGCCATTTGCAGCGACACATTATTCAGATGCATCCAGTTGTCCAGCAGGGCACAAAGCGTGCGGCGGGAACGATAATCGGACAAAATACCGTACAGGTTAATGATTCCGCTTTGCTGCTTTTTCATAAACTCCGCACGCCGCTGAAAGGTTTCATATTCATCCTGATCGGGCACTAACCTTCCCCAGAATTCATTTTTTTCATAAAAGGAAAGAATTTTTTCATAGGCCGCAGAATTCTTTGCCGCTATCTCCCGCAGTGCGTTGTTCATCCGAAGAGAAAGAGAAATGACATCGCCATCCCTGATTTCCTCCATCAGCTCCAGAAAGTGAATATCTATGCCGTTATGGTAGGGCACGGACGGATAGCGCTCTTTCGCCTGCGTCTCATCAAGAAAATAAGGAGGTTTCTTTGTTTCCTCCAAAAAGGCAATTTCACTTTCAGACAGCGTATGATAGATGTAATCCTCCAGCTGGTAAAACTGTACAAGCTTCGCGGCTTTATAGACAAAAAATACATCCCTGGACGAACCGAAATTATATATTTTGGAAAGGAAGGTATAAACATTACCCGCTTTCTCTTTGTTGTCCCTGAACAGCAGGATAAGCATATTTAAAACGTCATCCTGATACCGTTGTGCGCGCAGCGCGAGAACTGCATATTGTACTGCCTTTCCTTTTTCTTCCTTTTTGGCATAAATCAGAGCGAGTGTGCCGTATACCTTGTCAAGCTCTCCGGTAATATACAGGGTGAAAGAGAAATCCCTATGTTCCATTTCATATAGAGCTTTTTCCAGATGGGCGGCACATTCATCCTGTTTTCCGAAACGCAAAAGGTTCTGGCCTGTCCAATACTCCATATCCGGATGCGCACGCCCGACCTTCAGATACTTCTCATAAAGCTCTGTCACTTCCGCCTCCGTGCAAAACGGAAGCGCTCCAAGAATCCTCGCAGAGCTCGCATAAGCATTCAGACGCAGCGAATAATCCATTTCCGCTTCGGGATGATCAATCACTTCCCGGTACGCTTCCAGCGCCCCCTTATAATCTTCCTGTGCAAGCCGGGAATCTCCGATATAGGACCAAAGCCACATATGATCCGGATGTTCCTTAACCTCCTTTAACAACAGGGAAAGATTCCTGTCCGCCTTGCTTTTCTTTTTGGAATCCTCCATCGCATAGCCAGTATGATAAATTGCGAGCTCATTTCCCACATCATAAACTGTCAGATTTCTGCCGGAAGCATTCACAAGCTTTTCGTGTATCCGGTTTTGATACCGAAGATTTTTATCATTCCGGATCAGTCGATCCTGCATCGTAGTGGAAAATACCTTCCCGCTCAAGCCAAGATGAAGCATGCTGCAGCGCACCGCATCCGGCTGCTGCCCTGCAGGATAAGCGGCAAGAAAAGCGAGCAATTTTTTCAGTTTTTCCAGATCTTCTCCCTGAAAATATTCATCCGCATCCAGAAAAGCAATCCAATCTCCCGTCGCTTTTGACAGAGCAAAATTTTTTGCCGCCGAGAAGTCGTCATTCCATTCAAAACGGTAAACTGTCGCCCCCATTTCCTCGGCTATGGTCACAGTATTGTCCTCCGAACCGGTATCCACGACGATTTGCTCGCAAACGATTCCTTTCCCCCAGGAAAGGGCGCGGCGGATATTATCCTCTTCGTTTTTCACGATCATGCACTGGGAAAGGCGCAGCGTCCTTTTCATTTCTCGTTCTCCCTTCATTATAAAAGACCGGGGCGGGAGATATTCCCCGCCCCGGTTCCTGTTTTGCAGACATGGAACCATGTCTGATGGATTACATAATTTCCTGCTTGTTCTGCTATGAAATCCGGATAAATTACTGGAGCAGCTGCAGAACGCCCTGAGGAATCTGGTTTGCCTGAGCAAGCATAGCCTGCGCGGACTGTACCAGAATGTTGTTCTTGGTGTAAGCCATCATTTCCTTCGCCATGTCAACGTCACGGATGCGGCTCTCAGCAGCAGTCATGTTCTCCGTTGTCACGCTCAGGTTGTTGATGGTATGCTCCAGACGGTTCTGAAGGGCACCAAGCGCACCACGCTGTGTGGATACGGTGTTGATCGCATTCTTGATCTTGTCAACAGCCAGCTTCGCACCAGCCTGTGTGCTGATATCGATGTCACGCAGACCAAGGGATTCGGAATCCATCGCGTTAACAGCAACGTTCATCTGGTTGAAGTCATCGGATGTATCACCGATCTGCAGGCTTAAGCTGCTTCCGCTCATGGTAGCGGAACCATACTGAACCAGACCCTTCCAGTCAGCAGCAGAAGCATCATTAGCAGCGGTGTTACCGCCACCGATACCGTCAGTACCAGCAAGGTTGTTCTTTGTATAGTCTACGCCGCCCTCTTTCTCTGTGATGAGAATGTCAGGAGCAGAGCCAAGGTTTGTGCCAACGAAGAAGTTCTTGTTGTCAACAGCTGCATAGGTCAGACGGCTTGCCGCTGCTTTCAGCAGTTTATCCGGATCAACAGTTTCTTCCATATCCGTCAGGTCAACAACATTTGCTGCATTCTTGAAGGAGCTGTTCTTGCCAATCGCAAATACATAAGTGGTATCGCCAATCTTCAGCGCGCCGCCATCCTTCACGATATTTGTGTCGAGAGCGAAGCTTGCCTGTGCATATACTCTGCCAACATCGGAGCTGATAGGCTGTTTTACAACAACGACACCGAACTCATTACCAAAGTTCTTCGCCGCAGCGCCTGTGCTTGTGTTGACCATAACATTTACTCTGTAGTCGTCAGTGATTTTGGACGTAGGCGGCTTCTCACCTGTCAGAGTAACCTTACCACCATTCACGCTGATGTTGTACTTCACGCCATCCAGCGTAACGCTTCCACCGTTCATCTTCGCGGCAAAGGTAGCGCCAGACAGGGTAGCTCCCGAAGCCAGGCTGACACTGATCGCTTCTCCGCCTGCGCTCATAACAGTAGCAGTACCAACCTTGATGGTAACGCTGACATTTGCATTGGTGCTCATGCTCAGCTGGCTCAGGTCGAAGGTAAGAACACCTGCCTGTGCCTTCTGTCCAAGCTGTCCGTCTACAACAGAGATCAGGGCAACTTCATTGGGAACACCGATAGTAGCTTTATTTCCAAGAGAACCATCCAGCAACGTGATGCCGTTGAAGTTGGTTCCAGCGGAGATACGGTCGATTTCGTCCTTCAGAGCAGCAACTTCTGCCTGCAGGTTCGCACGGTCGTCATCCTGGTATGTACCGTTAGCGGACTGGTTAGCCAGCTCAACCATACGATTTAACATGGAGTGAACTTCTGTCAGAGCGCCTTCAGCGGTCTGAATCAGGGAAATACCATCGTTCGCGTTCTTCTGAGCGGTCTCAAGACCTGTGATCTGCGCACGCATCTTCTCGGAAATAGCCAGACCTGCCGCATCGTCGCCTGCGCGGTTAATCTTGTAACCGGAGGACAGCTTCTCAAGGTTCTTGGAAACTGCATTGTTGTTGTTTGTCAGGTTGCGGTATGAATTCAGAGCCGCAATGTTGTGTTGAATTCTCATAATAACCTCCTTGAAAATTTACGGGAAAGTCCGTTTTCCCGTTTCGGGTTTCTTTGGCAGAATGTCCGGTATACCGCTAATATGCGATGATTGGCGGGCAATCATGCCATTTTTTAATATGTACACATGCCTGCGTACAGTTTTGCAGAAGTATTCTTTCTCTTCCGCATGTTACTTTGAACATTTGGCGCGCCATTTGCCGGATGTTCGTCAGAGGAATCACTTTAGTTTTAAAGGACTCTTTGACATCATCCTTTTGGTGTTCAATTACTATATCGTCCGTGCCGATAAAAACTTTAGCGGAAATAAGAAAAAAATTTCTAATTTTTTGAGACTCCATTGCTCTGTATGATGCGATAACCAAAAACGCAAAATTGATAATTTCATTTGCAGATTTTATTTTATGCCCGGAAATGAACGATAAATCAATCGTTTCAGGTATAAGCGGAATTCAGTACCGGCTCAGTACCGGATTCACCAATCAGACCAGTCTCTCTTTATTTTGCTCCAGAGCTTCCAGTTTCTTTTCCAATGCCCGGATTCTCGCCTGACTTTCCTGCTGTTCTTCCTCCTTTTCCCGTTGCTGCTTCTTCATCTGCCTCTGCTGGGCTTCAATCTGCTCCTGTTGCTTTTCAATCTGTTCCTGCTGAGTCTCCATCTTTTCCCGTTGCTTTTCAATCTGTTCCTGCTGAGTTTCCATCTTTTCCCGTTGCTCTTCAAGCTGCTCCTGTTGTGCCTCCATCGTTTTCTGCTGCTTTTCAATTTCCTTCTGCTGCTCATCTATCATATACTGAACAGTGTTTTTGTCCAGTATCTGCAGCTCCTTTGAAAAAAATCCCATAACTCTCTCCATATTCTGGCACATCTGATAAAGACTTTCGTACATTCCGCGAAATGCCGGATATGCCGTAATCAGTTCGATGATTTTCTCCGGACTGTCATCGCTCAAAAATGTGAGCCATGCATCCAGATCGGTTTCAATGGTTTTATTGTGCATGCATTTTTTGAAGATGTCAAGCGGGATCATGATAAACTCCTGCAGCATTTCCATTTTAAGTCCACTGTCAAATACCTGCTTTCCATGGTGATAATATGTATCCGGAAAGCTTTTGAATTCCCTGGGGCTCTGTTCATAAAGCACGATCAGGTAAACCGTTTTGATATTGTGATAAGAAAAGGAGCGGCCCATTTTACTTCTGACCCGCCTGTATTGCCGAAGGAGCATATCCGCACTATAGCAGGCGCATCTTTCTCCCGGAAAGGCATAACCGATTTTCTGAATTTCCACATTTGCGATGGAGCCATCCTCCAGCTCCACAATAATATCTGTGATCAAAAGTGTGGATTCATCAGCAATCCGGGTGGAATCATTCGGAAGGACTCTCAATATTTTTACTTTCTTCTTTAGCATGGCGCACAGGAAAAACTCCAGACGGCTTTTGTCATATTCGAAGTTTAGCGCCTCCTTGAAAAATGAATCGTATAAAATCTTCACGCCTCTGTTTCCTGTGCAAAAGTCCAGAAATTCTGCTTTTCGTTCCCGGCTCCACGTTTCATATATATTGAACAGCGCCGGCACGGAATGTATTTCATTCATAATTTCTTCCCGGTCACGAATGAGCGGGAAATGCTCTTTTAAAGCAGAGCTATTTGCCATAAGCAATATCCTCCAGTCATAATAATAAATATGGTATCGTCTGGTTGAATCACCGATCGACTCCGCAGGTATCCCCCTCTGGTCAGATACTGCGGAAAAGTATATCTCTCCGGAAAGCATATGAATTATTCGAATAACCTGACTTTAACACAATGACCGGGAAATGACAAGCCCTTTGGAAAAAAAGAAATATTTCTATATTTTCAGAATATTCTGATTTATTTTATAATAATCACAATATTCAGATTATTATATTTATTATCGGAATAATATTTGAATATTCATATAAATTAATAAGTTATCGGAAAATTCAGAAAATTATTTTTTTCGGATAACTTATTATGATGAGTTTCTTAAACATGGCTGTTGCGGAAGGGAACGACAATACGTTTTGAAATATAATAGGAAACACAAAACACATCGCCCACAGGAGGCGCATACAAAAGAAAGGATGGGTCATTATGCCGGTTTATTTCGACAAGCAAAGCAAAACCTGGTACTGTAAATTTTATTATACGGATTATACAGGTGCCAGGAAACAGAAGAAGAAGCGCGGTTTCAAGCTGCAGCGGGAAGCCAAAGAATGGGAGCACATTTTTTTATTGCAAAAGCAAGGGCGTCCGGATATGGGCTTTTCAAGTCTGTATTCTTTATATATGGAAGATATGACGCATAGACTGCGGCAATCAACGCTTTCCAGCAAAGCGCATCTTTTCAGGACAAAAATTCTGCCGTATTTTGAAAAACTCCCTGTCAATGAAATCCAGGCCTCCAATATCAGACAATGGCAGAATAAGATGACCTCCTATCGCACTCCGGATGGCAAGGGATATTCTCAGACCTATTTAAAGGCTATGAACAATCAATTATCCGCCATCTTCAATTATGCTGTAAAATATTATTGTCTTCCGTCAAATCCATGTCATACTGCCGGATCAATTGGCAGAAAAAAGGCTTCCGAAATGGATTTTTGGACACAAAACGAATTTTTTGCATTTTGGAAAAGCCTTCCTGAACATTCCGAACTGTCATTGGTTTTTTCCTTATTATATTACTCAGGAATGCGTATCGGAGAATTGCTCGCACTGGAGACAAAAGACTTTCACCCGACAACCGGCGTAATTTCTATCACGAAGACGCTCCGACGGTATAAGGGAGAGAATATTGTCACTCCGCCCAAAACGCCAAAGGGAGTGCGGGAAATACGATTGCCAGAATTTTTGGTGAAGAACCTGAAAAAATATGTGTTTGGCCGCGATATATCTGAGCGGATATTTTCGTGCAGCAGACACACTATAGACAGGGCCATGCAAAAGCATTGCTTTCTGTCCGGTGTAAAAAAAATCCGTATTCATGATCTTCGGCACAGCAATGCCAGTCTGCTGATCGAAATGGGCATCAGTCCCGTCTTGATCGCAGAGCGACTTGGACATGAAAACGTTGAAACAACGCTCAACACCTACAGCCATCTTTATCCGGGCAAACAGGATGAAATTGCGGTGCAAATGCAAAAGCTTCACGAAATTTTGCAAGAAAAGCAGTTCCAAAGCAGTACCTGATGAAGGGTATGGAGGTCTGAAAAAGTACAGAAAATGCCAGTCTACAATTTTGATAATTCAAATGCGATCATTGCCCGCCAATAATCGCATTGACGGTATTACGGACATTCTGCCATAGAAACCTGAAACGGGAAAACGGACTTTCCCGTAAACTTTCAAGGAGGTTATTATGAGAATTCAACACAACATTGCGGCTCTGAATTCATACCGCAACCTGACAAACAACAACAATGCAGTTTCCAAGAACCTTGAGAAGCTGTCCTCCGGTTACAAGATTAACCGCGCAGGCGACGATGCGGCAGGTCTGGCTATTTCCGAGAAGATGCGTGCGCAGATCACAGGTCTTGAGACCGCTCAGAAGAACGCGAACGATGGTATTTCCCTGATTCAGACCGCTGAAGGCGCTCTGACAGAAGTTCACTCCATGTTAAACCGTATGGTTGAGCTGGCTAACCAGTCCGCTAACGGCACATACCAGGATGAGGACCGTGCAAACCTGCAGGCAGAAGTTTCTGCTCTGAAGGACGAGATCGACCGTATCTCCGCTGGAACCAACTTCAACGGCATCAGCCTGCTGGATGGCTCCCTTGGAAATAAGGCTACCATCGGCGTTCCCAAGGAAGTTGTACTGGGTTCCATCGTAGATGGACAGCTCGGTCAAAAAGCGCAGGCAGGTGTTCTTACCTTTGATTTGAGCCAGTTAAACATGAGCACGGTAACAGCAGGTCAAACAGTTACGGTAAAAATCGGAACTGCAACCGTGATGAAGGGTGGGCAGGCTGTTTCAGTTGCGTTAGCTACAGGTCAGGGAATGAGCGGTACATACCTTGCAGCTAAATTGCATGGCGCTACTGTTTCTCTGGATAGTGTAACATACAATATCAGCGTGAATGGTGGTAAGGTTACCATGACTGGTATAAAGCCGCCTGCTTCAAAAATCAAGGATGATTATTCTATTAACATTGGTGTCGGTGTAAAGGATGCTACTGGTGCTACCATTGTTAAAGCAACAAACTTCGGTAATCAGATCGGTGTAACAGTTGTAAAGCAGCCTATCAGTTCTGATGTAGGTCGGATTTATGCGCAGGCAAGCTTCACCCTTGATACGAACATCGTAAAGGATGGCGGCGCACTGAAGATTGGCGATACTACCTATGTATTCGCAGTTGGTAAAAATAGTGCGTACAAAAATGTCGGCAATGTTGTAGATCTGACGGATTTGGAAGAATCTGTTGAGACTGATAAGCTTTTGAAGGCTGCAGCAAGCCGTCTGACCTATGCGGCTGTTGACAACAAGAACTTTTATGTTGGTACCAATCTCGGCTCCGCACCCATGATTCGCCTGACTGAAAAAGAAGGTGGTGTTGACTACACCAAAAACAATCTGGCTGGCACGGATGGTGTCGGTGGTTCGGTTGCTACAGATGCTACAAAGGCAGACTGGAAAGGTCTGATCCAGTATGGTACAGCAGCTACTACTGGTCAAAGCCTGTCTCTGCAGATCGGCGATACATCCGACGACTTTAACCAGTTAAATGTTTCTGTCAATGCGATGGATTCTGAATCCCTTGGTCTGCGTGATGTGGATATCAGCACACAGGCTGGTGCGAAACTGGCTGTTGACAAGATCAAAGCTGCGATCAACACTGTATCCACACAGCGTGGTGCGCTTGGCGCCCTTCAGAACCGTCTGGAGCACACCATCAACAACCTGAGCGTGACAACAGAGAACATGACTGCTGCTGAAAGCCGCATCCGTGACGTTGACATGGCAAAGGAAATGATGGCTTACACCAAGAACAACATTCTGGTACAGTCCGCGCAGGCTATGCTTGCTCAGGCAAACCAGATTCCTCAGGGCGTTCTGCAGCTGCTCCAGTAATTTATCCGGATTTCATAGCAGAACAAGCAGGAAATTATGTAATCCATCAGACATGGTTCCATGTCTGCAAAACAGGAACCGGGGCGGGGAATATCTCCCGCCCCGGTCTTTTATGATGAAGGGAGATAAAGAAATGAAAAGGATGCTGCGCCTTTCCCAGTGTATGATCGTGAAAAACGAAGAGGATGATATCCGCCGCGCCCTTTCCTGGGGGAAAGGAATCGTTTGTGAACAGATCGTTGTGGATACCGGTTCGGAGGACAATACCGTGACCATAGCCGAGGAAATGGGGGCGACAGTTTACCATTTCGAGTGGAATGATGACTTCTCGGCCGCAAAGAATTTTGCTTTGTCAAAAGCAAAGGGAGACTGGATTGCTTTTCTGGATGCAGATGAATATTTTCCAAATTCGGATATTCCCAAAATAAGAGAGCTGCTTACCTTTTTGAACACTTATCCTCCAGAACAACGCCCCGATGTCATACGCTGCAAAATGATGCATCTGGATGAAGAAGGGAAAATATTCTCTACTACAATGCAGGACAGACTAATTCGCCGTGACAGAAGATTACAATATGAGGGCAGAATACACGAAAAACTGGTTAATGCAGGCAAACCAAATTTAGTCGTATATGATGCAGGAGACCTCTTTTCCATCTATCATACGGGCTATGCCTCCAATATATCCAGGAAGAAAAATAAAGCGGACAGAAATCTTTCTATTTTGCAAAAGGAAGTAGCTGAGCATCCAGAACAGTACTGGTTATGGTCCTATATCGGGGATTCACTTCTCGCCAAAGGAAACATCACTGGTGCTCTGGACGCCTTTCGTAATGTGATTGCGCATGCGGACACAGAAATGGAAGCCGCACTACGCCTCAACGCTTTTTCCAACGCAGAAAGAGTTCTTGGTATGCTTCCTTTTTCAACCTTAGAAGAGGTAACTGAGCTTTATAAACAGTATGAGGCAATCGGCGGTCATCATCCGGATATGGAATATTGGACCGGGCAAAATCTACTACGTTTTGGAAAGCGTGACGAATGTGCCTTGCACCTGGAGAAAGCATTGTATGAAATGGAAAACGAGTATTTCCCGTTTACCGTATACGTTGCCGGAGAACTGGAGCAGGTATATAGCACATTAGCCCTGATATATGCCCATAACGAAAATAAAAATAAAGCGGTGAAATATGCCGTTTTAGCATTACGTGCTCAACGCTATCAGGATGAAATTCTGAAAATATTACTCCTTTTATTCAAGGAAAATGCAGAGCAGCCTCAGAATGTTTATAGCTTTCTTTCCAAAATATATGATTTTAGCTCTTCAAAGGATGTTTTTTTTGTTTACAAAGCTGCAAAACTTATTCATTTTTATCAACTGGAAGACCATATTTATCACACCCTGTCCGAAAGCGAAATTGCATATTTAGAAGAAAGCAAGCCTCCGTTATATTTTCTTTCAGAACAGCAAGCTGCAGAACAATATCCGTCCCTTCCCTACCAGAATAGTACGGATATACATTTTTTGGAGCTTATGGAGGAAATACAGAAAAATGATTTACTTTCATTGACATCCCAGATGGTGCATGCTTTGCAAGAAGAACTAGTCGAAAACAAAGACGCTTATGAGAATACTCTCTCCTTTTATAAACATAATACGTTCTGGGGAAAACTGGATCCTGCGCAAGAAGAATATGAACTCTTTCAGCAACGGACAAACCTGATAAAAGAGCACCGAAATCACATTGTCACGTTATATACCAGCCTCTCCGATTACCGTTCCCGCCGTACACTAAGTGCCCTGCTGGACAACTGGTTGCATCTGGACAGAACCGCTCTGCAAATGGCAGCAGAAAGTTATCCTCAGGTGTTTGATCCTGACCTGATGCCAGATGCAAAAGGAAAAGTATTTGTGGATCTCTGGGCGACAGAAGGAAATGATGTTCGTAGCTTTATTCAGGCCTATGGCGACAGCTATGAAAAAATTCTATGCTATGTGAAATCCGACGACGATGCCTTAAAGCTCACCTGTAACCTGCGCGGGGTAAAACGTCTTGAAATTAAAGTCTGTGAAGAAACAGAGGTTAATATCAATCATGATATCATCGGGGCCACAGGCTTCATCCGTCTGCACGGAGAAGGCAAAGAATTGCAGCTTCTGGATTGTTGCAGCGCACAAATCGCCGCATACCGTCCAGCGCTCATAATAAGCGCTTATTATGGATATGAGACACTATTTTTACTGGCAGAGCGAATCCTGAAAATAAATCCTGCCTACCATTTATATCTGAGATATCATGGAGACTTTTACGTACCATCAGATTACTACCTGATCGCAATATAAGCCAACCGGATATAACTTGCCAACCTGACAATCGAATGCTATACTGTCCTCAATAGCAAAGTTATTTTTCCGTTACACCAAAAAAGGAGTAATCGCAATATGAGAACGTCTGCCATGCTTCCTGTCGGCATTGAAAATTTTGAAAAAATTCGTACAGAAGACTTTTACTATATTGATAAAACGGGGCTGATACGGGACCTTTTAAATAACTGGGGCGAAGTAAATCTTTTTACGCGCCCCAGAAGGTTCGGAAAATCTCTTAATATGAGCATGTTGAAATGCTTTTTCGAGACAGGCTGCCGAAAGGAGCTTTTTGACAACCTTGAAATTTCAAAAGAGCCCGACCTGTGCAACCGATATATGGGACAGTTTCCTGTCATTTCCATCAGCTTAAAGGGAGTAAGCGGGGAAAGCTTTTCCACCGCAAAGGCAATGCTTCGTGCCCTGATCGGAAGGGAAGCAATGCGTTTTGCTTTTCTGGCAGACAGCGATATGCTGGAAGAGAAAGAGCGAAAACTGTATTATGCATTAACAGATATTGATCAACATGGCAGCTTCACAATGACCGATCAGCTTTTGTGCGATAGTCTCTTACTTTTATCGAAGCTTCTGCATAAGCATTATGGACGAAAGGCAGGTATGACGGTTATCGCTTTGGCAACGCCGCAATATATTGCCCCTGGGATGTAATCAGCTATTGCTATGCGCTCCGCATGAATCCATCCGCGCTTCCTCAAAATTATTGGATCAACACAGGAAATAATGACATCATTAGACGTTTTATACAAAAAGCCGGCTTCATCACCAAAAGGGAAATTGAGGAACTGATCGCGGGTGGAATTGTCCGAAAAGCAATCAAACAGGATTTAACCTACGGTAACCTTGATTCTTCCATAGACAATCTTTGGAGCCTGCTTTTCACCACCGGATATCTAACGCAGCGCGGGGAGCAAGACGGCGATATGCTTTCTCTTGCCATCCCTAACCGGGAAATCCGGCAGATATTTGTCCGGCAGGTTCTGGAATGGTTCGATGAGGAAGCATCGAAAGACATTGGAAAACTGGACATCCTCTTTCAATCAATGCAGGAGGGCGATGCCTCTGCTGTGAAGAAAATATTGAATGAATATCTGCGCAGGACAATCAGCATCCGGGATTATGGTGTGCAAAAGGAGAGGAAGGAAAGCTTTTATCATGGAATTCTGCTTGGATTGCTGGGACATATGGAAGGTTGGGATGTGTCCTCCAATGCTGAAACAGGAGAAGGATACAGCGATATTCTGGTCACAACGGATAATGCTGAAGGAATGGGAATCATAATTGAAATAAAGTATGCCGAAGACGGGAATCTGGAAGCATCATGCCGGAAAGCACTTGAACAAATTGAAACCCGGCGATATGCGGAAATTTTTGAAGGGAATGGAATACAATCAATCCTGAACTACGGCATTGCATGTTATAAAAAAAGCTGCATGGTAATGGTCGGACATCCTGGATTTGTCAAGCCAAACATGTAAGCATTGATTTCTGACGATGGCTTTGGTTTTCAGGCAGGGGAAATCCCCTGCCTGTTCCCATCACTCCCCCATCCTGTTCCTGGCCGCCTCTTCCAGCGCCTCCAGCTCTTTCTCCTCCAACAGTCTGGAAGTCTCCAGCAGCAAAACCAGCTCCTTTTCCAAACGGGCAACGCCAACCATATATTTTCCTGCAGTATCCCCGGCTATCGTCGGCGGTTCAGAAATAGCCTTTTTAGAAATATCAGGCACATCGACTACCGCCTCCACGATAAAGCCAACGTACTTTTCCCTGATCATCGTGACAATGATGCAGGTGTGATCCGTATAGCTGACTGCGGGCTTCTTAAAGCGAAGCTGAATATCAATAACGGGAACGATATCCCCACGCAGGTTGATAACGCCCTTTGCATAGCTTGGAAATTCCGGTATTACTGTAATATTTTCCATCCGGATAATCTGTACCACATCCCCGATTGGAATACCAAACAGCTGTCCTTCCATCCAGAACGTGAGATATTTAACCTCTGTTTTTTCGTCATTTACGTCGTTTCTGTCCGTGTATCCTTTTACACTCATACGCCTGTCTCCTTACTGCCAACAGAAGATTTTTAAATTGCTGTTCACGCGCCTAAGGTATTTGCACACTTTACGCATAAAAATCCCGAGACTTACAGCAACAACATACAATAGTTTTCCTTAAAAAAGCAGAACCGGTTTCCCGGTTCTGCCCCAGTTTTTATGTATCAATATTTACTTCCGCCATAGCTGGAGGTATCCGCATGATACTCATAGGAAGGTGTGCTGGCAGGCTTATTGTAGCTGACCATAGCCGCGCTCACATCCGTATCTCCATCCAGCTTGAATTTGCCGATCAGATTCTTAAGCATCTGTGCCTGAGCGGACAGCTCTTCACTGGCGGCAGCGCTCTGCTGTGCCGTAGCGGAGTTGGTCTGTACCACGCTGGAGATCTGGTCGATGCCCATCGTAACCTGAGAAATGGACTGTGCCTGTTCGCCGGTTGCCTGGGAAATATTGGTCACTGCGCTCAGTACGGACTTGGCATTTTCCACTACCTTAAGCAGGGACTGCGCCGTCTCCTCGGAAAGCTTTGTGCCGCTTGCCACCGCGCTTACGGTCTCGCCAATCAGAACCGTTGTGCTCTTGGCAGCTTCCGCACTCTTTTCAGCAAGGTCACGAACCTCGCCGGCAACAACCGCAAAGCCCTTACCTGCCGCACCTGCGCGCGCCGCTTCCACAGCCGCGTTCAACGCAAGGATATTGGTCTGGAATGCGATATCTTCAATTGCTTTGATGATCTTGCTGATCTCATTGGACTTCTCATTGATCAGGTTGATCGCGCCGACCAGACTCTGCATCTGGTTACCGCATACCTGAATCATTTCATCCACCTTTACATTTTCTTCTTTTGCAGTTTCCGCATTCTGAGCGGTAATATTGATCTGGTTAGAGATCTCGTTGATGGTAGCTGCAAGCTCTTCTACGGAGCTCGCCTGCTCGGTAGCGCCCTGGCTCAATGCCTGTGCGCCGGAGGATACCTGATCCGCGCCGCTTGCCACCTGATCAGAGCTCTGGTTGATCTGTGACAGCGTTGTATTCATATCCTGGCTCAGCTCTTTGATGGATTCAATCAGCTGGCCGAATTCACCTACGTATGCATCTTCCGCATTGGACTTCACAGCAAAGTTGCCCCTTGCCATTTCTCCAAGCATATGTGTCAGATCACCGATCATGGCGTTAATCGCTTTCACGGTTATGCCAAGCTCTGTCATAAGCACGCCGGTTTCATCCGTGGAATCGGACTGCGGAACCGGACTCTTCAAATCGCCCTGTGCGAGCTTGGTAAGACGATCCACACATTTGCCGATCGGATCCGCAACCTGGCGGGAAATCAGAACGCCAAAGAGGAACGCGATGATTAGGGACGCGATGATCAATACGATGGTAATGACGGTCACAATATTGGTCTCACGCTGCATCTGCTGGCTGTGCTCCCGTCCCTTCTGCTCCTTGACATCCAGGAAATTCATCCATGCGTCATACAGATCATCATAAAGGGGATCCAGCTCGTCAATCGCCATCTGCAACGCCCGTGAATCACTGGATGCATCCGTGCTTTCTCCCAGCGCAAGCACCTCGTCCCGCTTCGCCTCGAACGCCGCTCTCTTCGTGGAGATATCGTTTGCGATCTGTCTGGCTTCCTCATTCGAAATAGATTCTCTTACAATATCGGCATACTGATTATACAGAGCCTTGTTATTTTCCAGCTTCTGCTTCGCATTTGCCAGATCTTCCTCATCGGTCAGTGTGATCAGATCACGGATCACGCGGGTATTTTCGGCAAGCGCCAACATGGCCCTGCCCACATCGCCCTGCACGAAACCGTAGTCTTCCAGCGTTGTATCGAATTTCTTATGTAAGCCGTTCGTAATGAAAATCGACAAAACACCGGAAATGCTGGCCACAATTGCCACCAGAATAAAGCATGACATCAGCCTTTTTCCAATTTTCATGTTCTTGATCATTTCCTTCTTTTACCTCCTTGCATTCTCCTAATGCCTTATTCGGATATTCTGTTATAAAAACAGAACCTTTAATTCACTTTCGACATTTTTTGTAAAAAATTAAGCCATATTTTATAAATACAAAAAGATTTTTAGCCATGCCCTGTTCTCCGGTTTTGCGTTACCCAAAACCTGGATTTTTTAATATGCCTTACCCCAGTATACCATCTTCTTTGCGGGCTTGCCACAGCATACGCACACATCGGAGAGCGCTTCCTGCTCGAATGGCATGCAGCGGCTGGTTGCGGCATATTTTTCCTTGATTTTGTCTTCGCATTCCTGACAGCCGCACCACATCGCTTTGACAAATCCCGGCTTATTGGTCAGGATATCCTCCAGCTCCTCCGGCGTTTTGGCTGTATAGGTATGGGCATCCCTGTGCGCCCGCGCCCTCTCAAGCATTTCCTTCTGCATAGTCTCTAAAAGTCCGGCAACCTTCTGTTCCAGCTCATCCAGCGCGCATTCCAGCTTCTCTCCCGTATCCCGGCGTACCAGCACGCATTTGCCAGCTTCGATATCCTTCGGACCGATCTCTACGCGCACCGGAATGCCGCGCATTTCAGCCTCAGAAAATTTCCAGCCGGGGCTCTTGTCACTATCGTCCACCTTAACCCGGAAGCCGCAAAGGCGATCCTTAAGCTCACTGGCTTTCTCCAAAACGCCTTCCTTTCTCTGCTGGATCGGAATGATGACAACCTGTGTGGGCGCCACCTTCGGCGGCAATACCAGACCGGAATTATCGCCATGTACCATGATGATCGCACCGATCAGGCGGGTCGTCATGCCCCAGGAGGTCTGATGTACATATTTTAAGGTATTGTCCTTATCGGTAAACTGAATTCCAAACGCCTTCGCAAAGCCGTCGCCAAAGTTATGGCTGGTCCCGGACTGCAGCGCCTTGCCGTCATGCATCAGCGCCTCGATCGTATAAGTCGCCTCCGCGCCCGCAAACTTCTCCTTCTCCGTCTTACGCCCCTTAATCACAGGGATCGCCAGCACCTCCTCGCAGAAATCCGCATATACATTCAGCATCTGTATCGTTCTTTCCTCCGCCTCCTGTGCGGTCGCATGGGCGGTATGTCCCTCCTGCCACAAAAACTCCCGGGAGCGCAGAAAGGGTCTCGTTTCCTTTTCCCACCGCACCACGCTGCACCACTGGTTATAAACCTTGGGCAGATCCCGATAGGACTGAATATCATTTTTATAAAAATCACAGAACAGCGTCTCCGAGGTCGGTCTGACACAAAGTCTTTCCTGCAGCGGCTGCAGACCGCCGTGCGTGACCCACGCCACCTCCGGGGCAAAGCCCTCCACATGGTCCTTTTCCTTCTGCAAAAGGCTCTCCGGAATGAACATCGGCATATATACATTCTGCACGCCCTTTTCCTTAAATCTCGCATCGAGCTGGGACTGAATCAGCTCCCAGATCGCGTAGCCTGCCGGCTTGATCGCCATGCAGCCCTTCACGCTCGTATAACCGATCAGCTCCGATTTCACCACCACATCGGTATACCACTGCGCAAAATCCTCCTCCATGGAGGTGATCTGCTCCACCAGTTTCTTGTCCGCCATCCTTTTCTCCTCCTGAAAATAAAATCAGCCAGACATCAAAGCCCCGTTACAGAGGCCGGATATCCGGCGGTACCACCCAGATCAGCGTATGAAAACCACCAAAAAACGCTTTCCGCAATCGTTTCATATCCGTTAAGCGATTCAACCTGATCATAAAAGAAATTTCGGCATTTGTCAATAGCTTTCACGGATTCTGCACGCCCCTTCCCTGAAAAGCACCAGATACAAAGGACCCAGAAAAATCCCCGCAAGGCCGAACAGCCTGACTCCCGCGTACACGCCAAACAGCATGACCACAGGGCAGATGCCCACCTGCTTCCCCAAAAGGCGTGGTTCCAAAAGTTCCCGCACCATCACGCAAAGCACATAAACGATCACGGCGCAGATTGCCCCCGGCACATTCCCTGAAAGCAGCTGCCAGAGCGCCGCCGGCACAAGCACAATGCCGGTTCCGATAAAAGGCAGGGCGTCCAAAAGCCCGGCAAGAAGCCCCAGCGCTACCGCGCCCTTTACCCGCCCGATCAGCAGCCCCGCCACTGCGACTACGGATATCACCAGCAATATGACGGCCTGCGCTTTCAGATATCCGCCAATCAAAGAAACCGTCCTGTCCAAAAGCTGCCACGCCGCATCCACCATCGGATTTTCCCCGGCTTTTCCCGTAATGGTCTTATAATCCCTGCAAAGCAGCATGGTGGAAATGAAGCTCACTCCCAAAAAGGCAATGCCGCCAAGCATTCCACGGATATATTCCCAGGAGCGCTTCGCCGCCTCCGGCAGCGCATCCGTCCGCAGGCTTTCCGCCAGCTCCTTTGTTTTTCCCTGAATCGCTACATAGGTCCCCGACGCATCCATGCCGAAATTCCGTTCCAGAAACGCGCAGCAGTCCTGCAGGGCCCTGTCCATCCGGTCCTGTATCGCGGTCATACCTTCCCCTATTTCGGACGCATGCACACTCCCCCAGGAAAATACGCCCCAGACAATGCCAAGCAGCAATGCCATCGCAAGAAGCAGCATGCCGCCCAGAAGAATTTCCTTCCGGATATGCGTCCTTTTTTGTACGCGTTCCAGCCAGGGGTCGCAGAAATGGACGATGAGAAAGGCGAGTAAAAATGGCGCGGCAAGCGGAAAAAGATATTTAAAGACCAAAAAAAGCATGCCGGCAAAGCCTGCCAGCATAAGCGCCCTTTTTCCGTTTTTTTCCATCCAGTCACCCATACATATCCCTCTTCCAAAGCTCTGACGCATTTTCCTGAATCATAACAGCTCAGACAGGTCCAAACTGTTATCTTTGGTTCCAGCGGACGGCAATGATTTTGCCGCTCACCATAGTATGGGTAAAAGCCGTCATTCTATGTGCGCATTGGCTTCATATCGCTCTGCCGTTTTCTGGATATCCTTCTTATTGCGCCGGATGCAGCCTTCCGCCATTCCCAGCAGCAAAAACAAAAACGGTGTACAGCATATCTGTTGATAGCAGAAAAAATTGTGCGCTCCATAGACCAGCACCGCGAGCATCCCGGCAAACACATATGGGCTATCATATTTTTCTTTGTAAAAACGCAAAAATGCCGCTGCGAGCATCATACAAAATGCCGCAAGCCCCGCGATTCCCATGCAAAGCATGAGATTCAAAAACTCATTATGGGCATTGGTAAGCGTCTGATTCTGCCCAAAAAAATGGTTTAACTGCGCTTCCAGCTCCGGCACGCTATAGCAGTATGCCGCGTAGCAGTCCGGTCCCACTCCAAAAAGCTTCCTGAGCATGGGAAGTCCCTTGAACGCTTCCCATGTGATGCTCCAGATAAATCCTCTGGAATTTCCCCAGCTGCTGTCAAACAGCCAATACTGTCCTGCACTCTCTATGCCAAACCACGCCTTCAATCGCCCTGTGCTGTTCAGCCACACCACACATGCGTAGCATACAGGCGCTGCCGCCGCCGCACCTACCGCAAGCCGGCGCATCGCGCCCGCCCTTTTCCAGCCAGGCAGCTTTGGATGCTTCTGCCGGTATAGCAAAAACAACATGTCGCCGACACAGACCGCCAGAAAAAAGAGCCAGGTCTGCGTGCTCTGGGAAATAAATTCTGACAGCCCGTCCAGCCGCATTGCCCGATCCGGGAAAAGCTGCTGCAGGCTTCCCATAAGCTTAAAGCTTCCCAGCATGAGCAGCGCCGTTTCAAAAAAACGTTCCATGTTATCAGGGCTGTCACAGGCTGCCAGAAATAATCCGAGCATCAGAAACAGCATTGCCATAAAAGCGCTGTCGCTGTTCTGCGTGACCACCGTCGCAAATCCGACCGCGCAATAACATCCCAGGAAAAAACGCCGCACCGGCTTATGCTCTGTAAAAAAGCATGCCACCCCGATCACGAGCACTGTGCACACATAGCCAGAATACCAGGATGCCTGCCCGACCGTGGACAAAAAAAGAAGACGCCAGCTTTCGTCAATTCCTTCATACAGGCCGAGCGGGTCCAATCCGAAGCGATGGCCGCAGCCGAGCAAAAAAACGACGGAAGACGCCAGAAAATGCCCTGCAAGAATCACCTTTTTGAGCGGAAGGCAGCGGGACACCAGAAAATAGGAAAGCACCAGCAGGACCTGGGTCAAAAGTCCCATATACCAGCCCTCTATACCTGACCATGCCTGTCTTTTGTCCACACTCATCAGAAAGGAAATCATGGCCACAGCCAGATACGCAAGCATCGCCCGGTCCAGACAGGAAATATGTGGCTGCAGCTTTTTTCCCTTTTGCAGCAAAAAAAGCAGCCAGCATAGCCCCGCCGGCAAAAGAAGATATATGCTCACGCGCAGAAAAAAATGATATTTATGTTCCCCCAGCCTGATATACTTCTCTTTCATATAAAGAGGGAACACCGTCAGCATGAAAAATGCCCAAAGTCCGGTCAGAAAGCCCGCCGCCCTGCCGCAATTTTCAAAAAAATCTGTTTTTCTCATAGCTGTAGCTTTTCCGCCGCTTCAAAGCAGACCCTTTTCTTTGTCACAGGGTGCAAAAATGTGAGCTCTGCCGCCTGTAGCTGTATTTTTTCGATTCCAAGCCGCCCGGACAGGGCACGGCTTTCTGCGGTTCCATACCGGTTATCTCCCAAAAGCGGCATGCCCGCATGTGCCAGCTGTACCCGAATCTGATGATGCCGCCCGGTCTTAAGCTCAATTTCCAGAAGCGCCCGCTGTCCCTCCCGCGCCAGACACCGCCAGGAAAGCTCCGCTCTTTTCGCTTCCTTTTCCTGCGGACCGGCAATCCGCGCGCCGCCGCCCGGCTCCTTTTTGATGTAATCTATCAGACTGCAGGCGATGGCATCCCCTGGCACGCCCTGGAGGCTGTCCGCCTCTGCCATAGCAGCTCTTTTCTCCTTCTCCGGAAGAAATACGACTGCCCTGTATGTTTTTTTCATATCCGTTCCCGCTGCCTGTCTGCTCAATGCCGCCGCCGCGCCCGGATTTTTGGCGAATACCATAATACCGGAAACCGGCTGATCCAGTCTGTGGATGACGCCGAGATAAACCGGAGCCGCGACGCCCTTTTCCCCACTCCGCGCGCGTTCCTGCCGCGCGCTTTGCGCGAGATAATTTTTCAGCTCGCTCACCATATCCGGTTCGGATATTCTGCCGCTTTGCACGGCGATTCCCGCTGGCTTACAGCATACCAGCAGGTCCCTGTCTTCAAACAGAATCTGTGTTTTCATCGTGATACCTCTGCATAGCGCCGAAAAAGCCCCTGCTTTTACAGGGGCTTTTGACCGGTTTAGTAGTTTTCGGCCTTCACTTCGAAATATGCCTGCGGATGCGCGCATACCGGGCAAACCTCGGGGGCCTTTTTCCCGACGACAACATGTCCGCAATTGGAACACTGCCATACGGTGTCGCCCTCTTTGGAAAATACCAGCTCGTTCTTCACATTGGCAAGCAACGCCAGATATCTCTTCTCGTGCTCCTTTTCGATTTCGCCAACCTGCTCGAACAGGCTTGCAATGTGATCAAACCCTTCCTCACGGGCTTCCTTCGCAAACGCCGCATACATGTCAGTCCATTCGTAGTTCTCTCCCTCCGCGGCGGTCTTTAAGTTGTCCGCTGTGGAATCAATGCCGCCGTTTAGCAGCTTGAACCAGATTTTTGCATGCTCCCTTTCATTGCGGGCGGTCTCTTCAAAAATCTTCGCGATCTGTACATATCCGTCCTTTTTCGCTTTGGAGGCAAAATAAGTATACTTATTGGTTGCCTGGGATTCCCCCGCAAACGCCGCCAGCAGATTCGCCTCTGTCTTGCTTCCCTTCAAATCCATCTCTTCCCACCTGTCCTTTCTTTTCTCCATGATACATGTAATCAGTTTGTCACTATCCTTTATAGTGTATCCATTATAATACATCTAAAACAATATTTCCACAATATCCCTGTAAATCTTTGTATCAGATCAGTAACAGTGTTGTTACTATTCAGCTTTTCCTGATAATCTGTTTATAGAAATCCACACCTCCGGGAAGAGCGCCCTGAAAAATGTTTTCGTTCAGGCCGTGAATGCTCTCATATTGCTGCTCATTGATCATTAACGGCGCAAAGCGCAGGCAATGCTCGGAAAGCTCCCGGTAGTCTTTGGCATCCGTTCCTCCTGTCATCACATAAGGGCAGACATCAACACCGGGATAAACCTCATGCATGACCTCCTCCACGAGTTGAAAGCCGCTGCCCCGATAGTCCACCACCGGACAGGGCGGGTATTGGAAGAGCACCTCTGTTTCAATTCCATACTTTTTCGCCAGCCCTGTGATCAGCGCAATGCTCTCCTCATTGGACTGATGCGGAATAAAGCGCATATTACCGGTCACCCAGGCCTCCTGCGGCAGCACATTCAAGCCGTCCGAGCCCTTTGCAGTGGTGAATGCCAGCGTTGTATGGAGCATCGCGCCTGCCGCCGGACTGATCGCAGGAAGCAGCTTTTTTAAAAGCGGCTCAAACAGCCACATGTTGGCAAAAATCAGCTTCATGCCAAAGCTCATGTTGGGCGCCATCCGCCCAAACATCTCCTTTACCGTGTCGTTAAAGGAGTCCTTAAACGGACTGTGCCGTTCTGCTGCAGCCATGAACTTTCCAAGGCGCACGAGAGGCGTATTTTTCCCCGGCGCGCTGGCGTGTCCGCCGCTTCCCCTGGCGGTGAAGCGCAGGTCGGCGTAGCCTTTTTCCAGAACGCCCACCATCCCATAGGTTCCTTTCACACCGGCGACCGGTTCCTTTATGATCATGCCGCCCTCGTCCAAAAGCAGAGCCAGCTTTACCCCCTGCTCCTTTAAGTATGCCGCCGTCAGCGGCGCGCCTTCTCCGCTGATCTCTTCTGTACAGCTGCTGGCAAGATAGACGTCGCATTCCGGCACAAAGCCTTCTCCGATCAGCTCTTCCACAGCGGTCATCATGCAAAACAGGCTCGCTTTGGTATCCACCGTGCCGCGCCCCCAGACGCGTCCCGCTTCGTCAATATCCCCGGAAAAAGGGGCATGCTCCCATGCGCCGCCCGCTTCCACCACATCATGATGGCTCATCAGCAGAATCGGCGCGTGCGTCCCCTTCCCTTTCCAGCAAAACAACAGGCTTCCCTGAAATACATGTTTTTCACATGTTGCATGGAGATTGGGAAAAAGCTCCTCCAGCTTTTCGTGAAAAGCCAGAAATTTGCTTTTGTCCGGATCGTTCCTGTCGGAAATCGTCTCCTGACGGATCAGTACGGCGAGCTGTTTTCCGTATTTTTCCGCCCGCTGTGAGCGCTCCGGCTCCAGCCTGACCGTCCGCGCGGGCGTGGGCACAAGCCGCATCGCGCGCAGCAGAACGATTGCCGCAAGCACTATCAGTATTACCAAAAAGGCTGCCAGTATTTTCATAATCTTCTCCATTCCGGTATTTTTACTGCTATTGGTTTCCTGTCCATTATAAAATAGCCTTTTCCGCTTTTCAAGCATATCCTGTTACCAGATTACTTTTCACGGTGCCGTCGGATTTTTCAAAAAAGCGTTGCATGAAAAACCTGTTCATGCTATAATATTTTTGGAAAGAAAAGAGCACAATTTCCATTATGTACACAAAAGAACGAGCCCCCGGCAGTACCTGCATACTTCCGGGGGCTCTTCTTCTTTTTCGGAGAAGTCAACCGTTTGGGCTAGTCACCGTCTATTCGTCGCCGTCTAACCACTTGATGACGTAGTGACAGACCACGCCAGCCATAACAGCGACTAAAAAAGAGCTCAATGTCTCCATTATGTACACCCCCTTTCCGTTGCCAGTATAGGGGCGGTAACAGAGACATCATAGCATATCTTTCGACAATATTCCACTAAAATAATTCCCGCACGCCGGGGTCTTCCGCCTTAAAATCCTGCCGCCAGTACCCCCTCGGATGTACCTTTGTCCGGTAGCGATGATGGGGCACCGGCAGATCGTCCGCCGCCCGCATCATGGCGGCCGCAAGCTCCTGCAAAAGCGCGGCTTTTCTGTCGGCGCAGCCTGCGTCCTCCCACAGATTATGAAGCTCTCTGGGGTCCTCCTCCACATGATACAGATAGCCGCTGCCCATCATATCCAGCTGGATATGCCAGCCGTCCTTCCACAGCGCCCGCACCTGTCCGCACTGAGTCCAGGTATTTAAGCAGTCGAAGGTGACCATATTCTGGGAAGCTCCCTCCGTCACCAGATCGAGCCCATCCCGGTCATTCCAGTAAAGACCGCCGAAGCCGCTCTCCGCATAAGCGCAATCAAATTCCCCGGCAGGAACCGGTGTTCCCGCAAGCAGGGGCAACAGGCTCTTTCCCTGACAGCCAAAGGGCATTTGGACGCCGATTATCTCACAAAGCGTGGGGAAAATATCCACGATGCTGCCGTACCCCTCCGCCATGCGCCCCGTCGCCCGGATGCCGGGTCCCCGCCAGATGAAGGGAATGTGACACAGGATATCCGGCAGATCGGGACCTTTGCGGATCAATCCGTACTCTCCCACAAAATCGCCATGGTCAGACAGGAAAATCACGATCGTGTTTTCCTCCAGCCCCCGTTCCCGCAGTCCTTCAATCAAACGCCTGAACTGATCGTCAATCAGACGGAGCATTCCGTGATAATTGGAACGGGCACGGGCAATCCGGTTTTCCAGGTCTGTTCCCAGCACCTCCTCCCAGACGCTGCGCAACCATACAAAGCGCTCCCCTTTCGCAGACAGATCCTCTGTTCCCCCGTCAAGAGGCGGCAGGCTTTCCGGCGGAAACATGTCAAAATATGGCTCCGGCGCCTGATAAGGATTATGGGGCTCCGCAAAGGATACCCACGCAAAAAACGGTCGTTCTCTTCCTGCTTCATCCATAAACCGCAATGCAGAACTCACATTCCGATAAGGATGCTGCACGCATACGCCGCCCGGAGAAGGCTCATGCATCTCCATATGCCGCGTTCCTTTTAAAAATTCCGCAAATTCAATTTCCTCCGGCGTAGTGTTACTCTCTCCTTCATATCCCAGATGCCCACAGGTTTCATGGAAATCAAAGTCCTCCTCTCTGCGGTGGGAATGATTTTTTCCGCACAGCGCTGTGACATAGCCGTTTTCCTTCAAGATATCCAGCATATCCTTCGTATACAGCGCATCCGACGCATTGTGGTTCGTCCGCACCCGGTGGCATTGACTGTAGCGCCCCGTAAACATGCTGACCCGCGCCGGCATGCAGGTGGGATTCGGCGTATACCCCCGCGCAAAATCCACCCCTCCCTGCGCCCACTCATCCAAAAAAGGCATCGTATCCAGCGGATATCCGCACCCTTTTCGCAGATCCGCCCTCTGCTGATCCGTCATGACAATGATAATATTCGGCTTTTTATCCATCTTTCCGCCTCCCCGTTTTGATTGGTAAAATTCCCCAAAAAGCCCCGACCAGTATCTTATATCGCCTTAGAACTTCATTTCATTTGGGTTCCACTGAGAAGAATGCCCACAGGGCATTCTTCCAGGATGAAGTATAGAAGTTCTTAGGCGGCGTCCTATGCCGCCTTAGAACTTCTCTTCATCCTTTGATAGCTCCTATCATAACACCTTTTACAAAATATTTCTGCACAAAAGGATAAATCAGCAGCATCGGAATGCTGGAGAGCACAATCGCGGAGTACTTGACCGCCTCTGCCATTTTGATTTTATCCGCCATGCCCACATCATTGGTTCCCATCTGCTCCGTCTGCCCCAGAAGCAGGATATTTCGCAGCACGATCTGCAGCGGATGCAGCGAGGTATCCCGGACATAGATCAGCGCATCGAAGTATGCGTTCCAGATTCCCACCGCATAATAAAGCACCAGCACCGCAAGGATGGCTTTGGACAGCGGGAGCACAATCCGATGCAGCATGGGAATATTGCCGCAGCCATCCAGCTTCGCGGACTCGTACAGCTCTCCCGGGATGCTGTTTTCAAAAAAGGTTTTCGCCACGATCAGATTATAGGTGGAAATCGCCGCCGGAATCAGAAGCGCCCACACAGTATTATACATGCCCAGATCCTTTACCAACAGGTAGGTCGGTATCATGCCGCCGCTGAAATACATGGTGAATAAGATCAGCATCATGAACAGATTGCGTCCTGGCAGCTCCTTTCTGGAGAGCGGGTATGCCGCCAGTATGGTGAGCACAACGCTGATCAGCGTGCCTGCCACCGTATACAGACAGGAATTGCGGAATCCCTTCCAGATATCCTCATTTTCAAATACCATCGAATATGCCTGCGTGGTAAACCCCTTTGGGATCAGCAAAACCTTCCCCTTTAAAACAAGGTCCGGATCTGAAAAGGAGGCGGCAACCACAAAAATCAGCGGAATCAGCACAAGCAATACGATGCATATCCCCAGCAGATTCATGATCACGTCAAAAGCGAAATCGCTGCGCAGGCTTTTTTTCATCTTTTCTTTCATCGCGCCCTCCTCACCACAGACCGGTATCCGTCGTCTTTTTACTGATATAGTTTGCGCTCACCAAAAGGGTGAAATTGATTACGGAATTGAACAGCCCTACCGCCGTGCTATAGGAAAACTGCCCCTTCTGGATGCCGTTTTTATAAATAAAGGTCGATATGATTTCACTTGCGGAAAGATTGACGCTGTTCTGCATCAGATAGACCTTTTCAAAGCCGACCGACATCAGACTTCCGATTCTCATGATAAACATGATGAGGATTGTTCCCATGATGCAGGGCAGGGAAATGTGCAGAATCTTCTGCATGCGGGACGCGCCGTCAATGGACGCCGCCTCATACAGCTCCTGATCCACGCCTGCCAGAGCCGCGATATAAATGATCGCGTTAAAGCCCATAAACTGCCAGACGTTGGAAAACACATACAAAGGCTGAAAATAAGCCGGCTTCGACATCAGATCCACCGGCGCCGCCCCAAACAGCTCCCGTATCTTATTAAAAAGTCCATAGTCCCTGTTGGAAAAAAGTGTCAGCATGCTGACGATCACCACCACCGACAAAAAATTAGGCATATATGTAATATTCTGAATCAGCTTTTTAAACCTGACATTTTTTATTTCATTAATTAAAAGCGCCAGAATGATCGGCATGGGAAATCCGATCAGCATGGTGAACAGGCTCAAAGTGACCGTGTTGCGCAGCACATCCGTGAAATAGTACGACCCGAAAAACTGTTTGAAATAGGTCAGTCCTGCCCACGGACTTTTCGTGATTCCCAATGTCGGATTAAACTTTCGGAATGCGATCTGCAGCCCGTACATCGGGACATACTTAAAAATAATATACCACGCCAGAGGAACCGCCAGCATCGCATAGAGCCCCGCGCATTTTCTGATATTTTTCCATACTTTCTTTTGTCTCAAGGCAGCCTCCTTTTTTGCGCTCCCGGACAATCCTGCAGCCCGGGGATTTCGACTATCCGGGGCCTGCGCATAAAGCTGTGCGCAAGCCCCAGGTAAATGCTCATATCATGCTCATTTTAACGCGTCCAACGCTCTCTGATAAATTTCCTCCAGCTCACGGATACCGATCTGCTCCAGCGTCTGGCAGTATTCCTCCCACATGCTAAAATCCCATTCACCGATGATGAATTTGGTAACTGCCTCATCCCGGTAATTATTCAAATCCTGTTCAATCGCAACCACTCTGTCATTGTCCTCGGAGCTCACCGCCGGCTTGGCATAAAATGTTTTCGGCAGATAGGGCTCCAGAATTGCCGCGGCCGCTTTTGTCTGATCGCTTGCCACGACGCCGTCCGTCTCATCCGTGCTCAGGCACGGGAAGCCTTTCCCCGGAACCATATTGATTTTGCCCAGCGCTGTCATGAAGCCCTCTTCCGCATTGAGAATTTCGTCGTTGAATCTGGGCTGTCCCTTATCATCCCTGTAGTAATGTGTTCCCTCTTCTCCAAAGGCGAAGAACAGTCCGCCCTCCTCGCTGAAGAAATAATCCACCCAACGGATTGCCGCCTCCGGATTGGAACAGGTATTGCTCAATGCAAAGCAGCCAAAATCCACACCCGTATTCGCATCCGGCCAGCTTTTTTCTCCGGAAGGTCCGATCAGCGGCTCATAACCGGAGTAATCCAGCTCACAGTTTAAGAAAACATCCGAATAAGGCATGTACATCGCCCCATACAGCTCTCCGGCCAGATTGCTCCGCCAGGAAGGTCTGTCATTTTTATAATAATCCTGCCATAAAAGCCCTTCCTCATATAAATCGTTTAAATAAACCAGATATTCCTTAAACTCGTCATCGCACAGCCAGTTATGAACAGTCCCGTTTTCGTCCACATTGTATGTGTCCTTCATCTGGTGCTCAAGTCCAAAGGCGCCTCCCAGACAATAAATGGAGCTGGGTTCCCGGATCCCTAACGGAATTTCATCCTTTTCCCCGTTGCCGTTTGGATCTTCATCCCGAAAAGCGATGAGGACTTCTTTAAATTCTTCCAGCGTGGTCGGAATTTCCTTTCCCACCGCTTCCAGCCATTTTGTATTGATCCATTGCTTGAAGTCCATCTTTCCGGTCGCGCTCAAATCGATTGCCGGAATGATATAAAGATGTCCGTCAGATGCCAGGGACGCCTGCCGCAATGCGGGATTTTCCTCAAACAGTCTCGTCAGGTTCGGTGCATATTCGGCAATCAGGTCATCCAGCACCATCAACTGACCGCTGGTCACGCCATAGGTCGCCACCTCATTGGGGGTAATGGCGCTGCGCAAAAACACATCGGGGAGCTCATTGGAAGCGAACAAAAGCTGCTTATTCTCCGCAAACCCATCCGCCGGAACCTCCTGAAAATCCATATGGATGTTGGACATTTCCTCATATTTCTGCATCACCCACATATCCTTCCATGCCGCCTGATTCTGGTCCCGCTGCCCGTAAACCGTCAGCGTGATCTGCTCATTCACAATCGGGAAGCCTTCCTTATTCAGATTGGAGTTTTCTGCCTCTGCCCCCTCTCCTGCCGTTGCATCCGCAGGTGCAGCCTCATTTTTCTCCTGGCTGCCCGCAGCAGGCGCTGGCGCATCCGTCGCCCCGTTCCCGCATCCCGAAAGCATGCCGATACAACATGCCGCGCAAAGCAATAATGCAATCTTCTTTCTCATAGCCTTTCCCTCCTTTTTTATGTGTTCCTTTCGGATAACTGTATTTTATCATGCATATTGCTTTCATTTTTCTCTGTTTTATCCACTATTTTTACCACATTATCCAAAATTTTTACTTTATGCACATAGAAATTCTTGATGCAGTTTTTTCCAGCCGTGCGGTCGCAATCCAAAGCAGGCGCTTATAATACGTGTGTTGAAAATTGAATCACTGAATGGGAAAATTACTATTCACAGCCCCGTGAGCAGTAACCAGGAAAATGGAAAAGCGGAGGAAATGCAACAGAGGAAACAAGCGTTTTTCTCTTGCGCTCTGCCGCCGGATATGCTATATTATAGATAGAAACAGGGAAAGCCATAGAAGCGGCTCTACCCTCTGCAAAAATTAAGCTATACCGTTACAAACGGTCAGCCGTCACTATTGCGAGTAGTGGCGGCTATTTCTTTTTTCCCTTGTAAACCTGATAAATCAAATTAGCAAGGGCAACAATGAGTATTCCAATCTGAATCAAATCAGAATATGTAACATACATTGCATCGCCCTCCTTTCTTCCGTCTGGAGGGCTACCTGAACCCTCCGAAAAAAACAAGAGGGGTAAAGCCGCCTTTGGCTCTATGGTTTCCCATGAATGGAGTATATCACACATTTTCATGTCAGGCAATTACAAGATGCATTTTTAAAAATAAAAAAGACAGCCGCTAAGCTGTCCTTTTTAGAGAAGGTATTTCTTCTTATGGGGTATAGCAAAAACTATATATAATGTATTGGGGGGGTTACGCATATTATAATATCAAATCCTCCCCCATTTGTACATACCCCGAATTCACAAACTTCACAAAAATCGTCTATCATTTTTGTGCATTATCACTAAATTTCTTTCTGTTTGCCACAACCAGCTCCCCCGCAAAGCCGTATGCGTCCGTCAGCTGTCTGGTCCTGCTCACCCACCGGAAGGCTGGGCATGTTGTTTTTGGCATTCTGATATCCAAAACGAAGAAATGTCAGACACTCCGTCCCGTTTCCAGAGGCAACGCAAACGAGCAACGCGAGTTTTGCCTCTGGGAGCGGGACGGAGTGCCGACATTTCCCGTTTTGGATATACGAATGCCAAAAACAACATGCCCGGCCTTCCGGCGGGTGAACAGGACCAGACAGCCTGACCAGACGCATACGGCTTTGCGGGGGAGCGTCCGCGTCACACGAACAGCGCCTCGAACTCCGTCCGGTTGATCCTTTCCTTTTCGAGGAGAAGCTGCGCGCTCTTATGCAGAACGGACTCATGCTGCAGAATCGTTTCCTTCGCCTTCGCATAACAACCATCGATGATCCGCTTGATCTCCCGGTCGATCTCACCGCTGACAAGCTCGCTGTGCCCCTTCGCATGCGCCAGATCACGCCCGATGAACACCTCTTCATCATCATCGTCATAGCAAATCACGCCGATATTCTCCGACATGCCAAAGCGCGTCACCATCTTCTTGGCAAGCTGTGTCGCTTTCTTGATATCACTGGACGCGCCCGTGGTGATATCATCGAAAATGATCTCCTCCGCGATGCGCCCGCCCAGAGAAACCATGATCTCCTGCATCATCTGTCCCCTGGTCATGAACATTTCATCCCGTTCCGGCAGCGGCATCGTGTATCCCGCCGCCCCCAGCCCCGTAGGGATGATGGAGACCGTATAAACCGGTCCCACATCCGGAAGCACATGGAACAAAATCGCGTGTCCCGCTTCATGGTATGCCGTGATCCTCTTTTCCTTATCGGAAATGACGCGGCTCTTTTTCTCGGAACCGATTCCTACCTTTATAAATGCTTTCTGGATATCCTGCTGGCACACAAAGGCCCGATCCTGCTTCGCCGCCACGATCGCTGCCTCGTTCAAAAGATTTTCCAGATCCGCGCCGGTAAAGCCCGCCGTCGTCTGCGCCACCTGCTTTAGGTCCACATCCTCTGCCAGCGGCTTATTTTTGGCATGCACCTTGAGAATATCCTCTCTGCCGCCCACATCCGGCGCGCCGACGCTGATCTTTCTGTCAAAACGCCCCGGACGCAGAATCGCGGGATCCAGAATATCCACCCGGTTGGTCGCCGCCATGACGATAATGCCCTCATTGACGCCGAAGCCGTCCATTTCCACCAGCATCTGGTTCAGCGTCTGCTCGCGCTCGTCATGACCGCCGCCCATGCCGGTGCCTCTCCGCCTCGCCACCGCGTCAATCTCATCTATGAATACGATACAGGGCGCATTCTTCTTCGCTTCCTCGAACAGGTCCCGCACACGGGAAGCGCCCACACCGACGAACATCTCCACGAAGTCCGATCCGGAAATAGAGAAAAAGGGCACATTCGCCTCGCCTGCGATCGCCTTTGCCAAAAGAGTTTTTCCCGTGCCGGGAGGTCCCTCCAGCAAAACCCCCTTCGGAATGCGCGCGCCGACTCTCGTGAATTTGGCAGGATCCCGCAAAAAGTCCACAATCTCCTGCAGATCCTCCTTCTCCTCCTTCAGCCCCGCCACGTCCTTTAAGGTGATCTTGTTATCCCCTCCCACACTCATGCGCGCCCGGCTCTTGCCGAAGTTCATCATCTTTCCGCCGCCGCCCGCCTGCGCATTCTGGGCGTTCATCATCATGAAAATCAGGAAAAGACCGCCCACCAGAATGAGCGCCGGAAGAATCGAGGTCAGAAATACATTCTCCGCCGGAACATCCTCCAGAATATACTCGACTCCCGCTGCCTCAAGCTGTTCGATCAGCACATTGACATCCGTCACATTGAGCAGTCTGTCTCCGCCATCTTTTAAATTGATATGAGCAGATCCGGTAGGCACTTCCCTGTTCTGCTCAATCAGAACCCCTGATACCTCCCCGGAATCCATGATCCGGTCAAACTCTGCCTGCGTGCAAGTGCTCTCCATTCTCCGCAAAGTGCTGGAAAACCAGAACAGCATCATAGCGACAAGCAAAAGGGAAATAACCAGATTAATCCCTCTGCCGTTTTTGTTCACTGCATCCTCCTTTGGCAAACGCCCATTTATACTTTCTGCGCAGCCTGTGCGCCGGTTTTACCCGATCAGTCAAATTTTACAACGCCGATATACGGCAGGTTTCTGTATTTCTGGGCATAATCCAGACCATAACCCACCACAAATTCATCCGGTATCTGAAATCCGGTATAATTCACATCCACATCCACCACGCGGCGCTCCGGCTTATCAAGCAGCGTGCAAAGCGCAAGGCTCTTAGGTCCCCGCTCCTTGAGCATATTCAAAAGATAGCTCAAGGTCCGCCCGGAATCCACGATATCCTCCACAACAATGACGTCCTTCTCCTTTATGGATTCATCCAGATCCTTGACAATCCGGATCACTCCGCTGGACTTGGTATCCGCTCCATAGCTGGATACGGACATGAAATCCAGAGAAACCGGCACCGTAATTCTCTTTGCCAGCTCGCACATGAAAAAGCTGCCACCCTTCAATACACAAATCAGGTGGACATTCCTGTCCGCATAATCTCTGCTGATCTGCTCGCCGATCGCCCGAATTCTGTCGTTCACTTCTTTTTCTGTCAGTAAAACTTCCACTCTCTCAGCCATTTAAGACTCCTCCTCCGCTGTAAGTCTCCGGTTCCTTCTCTGCACAGCGCAGAAAAAGAACCACTTTCGTCTGTCCGGTCACTTTATACGCCGCGCTGATTCTGTGTCCCGGCACCCAGATGATATGCTGCCCGTCCGCAAGCAGCATCAAAGTATCCCGCATCGCCGCCGGAATCCGCTCCTCGATCAGATAACGCTTCAGGCTCTTTTTCCCCATCGCATCGTTGATCGTCAGATAGTCGCCACCCAAACGCGTCCGGAATACGGCAGATTCTATTATATTATCATAATTCAGCCATTTCGTATACTTCTTTTCCGGTATATTTTTAAAAAAAGAGGAAATTTCTTTGTCCGAAGCGGCATTGTCAGCGCCCGGTCCCGGCAAAATCCGCGCTTCCACCCTGCCAAGCCCGGGCACCCAGACACAGGAGGGAACTTCTTTTTTTCCTGGCGCCACTACCGTCACCGCAGCCTGCCGTCCTGCATTGCCCGCCGTTTTCTCCGATATGCCCTCCAGAATAACGCATCCAAACTCCCGCCGCGCACAGAGCCGCAACAGGGGCAGAACGACACGCCTGCCGCTTTGGCAGCCGGGAGAAAACAGCTTCTTCAATTCCGCCACATGCGCCGCCGTCAAATCCTTCTGTGCCCCCAGCCTGCGCACTGCCTGCCAAAGCATCTGATCCTGTAAAAAGGGCTCCTCCCCAAGAAAGGCTTCTATATCCATACAGACCGCGCCTTCTTTGTCACCCTTCCCAGCGCAGCGCTGTAACGCTTCCTTCGTCATTTTCTCCACAAAATCCGCCGTATCCGAAAGAAGAGCCGCCTCCCGCGCCAGATGTCCCTTTGCCCCGACACATATTTCCCGTTCTGCATAGGGCAGAAGACAGTTGCGGATTTTATTTCTGGTATAAACCGTTTCCGCATTGGTAGCATCCGTCCGAAAGGAGACGCCCTCCGTTTTCAAAAAATCCTCTATTTCCTGCCGGGTACAGCACAGCAGCGGGCGAATGATCCTGCTGCCGTCCGCATTTTCCCGCACCGGACGGATGCTCCCCATCCCGGACAGCCCTGTCCCCCGCAGCAAATGAAACAGGAGGGTTTCCGCCCGGTCGTCGCTGTTATGCGCCACCGCAATGCACCCGCGCCCGAAAGCGTCCTCCTGCGCGCCCCCGCCAGAGCCGGCCGCGCTTCCCCGGTCCTCCCCGCTGAGCCTGACCGCATTTTCCCGGTCCAATCCGGCTGGACTGACCGCATTTCCCCGGTCCAATTCGTCAAGCGCCTGCGCAAACGCACGGTAACGCACGGTCCGCCCCGCCTCCTCGCAGGACAGCTGCTCCCGCCGGGCAAAGCCTTCCACATCCTCCTCCACCAGTGAAAAGGAAACTCCCCGTTCCTTACAGAGCGCCTCCACAAATCGCGCATCCTCACCAGCCTCCTGCCGCAGCCCGTGATTGACATGTACCACATGCAGATTCAGTCCCAGCGATTCCCGCAACCGCAAAAGCGCCAGCAAAAGGCAGACGGAATCCGCCCCGCCGGAAACGCCTGCCACCACGTTCCCATTTTCCGGCAACATATGATATTCTTCCATATACCGCAAAATTTTATCCGTCATCGCCCTGCCCTGCACGCCCATCGCCGCCCCCATTCCCACAGCCCGCATAAAAACATATGTCCCTGCTGTTCAGCTTCCATTTATTCTTTCCTCATTATACGCCCTTTTTCTACAAACCACAATCATCCCTTAGCGTCACTGTTTACGGAAGAAGAAAAACCGGAAGGGGGACGGACGAAGCAGGGTTATTGTTCCTCGTTTTCCCAGATGCCCGCCACTAAAACGGTCATGTCGTCCCTGATTTTGCCCATACACTGTCCGATCGCGAACCGCAGGATGAGATTCGCCATCTCCACCGGCGATGTGACGGCGAGCTTTCCGATCTGCTGCTCCAGAAAAAATTCTCCGTCCCCGGCCGGCAGATCCTGAATCACGCCATCAGAAACGAGAATGACCATATCCCCATCCTGCAGCTGCCGCTGCGTTTCCCGCTCCTCTCCTCCCGCCATCAGGCCCAGCGGCAGCGTGTCCGAGCTGATTCTCTCCACCATGTTCCCCCGCTTGATGAAGGCGCTTGCCGCCCCCGCCTTGACAAAGGTACATTCCCCGTTTTTTAAGTCAATCCGGCACATATCCAGCGTCGCCATATGCACCTCCTCATCCTCCGTGCTGACCATGCCGTTTAACATCTGCGCCGCCATGCGCTCTCCCAATCCCGCATCCAGAATCTGCTCCGTCAAATCCACAATCCGGTTCGCATCCTTCGCCGCGATTTCGCCCGATCCCACACCGTCGGACAAAATCATGGTCAGCGCGTCGTCCTGGTCAAAAAAGGAGTAGCAATCTCCCAGAACCGTTTCGTTCTCCTTAATCGCCGTCGCCGACGCCGTCATACAGCAAAATCCCGGTTCTTCCTCGAAATAAAGATTCATCAGATCCTGCCCTACAAAATGGGGGTTGCGCTTCTCCGGAATCAGGCGCACATCCATCAGCACGGAAAGATATCCCGCAATTTCTTCTATCGTAATGCTGGTATCCTTTTTCGTACACAGAGAAATGGAGACCTCCAGCTTGTCCTCCTGTCCCCGCAGCAGAAAAATATCCTGCACCCAAATGCCCTCCGCCCCGAGCGCCCTGACAATCTGCTTCTCCCGCCTGCCTCCCAGCCGGATCATCTGGACCGGCGTTTTTGCCACCGCCTGCATCAGCACAGCCATCTGCTTCATATAAAAGGCATAATAGCTCCGGCTCTCCTGTGCCCGTCTCCTGTTCCATGTCCGTTCCCGGTCCCCTGCTCCTTCCTCTTCCCTACAGCTTACCGCCTCTTCCTCCCGGTTCATCCGCGAAAACACGGACGCCAGATTCTCAAAGGTATCCGCGCAATTTAAAATACGCCTCCGGTCATACTCCAGCAAATAGGCTGACTGCAGTGCGTCATATTCCAACATCTTGTTTTTCATCCCTTTCATCTCCTTCCTGCCCTGCCGGGCACGTTATCATGCCTGGCATTCCGGTTTTGACATATCCGCCCTGGCACGGTCACTGTTTTTTCGTAACGTCACGATTCCTCACGGTCTGCGCGATGAACGCGCAGCTCTGTCTGAACCATTACGTTTTTTCAGTATACCGATTCCTTCGCGCGGCTTTTGTCAAAGTCTGGAGACCCCGTCATTTTTTCCTGCATAAGCGTATAAAAAAGTGTGCGCAAAAAAAGAACCGCGGAAGACGAAGTTTCTTTCACTCCGTTTCCCACAGCTCATCTCAATCCTCTGATTTAAAAATAATCTCGCCTTCGTATACGAGCCCCAGCTTATCCTTCGCCATTTCCTCCACGAATTTCTTGGTCTTCGTATATTTCCCATATTCCTCAATCGCATCCGTGCGCGCCCGCTCCGCTTCCAGCTGTGCTTCCAGCTGTACGATGCGCGCCTGATTCGTCTCCAGCTTCTGGTGAAGCTCAACGCTTTTGGCCGAAACGACGATCAGGAGCATCAGCACGGTAATGGTGACCATCAGCATACCGAGACGGTTTTCTTTTTTCTTCCGGCGGAACACAATTTTTCTCTTTACCATTCACCCTGCCTCGTTGCTTTCCCCTGCGACCTTTCCATAAAACCATTTTAGCCATTTTCAACCATGCCGTCAACCGCTTTTTTAAAAACCGCAATGTTCTTTTCAATCTCCTCGCCGTGTCGGCCGTCTTTGCGGCAGTCGCCCTTCCCGCCCTGCGCAGCGGTTTTGTGAGAAAACGCCACATCCTGCCGGTCAGCCGCCTGATCCACAATAAAAGCCCGGAAAGCCGCATAACCAGCCATTCGCTCAGAGATTTTTTATATAAAAGCATTCCCAGCGCCGCGCCGAAAATGGCGAACCACCGAAACGCTCCGTTATTCTCATAATACAACAGATAAAAAATGCTGAAGGATACAAAAATCCAGTACAAAAGATCCTCCAGGGAAATCCAGATAATTCCATGGGGAAATACCCGTCTGATGATGCGCAGGCAATCATAGACCAGCGTGATTCCTGCCCCGAGCAGCACAAAATTCAGCCAGAAGCGGCTTTCCTCTACAATGAAAAAGCTCATAGGCTACCGAAACAGCCTCGCGAATATGGACTCCGCCTTACCGCTCATGCTGACGTTCTCGGAATAGGTCAGACTGTCGATTTTGCCGTCCACATCCACCTCGCCCTTTTCCAGCGTCAGGCGGCTCACATGCAGGTCGCTGCCCTTTATCATCAGCATCCCCTGCTCCGTTTCCAGAAGCACCTCTCCCACATCGAAGGAGAGCACATCCGAAACGCCGCTCAATGTACAGGTCTGCCTGTTGATCAGATTGACCCTGTGCTGTCTGTTTCTGCTGCCGTTTAGTTCTTCCATAGCGACCTCCTGCCATCCTGCTTATTCAGTATACGCAGTAAGCCACCCAAAATATGCCTGTTTCTTTCGCCCATGCCGCCACGGTCCAAAAAAATCCGGACATCCCCAAACGGCGCCTGTCACGTAACGGCTCAGACCTGTCCGGACTGCTGCCCCGTCACAGATACCGGAACATCTCCTTCGCCTCTTCCTTGCGCACGGTTTCCTGCACGGAGAGAACCTCCACCCTGACATCCTTGTTGCCAAACTGTATTGTGATCGTGTCCCCCGCCTTCACCTCTGCGGATGCCTTGGCGGGCCTGTCATTGATCATCACGCGCCCCGCGTCACATGCCTCGTTCGCCACCGTCCTGCGCTTGATCAGCCGGGATACCTTTAAATATTTATCCAGTCTCATATGCTTCCTTTTCCATCAGATAAAAACGACCGCCCCGCAGGGCGGCCGCTTCCACGTTTCAATTCCCGCAAACAACAAGCCAGGCATCCGCATGCGGATATCTGGCGATTGCCGCAATGGTCACATCCCCCGTCGCTTGCAACGGGGTCATTGATTTTACCCGTTGATGATATCCTTTAACGCTTTGCCCGCTTTGAACTTGGGTGTCCTGGAAGCCGCGATCGCCATAGCTTCGCCGGTCTGCGGGTTTCTGCCCTCTCTTGCAGCTCTCTCGGATACTTCAAAAGTACCAAAGCCTACAAGCTGGATCTTGCCGCCCTTCTTCAACTCTTCTGTAACAACATCTGTGAAAGCCTTCAGCGCCTTCTCGGCATCCTTCCTGGATAATTCCGCCGCCTCAGCCATAGCTGCAACTAATTCTGTCTTGTTCATTACGAACTCCTCCTGTAATTTTTGTCAGATAATTTATCAGCGATACTTACATGTATCTTCCAATGCCGGAACCTACGCAATATCCGCCCGTCCCGCAAGCATTATATTCTATTTATACCCGCACTTTCCCCATTTGTCAATAGCTATAAAGAAAATGTCTGCTCCAGAAAGTCTTTTTGAACGCTCCTTAAATCCAGAAGCTTTTGCAGCTTCTCCAGATTCTTTCCGGGAATCCACGCTTTCCCGCTGTTATAATAAAAATTGACAATTTTCCAGAACTTTTCCGGATAGGCAAAGCGATAATACAGCTGCAGCATATCCACCGCTGTCAGCTTTTTTTCCTTCCCGTAAACGTCCAGCAGCCCTCTGGCGATCGGGACAGACCAGTTCGTCTTTTCCAGAAGCTTTCTCAAAAACAGGTATAAATCCCGCATCTGACTGTCCAACGCATATTTTTCAAAATTGATCACCGAAATCCGGTCCGCACACATGAGATTGTGGTGCTGAAAATCCCCATGACAGAAGGTGCCGTTTTCATCGCATTCCCTGCTCCCCAGCACATCTCCATATGCCCGCACCTCCTCCGTCACCCGCAGCGCTTCCTCCAAAAAAACATCAAAATTCTGCTGCAAATAGATTTCAAAGGTCGTTTTCTGCCCCTTTTCCCGCAAAAAACGCCGGACCTTTTTCAGCTCCCGGTTCCTTTTCTCATAATCCTCCAAAAGGCTCTGGGCGTGCAGTCCATATTCTCCGGCAAGGCTGGCAGCGCACATCGCCTTATGCAGCCGGGCCAGCAGCGTCATCGCCTGCCTGCACTCCTGTCCGTCTTTTAAGCTGCATTCCCGCCCGCCGGGCCAGGTCTTGACGATACAGCGGCTTTGCTCCTGATCGACGCAAAACAGTTCGCCCTCCTTATTCGGAACAAGCTGCTCGACCCGCTCACAGCCGTTTTGCGCAGCAGTCTTTAACAGTTTATCCAAAAGCTCCAGCCGAAATACCGGACCTCTATATTCTTTCAGGATCATCCAGCCTTTATTCGTTTCACACAAAAAAGCGTTCCGGCTTTTCTGGGTCCGGATCACTTCAAAATCATACTGCTCCAGTACGCTTACCGCTCTGTCATTCACCGTCAGTTCCCTCCCATATCTTAGGTATTACCTATCATATGAGAGAAAAAATCAGGTTATGTTAAAAATACGCTACAATTCAGCATTTGCTCCGTTGTGCCGCCAGCGCCCCGGCTCTGGCCAAAAGATACTCCTTCTCATTGCGGGACGGGTCTTCCAAAACCTCCTCCAAAAGCGCCTTTAAAAGCTCTCCCAGCCCTTTTCCCGGCTGCATTCCGGCCGCGATCAGGTCGCTGCCATTTACGGCAAGCTCCTTTAGGCAGACACAGTCTGCCGCCGCTCTCACCTCTTCATAAATGCTACGCAGCTGCGCAAGCTTTTCTTCCTTTTCCCTGCGCTGATACAGGCTTTGCGCATGCATATCCGCTTCCTTTACCGCAAACAAATCCGGAAACAGATCTGTGCCCAGCCGGTTTAAGGCGCGGCGCATGCTCTTTTTATCGCAGAAAATTTCCGTATCGTGGGCGCGCACCAGACGCTCCACCCTGTCAATCGTGTCGTTGTCAAATTTCAGGCGGCGCAGCACGGTGCATGCAATCTGTGCGCTCTTTTGCGCATGTCCGTGGAAATGGTCCACTCCCTTTTCATCGACGGTCTTCGTCAGAGGCTTGCCCATGTCATGAAACAGCATGGTAAGGCGCAGCGCCTTATCCGGACGCACCCCCATGACCGCGCGGATGGTGTGCTCACCGACCGTGTAGCAATGGTGGGGATTATTCTGCCCGGTTTCCATCATGCGGTCAAATTCCGGGAAAAAAACTGCCGTCAGCCCGCTTTCCTGGCAATCCCTGATCCGCTCCGGATGGTCGCTTATGAGGAGCTTGACAAGCTCCACCTGTATCCGTTCCGCGCTGATTCTGGAAAGATTGCCCGCAAGCTCCCTTATGGCGTCCCTTGTATGTTCCTCAATGTCATAGTCAAGCTGGGCAGCAAAGCGCATCGCACGCATCATCCGCAGCGCGTCCTCTAAAAAGCGCTGCCTGGCCTCCCCCACACAGCGCACCGTTTTTCGCCGGATATCGCCGATGCCGTCAAACAGATCCACCAGTCCTTCCGTCTCATTGTACGCCATGGCATTCATCGTGAAATCCCGCCGCTTTAAATCTTCCTTTAAAGAAGCGGTGAAGGTCACATCTTTTGGATGTCTGCCGTCTTCGTATTCCCCATCGATCCGGTAGGTTGTTACCTCATAGCCTGTTTTATCCTTTAAAACCGTCACCGTGCCGTGCTGTATCCCCGTATCCACAGTTCTGGGAAACAGCTCCTTTACCTGCTGCGGCTTCGCTGATGTGGTGATGTCCCAGTCGCTTGGCTCGCGCCCCAGAATGCTGTCCCGGACGCAGCCGCCCACCGCATATGCTTCATAGCCTGCCTGCTGCAGCGTATGAATGATCTCCGCCACCGGGGCGGGGAGATGAATCACAAAATTTTCAGCCATCCTGCTACCTCTGCTTCCAGCGTTTTCATTACTTTTACACTCTACCATATCTTTGGGGCGGCTTCAAGCGTTACTGGTTGGCTGGCGGCGTAGGTAAATTTTGTGGCAGGCGGACGGGAGCGGAGCGCCGGCAGCGGACAGTGGGGCGGGACAGCTCCCTGTTTCCTCTCCAAAGTCAGGTACTCCGCAGTAGGCTGTAGACATCAGACTTGCTACGCAACAGAGTGAGGGGTATCTGACTCTTGCGGCATTTGTCAGATAGCCGCACAGGCGCGGCTGTCTGGCTCATTGCTTGCGGGAATAAGATGGTGTTGCAGGCAGGTCATAGGTTTTAGCTGTCCTGTGGGAGCGTTTCTACGCTTAGCCAGACCTCCCGGCCTTTATCCGCAAACCAGAGTCTTCCTCCGTGGGCGATGGCGATTTGCTTTGCCACACGCAGGCCCATTACATGCGGGGCGTGGTCTAAGGGGCCGTTTGGGCTATGCGCTTCTCTGTCGGGTATTGGCTTTGTGCCATCGGTTTCTTGCCTGTTCTGTCCGTTCTTTGAAAGGTTTGGGGCATTCGCTTCTCTGCCGGGAGTTGTTCTCGTGTCATCGGTTCCTTTCCTGTTCTGCCTGTTCTTTGAAAGATCGACTCCGGTTTCTTCATCCGACAGCAGTATTCTCTGCACTTTTTCGGGCACGCCCTTTCCGTTGTCTTTTATGCAAAGGCAAAAGCCGGTTTCAGTTGTCTGCGCCTTTACATGAATCTGACAGCCGCCGGGATTGTGGCGCACGCAATTTCCGATGAGGTTTTGCAGCGCGCGGGTCAGGAGTTGTACGTCGCCGCTTATGAAAAGTTTCTCCAGCTTCGGTTCGATCGCAAGCTCCAGCTCACAGTCCTCCGGGATCGCTCTGCCGTCATGCATCAGCGCGATCGTCCGGCGAAGCCATACCGCAGGCACATAGCGTTCGCTGCGCAGCGGCTGCATATGGTAGGAAAGCTTGGAGGTCAGGTTCAGGTCCTCAATCAGCTTTTTGATGGTCAGGCTCTGTGTCCGGATCACCTCCGCTTTTTGCCGCACCGCTTTTTGGGCGGTCTCCTGTGTGGCCAGCTCATCCGCATAGCCCATGATCAGGGAAAGGGGCGTCCGGATGTCATGGGAGACGCCGGCAATCCACTCCGTCCGCGCCGTGTCCCGCCGGGCGAGCTCCTTTTGCTGCTGCTCCAGCAGTTGGGAGGTCTGGTTAATTTTTTCCCGCAGATATTGGGTCAGTCCCTTTTCCCGCAGGCGGACGCTTTTTCCCTCCGCCAGAGCGTCTATGCCCTCTCCCACGGGCTTTAGGGAGCGGTAAAAGCGATACCCAAACAGCAGCGCCAGCACAAATACAAGGGTCATATTAAAAAGGATGAAAACCCCGATATAGCCGATTCCCGCTTCCAGCTCATCCCGCCTCCAGCTGGGATTGTATCGCACCATGCTGCCCTTTGGATAGGCGATCACAAGCAATCCTTCCTCCCCGTACCGCCAGACGCCGACCGGATAATCCATCAGATACCATTTTGAAAATGCGCCGATTTCCCCTGTGGAAAAGCGTTCCGGAATTTCTGCAGGCTTTTGCCATTCCCAGACCACATTTCCTGTACCGTCCAGCAAAAGCGCAAAGGCACAGTGATTGTCCTGCAGTATCATATACCCTGTTTCATCCAGCCGATATCCTTCCGCCGTCCATACAAGCGCATCCGCGATGACCTGGTACCGCCCGGTTTTTACGGATTCTATATTGGTAGCGCCATTCTGTTTTCCAAATATCCGAATCGAAGCATAGCCGATCCACGCCGCCAGATTGATGAACACCACAAATACCACCAGCAGGCATGCCATCAGCACATATCGCCGGTAAATCTTCAAAACACTTTTCATATGTCAGATCATTCCTTTTCCAGCTTATATCCCAGACCGCGCACGGTTGTCAGAAAACGGGGCGCAGAGGGCGTTTCTTCGATTTTTTCCCGCAGCCGCCGGATGTGCACCATCAGGGAATTTTCATATCCGTAATAAAAATCTCCCCACAGCGCCTGGCTGAGCGTGTCAAAGGTCACAATCCGCCCTCTGTTTTCCTGCAGCTTCCTCAAAATGATGATCTCCTTCGCCGTCAGCTTCCACACCTGCCCTGCGCTGTCCCGCACGATGCCTTCCCCGAAATCCACCGTCCGTTCTCCCAGTAAAAGCGCGTCCGCTGCCGTTTCCTTCTGCATGCCCGGCGGAAAATAAGTCCTTTTTAAAATCGCGGACAGACGCAGTACCAGCTCCCGGGGCAAAAAGGGTTTCGTCAGGTAGTCGTCCGCTCCCAGCCCCAGTCCCAGCAGGCGGTCGCTGTCCTCGTCCCGCGCTGATAAAAAGAGCACCGGCACGTTGGAGCGCGCCCGGATTTCATTCATCAGGGAAAATCCGTCGCCGTCCGGCAGACCGATATCCAGTATGATCAGGTCGGGCATGGCGGTCTCGCACCGGCGTCTGCACGCGCTGCAGTCCGCTACGGCCTCCACATGCCCAAATCCCTCCTTTTGCAGGATACCCTTCACCATCCCGCAAAGCTGGACATTATCGTCCACCAGAAGGATATGGCTCTCGTAGATGTTTTGCATAGGTAAATTCTCCTTTTGGTCCGGGAATGCGGGGAGGGAAAGGACGGCGGCGGTCACTGCAGGAGGCGGCGGGCAGAAAAGGCAGTCCGGGCGGGTCAGCGGCAGGCGGTCTGGAGGGGGATCATTCCTTACCGGACACGCTTCCGCTCGGGAAATACGTAGCAGTACTAAGGCTGCAAAATACGCAGCCTAAGTGCTGACGTATTTCCAACGGTCCTTGCAATGAACGATCCCCCTCCGGCCCGCCTGCCTCTGACCCGCCCGGACTGCCTTTTCTGCCCGCCGCCTCCTGCAGTGACCGCCGCCGTCCTTTCCCTCCCCACATTCCCTCACTGAAATAATTTACTCCCTAAAATATTTTACTTACTGAAATATTATAAAAGCAGTATAAACCATTTTTCAGAATTCCGCATCCCCATCCCCCAAAAAGTAAGGTAAAAGTAAGGCACAAGTCATTCTCACGAAAGGTAACTCCCCTATCCTATAACCTGTAAGGCAGGACACACCAAACGGATACAAAACTGTTTTTCCAGCAGTCTTCCGGTAAACACGGCAGTCAGGTTTTGAGCAAAGGCGGGGCGGCGCAGGAAGGACAGTGTTCAGTTCCAGGGGCGTTAAAACACGTCAGCACTTGGGCTGTGTCCTTTACAGCCCTAGTACTGCTACGTGTTTTACCGAGCGCAAGCGCCCCCTGGAATGAATACTGTCCTTCCTGCGCCGCCCCGCCTTTGCTCAAAACCTGACTGCCGCCATTCCTGAAACACATGCCGGAAAAACCCCAACAGCCTGCCGGAGAGGAGATGCATGAGAAGTGAAGAATGCGATTGAAACATTTACGTTGACAAAGAGGTATGGAAAGGCGAATGCCGTGGAGGACCTTGCCCTGAAGGTGCCGGAAGGAAGCATCTACGGATTTCTGGGACCAAACGGCGCCGGAAAAAGCACGACCATGAAAATGATTCTGGGGCTCGTAAAGCCGGATGCCGGGAGCATCCGGGTGCTGGGCAGCGAGGTCAGCAATGCGAACCGGCTGGAAATTTTACGGCACACCGGCTCCCTGATCGAATCGCCCTCCTATTACGGACATCTGACCGGGCATGAAAACCTGCAAATCGTCGCCATGCTAAAGGGCGCTTCCGAAAAAGAGATTTCTGAGGTGCTACACATTGTCCGGCTGGAAAACCAGAAGCGAAAAAAGGTTTCCCAGTATTCCCTTGGCATGAAGCAGCGGCTGGGACTCGCCTGTGCGATGCTGGGACACCCAAAGCTGCTGCTTTTGGATGAGCCGACCAACGGGCTGGATCCGGCGGGCATTCAGGAAATGCGGGAGCTGATCTGCTCCCTTCCCGAAGAATACGGCATGACCGTGCTGGTGAGCAGCCATCTGCTTTCGGAGATCGATCAGATGGCGGACTATGCGGGCATCATCAATCAGGGCAGCATGATCTTTCAGGGGGAACTGGCGGACCTGCATATGCACAGCAGGAAGCAGCTGCTTTTGCGCACGCTGGACAATGAGGCGGCCGCACGCATATTGCAGGAGCAGAATATAAAATGTACCAGCAAGGGCGGCAGTCTGGTCCTGTCCGAGCTTTCCGATGAAAAGACCGCATATTTCGTATCGGTTCTGGTGCGGGAAGGTATCGGCATCCTGCGCCTTGAGGAACAGCAGAAAAATCTGGAGGAAATCTTCTTAAGTCTGACCGGAAGGCAGGTGAATCCGTGATGAAACAGTTTATATGCGAATGTAAGAAAGTGAAAGGGAAGCTCCTGACCGTCCTGATTCCGGTGATGGGCATCATCTGCCTGTGGCTTTTGTGGATCGCCCACGACCCGACGGACGATCGGCGCAGCTGCGGCTATACCTACACGGCCACCTCCCTGCTCGTGCTGAATGCCATCTTTCTGTCCACCACGGTCGCCGTCGTGGCAAGCCGCCTGATGGACATGGAAAATAAAGGAAATACCTATAAGCTTCTGTGCACCCTCCAGAAAAAATCCGGCATTTTTTCCTGCAAGCTATTGCTGGCGGTTTTGCACCTGCTGCTGTTTTTCGCTTCTGAGACCGCTGTCGTGTACGCAATCGGCAGGCTTGTGGGCTATACCGAATCTTTTCCGGTCCGCAGCTTTCTGCGCCTGCAGGGCGTCGGACTTCTGACCAGCGTTTTGCTCATGATTTTACAGATGTTTTTCTCCCTGTGGCTGCAAAATCAGCTGTATCCGCTCTTCATCGGGCTGATCGGCAGCTTTATCGGACTTTTTTCCATGTTTTTTCCTGCGGGGAGCCTGCCGCTGTACTTCTGCCCCTGGAGCTATTTCACGCTGGGCAGCTGCAGCATCATGGTATGGGATGAAGCGACAAAAACGACGTCCTTTGTTCCCGTCGCGTTCGATGTGCCGGGCTTTTGCATCCTGCTCGCCCTCACCGTCATTTCATACCTCGCCGTGCGGCGTTACTTTTTGAGAAAGGAAGTGTGATCCATGCTGTTTGTCTGTATCAAAACTGAATTTATAAAGCTGAAAAAGTCCTTTGTCTGGCTCGCCTGCTTCGTCATTCCGCTGCTGCCCGCCATCATGGGCACCGCCAATTATCTGGGAAATCTGGAAATTCTGGAAGGAGAATGGTATGCGCTCTGGACCCAGCATACGCTCTTTTACGCCTGCTTTTTCTTCGCGCCGCTGATCAGCGTCTACTGCGCCTATCTGTGGCGGCTGGAAAATTTCGGGCACAACCGCAATGTGCTCATGACAGCGCCGGTCCCTCTTTCCTGCATTTTTCTGGGAAAGCTTTCCGTCACCGTCATCGTGACCCTGATCACGCAGCTCTGGGTGTTCGTCCTGTTCATCATTTCCGGAAAAATCGTCGGACTTGACTGGCTGCCGCCCCTGCAGATCTTTTTCTGGGATATGCGGGCGACGCTGGGCGGCGTTGTCTGCGCCGCCGCCATGCTGCTTTTATCCATGTGCATCAAAAGCTTCGCTCTTCCCATCGGCCTGTCCCTCGTTTTGACAATGATCGGCTTTCTGTTCTCCAACAAGGGCTGGGGCATGTTCTACCCCTTCTCCCTCATCGCGGCAGGCATGAACGCCAACACCTACGACGACCGCCTCTCCGGCAACATGCTGCCTTTCTTTATGAGCTGTATTCTATATCTGACGCTGTTTTGCAGCGCCGCTGTATGGCTCCTGCGAACCCGCGACGTAAAAGCATAAATACACCACACCACTCTTATTTTTTAGAAAGCTCCTTTTGTCCCGGCATCCTGTCATGCAGTTTAGCGGCGGACACCGGGAATGGAGCGGAGAAGCGGCGGCGGGCAGCAGAGCGAACCGGACAGCGGGCAGAGAGGGACAGGATGTTTCCAGACGCTTTATCCGGCGCGGAGAAATTCCCAAAATGACAGAAGATTCCTGCGGCAGGGCGCAATACTGTCCGAACGAAGTGAGTTCATTGCGCCCTGCCGCAGGAATCTCCTGCCATTTTGTGGAATTTCCCGCGCCGGATATCGCGCCTGGAAACATCCTGCCCCTCCCTGCCCGCTGTCCGGTTCGCTCTGCTGCCCGCCGCCGCTTCTCCGCTCCATTCCCGGTGCCCGCCCCACTACCTGCCTGCTTCACTGCCGGGGCATACTCAACTCCCGCAGCTTCTCATTTACGGCGGCGGCAATCTCCGGCATTTTGCTTTCCAGATATGGACCGGGACATTCCGTATCGCTGCGGAACATCTTATGAAGGGTCAGATTTCCCTCTACATCCCCTGTAAAAACCAGCTCCGGAATGGCATTTCGTTCACAGATATCGACACACAGCGCGATCAACGCTTCATACGCCTCATCGCTCACATGCCATTCCCCGCCGGTTTCATCATTGGCGACCTCTATCGTTACCGCCATATCGTCATTTTCCCTGCTGGAGGAGGTCCATGCCCGGTTGCTCTCCTCCACATAGAGCGCCACCTGCCCCTGACTGTCAATGGCATAATTGGCGGAAGCCCGCCTGTCCCGGTCAGAAAAGGTGCTTCCCAGAGCCTCCAGCGTCAGATCCCCCGCCATATGATGTATGGTGATTTTGGATATCCGCTGCCCTCTGGGAAAATCCGCATTGGCGCTCAGGCGCACATAGCCGGTCAGCGGACTGTTGCGCCCGATCACCTCTGCGGTCTCCTGCTGTGTCAATTCCCTTCCCACATTATCCGGCAGACGCATCCTGGAAAGCAGGCACAGCCAGGATACAATTGCCGCCAGGATACAAAACCCGGCGAGAAAAAGCCAGGTCATATAAAATTCCCTTTTCCGTTTGGTTTCCATATCCGTTCTCCTACCCAAGCCTGCTATAGCACCATAAATTCCATGCGAACATAACGCCCGAAACGCCGAATATAAGTCTGGTCACAGCCGCACGCACAGCGCTGCCCCGCTCCCCGGCTTCCCCCGCCGCCAGCATCGCCAGCGCCACGATTGCCGGATAGAAAAAGCCCGTATCCATCATGCTATGGAAAAGAAAAGCCGCGGCACAGGCATACTGCGCGGGATGCTTTTTTTTAAGAAAGCACCGCAGCGTAATGATGAGCAGCATGCCCATCGCAAAAAAGCCCAGCTCAACGGCCACATGGACAAATACGTTGTGGATGTGATAGGTGTTGAAATATTTATCGCTGTCATATAAGTTTAAAATCCGCCACCGGTACGGCCCCACTCCCAAAAACGGATTGACCGTTATGTATTTGAGCCCGTTTTGAATCATTTCCAGCCGTTCCGAAAAGGTCGCGGCAGCGCTGGGGCGAATCGCGATCACCACCAATGCGAGCAGCATGCCCATACCGGAAATTCCGACAGCCAGTCCTTCGCATTGCTCCAGAAGTCTCCCCAGCCCCGGCCAGCACAATGCCGCAAGCAGAATATACAAAAACACCAGCAGGCAGCTTTGCGGAAAATCCGTTCTGGCCGCCGCCAGATACAAAAAAATTCCCAGCGCCACTCCCAGACCGACTCTGGCGAGCATGCACACAGCATGGAAAAAGGTCTCCCTGAGGGAAGCATGGCGTCCTTTTTCCCATAGGAGCACGGCAATTCCCGCCGCCATCGACAGGAAGCTTCCCATCGACAGCGTCAACGCAAGTCCCGCCAGGATCAGCGGCTCCAGACATTGCCAGGCGCCTTCCCTTTCTTCCTTCTCTGCCTCACATTCCTTCCACATAAACCAGCCCAGCACCAGAAAAATCCCCAGGGCGTTGGCATTTCCCAGAATTCCGCCCAGCCGCCCGGCCGTTCCCTGCCAGACAGCGCGGTATGCAAACCAGACGATGCCTGCAAAGGCCACCGCCGCCGCCCAGCCAGCGCACATGCGCCGCAGCCATTGCAGCTCTTCTTTTTGCAGACAGGCGGCCAGAAGGTACAGGACAGGGAAAATCAGCTGAATGGCCGCATAGCCCGCCACCGTATTTCCATGCGCCGCACAGGATGATGCAAATCCGAACAGGTTATAAATCAGGAGCGGCAGCAGAATCCACAGATCCACCTTCACGCTGCCCTGCATCAGGCCGGCGGCGCACAAAAGCAGCCCCAGCAGCCCGGTCACGACAATGTTTCCCGCACCGGTAAAGCTTAAAATGAACAGCGCAGCAAACAGGCAGAGCACCACATAATGATCCAGCAGGCGGTCCAGCCATTGCCCGATCTGACGGATTCTATCCATTTCCCTCCACTCCTTTCCCCGGCCGGTTCCAAACGGCGCATACCGTGCGGGCGCTTCGCCCTTGCTTTGCCTCCGTTCAAGCCGTCATATTCAGACAGTTCCAAACCGTTGCCAAAAGCCCCGGGCTCCCGACAGCATACCAGGCATTTATACCAGCAAATACAACAAAATCAAAATTAACCCGACACACGTCATGAACAGGCCAAAGGACATGCTCCTGCCGATGATCTTGCTGTTTTCCGACAGGTCCTCATGTACCATGGCGAACTTATGCCTGTAATCGGTTTTCATATGCAGGATCAACGCCGCGCCGTCCAGGAAACCGCCCGCCGCATTTGTCACCGAATTTCCTTCGTCCGGCTCATGCGGGATCGGGCTGTCTTTGTATACGGTTTTTCTCAGGATGAAAATGATTCCGTCCAGCAGTCTGTCCAGGAAACGGGAAACCGTGCCGAACACCAGCGGCAGCACGCCGCACAAAAGCGGTCTGTAAAGCAGGTTTTCCAGATCCAGCCATGCCGGCCAGCGATTTACGTAGCTCTTTTCCTCCCCTTCCTTTTTCATCAGGACCGGGCGGATGAATCCCAGATATACCACTGCGCCGATCGCGATGGAAATCGCAGCGCCTTTTAAGTTTGCAAAGGAAAAATAAGAAACCGTCTCCGTCATGCCGCTGCTGCCCAGAAACCCTTCGCCCAGCGCCGCAATCCGGTCCATGAGCGGATGGGGCAAAATGCCCAGCACGAAAATCAACACCGCCGGAACGCCCAGCGCGATTTTGCTGCGCAGCCCCATGCCGCTGCCGATCGCATCATATTTTTTTTGCACATCGGGATCCGCGTTTTTTTCCAGAAAAATCGCGACAAACAGCTTGGTCATATATGCCGCCGTAAGACCGCCGCTGAACAAAAACAGCCATTCCACCGCCAGCATGCCCCCCGGAGAGATCAGCGCTGACAGGAACGTATTTTCAGACACCGCAAGGCTTCCTGCCGCGACCATTTCCCTGTATTCCACAATGCCCTCGTGGAGCAGGGTTTTGCTGATGTAACCGGAAAAGCCCGGCACGCCCGCAATGCCCAGCGCCCCCGCTAGGAAAACCAGCATCAAAAAGAGCTTCCCCCTGCCAAAGCCCCGGATATCGTTTAAATTCAGCTTATGGACGTTCATATAGACTGCGCCCGCCGCCATGAAAAGCAAAAGCTTAAACAAAGAGTGATTGACCATATGCAAAAGGCTTCCCCGGGCGGCGATGCCGTTTTCCGTCCCCAAAAGCACCAAAAGTCCGATGCCCGTCAGAATGAAGCCGATCTGAGAGACGGAGGAGCAGGCGAGCGTCCTTTTTAGGTCCACCGAAAAGACGGCGAGAAGCGCCCCCAAAACCATGGTCGCGACGCCGATTGCGAGCACCATGGCCCCCCATTTCCCATCGTATAAAAAGAGGGAGGAGGACACGGCAACGATGCCGAATATACCGGTCTTGGTCAAAATACCGGACAACAGCGCAGACGCCGGAGCCGGAGCCACCGGATGGGCCTTGGGCAGCCAGATGTGCAGCGGGAACGCGCCCGCCTTTGCGCCGAAGCCGAAGAACAGACAGCCTCCCGCCACATACAGCCGCGCCCGGTAAGCGCTCTGTACCCTGGCGTCCGCCGTCGGCAGCGCCGCCGTAGCCCGCAGCGTGATCACTCTTCTGCCCAGCTCACTGATTTCCAGCGTGCCGAACATATCGTAAAGCAAAAACAATCCCATCAGCATGACCAGACCGCCGATGACAGCCACCGCCAGATAGGTCTGGGCGCTGCGCAGAGCGTCCTTCGTCTCATCATGCGCCACCCACACATAGGAAGTAAACGACATGATTTCAAAAAAGATAAAGGTCGTATACAGGTCGGCTGACAAAAATACGCCCACCGTCGCCCCCAGCGTCAGCAGCATGAAGCTGTAATAGCGGTTGCGGTTTCTGTAATGTGCGAAATATTCGCCGGAAAAAACCGCCGTCATCATCCACATGAAGGTCGCCACAAAGCAGTAAAGGCTGCGGAAGCCGTCCAGACACAAATGCAGTCCCATGCCGAAGCCGCCGGTTTTCACATACATCTGCCGAAAGCCGCCCTCCTGCCCCACAAAGAACAGCAGAAACAGGACGAAAAACGCAGCGCATTCCGCAATTGCCACACAGGCGGCAAAGAGATTTCTTTTTTCTTTGCTTTTTCTGCCGATCCCGTAGGAAAGGGCAGCCCCGAGGAAGGGAATGCACAAAAGCAGCAACAATATATAATCTTTTCCCATCTCACATCACCCCGTTGGAAATGTCCGTAAACAACTGTACGATCGGCGCGGAATGCAGCCCGAACACCACCATGCATACCACAAATACAAACAGCGGCAGAAGCATCAGCCAGTTCGGATCCCGATACTCTGCAATCTGCCCTGCGTCAAAGCCAGCCGGCGGGAAAAACGCCCGGATCACGATGGTCAGCATGTAGATCGCCGTCAGCAGGGCGGAAATCAAAAGCACACCGATTCCCACATAGGCAAGCCAGTTTTCACTCATCACCGCGGCGTTCGCCAGATTCCATTTGCTGATGAAACCGCACAGTCCCGGCACCCCCATCAGCGCCAGAGAGGCGACGGTAAAAATACCGAACACCATCGGCATCTTCCTGCCCATTCCGTCCAGCTCATGCACATAATGCTTTTCGGTCTGATGCATGATCGCGCCCGCGCAGAAGAAGGAGCATATTTTCATGACCGCGTGGAACACCAGATGGGAAAGCGCGCCCACCAGCCCCAGCGGCGTCATGATCGTCACCCCGAACAGCACATAGGAAAGATTGCTGATTGTGGAGTAGGCCAGCCGCCTTTTGATGTGGGTTTCCTTCACCGCCCGGCTGCTGCCGTAGAAAATGGTGAATATCACGATTCCCATCACCACGTACTGTGCCCAGGTCCCGACCAGGAAATCCGTGCCGAAGCTGTAAAAGGTCAGACGGATGATCGCGAAAGCGCCCGCCTTTACCACCGCCACCGCATGCAAAAGCGCCGTCACGGGAGTGGGCGCTACGCCCGCCTCCGGCAGCCAGGAGTTGAACGGGCAGACAGCCGCCTTCACGCCAAACCCCAGAAACGCGACCACATAAATGAACAGCAGCGCATTCGTCTTATTCCCTACCGTTTCCGGAGACAGCACGCCGCCGAAGGTGAAATCAATCGTGGTGCTGTAGATCATCAAAAATACCAGCCCGATAAAGGCAAACGCCGCGCCGCCCAGGGAATAATACAGGTATTTCCGGGAAGCGAGCACCGCCTCCCGCGTCAGCGTATGCAGCACCAGCGGCACTGTCACCAGCGTCAGAAGCTCATAGAAAAAGTACATGGTCAGCATATCCTCCGCAAAGGAAATGCCAAGCGTGACCCCGTATGTCATCGTATAGAACATGAAAAAAATCTTTTCATGCTTCTCCTTCGTCATATACTCAAAGGAATACAGCATGGCAAGCGGCCACAGGGCGCTCACCAGCCCCGCGAACACCATGCCGCAGCCGTCCAGCTTTAAGGACAGGGAAAGATTGTTCACAAACTTCACGATCGGGAAGCGTTCCCCCGGTCCCTCCGCCAGAATCATCCACACCAGAACGCTCGTGGCCAATACGAGCGCCTCCAGATAGACCTCCATCGCTATCCGCTTCTTAAAGGGCAGGACCGGCACAAGCGCCCCGCCAAGTATCGGCAGCAAAATTGCCGCCAGCATCATCATAGGACTCATCTTAAACCTCCTAAACCGGCTTTCAAAGCATCTGCGCTACAATATCCGAAAAGCTCTGCAAAAGCCCCTGCGGCACGATGCCCAAAAGCAGCGCGAGCGCCGTAAGAATCAGGACCGGCGCTACCATCATTTTGACCGGTTCCTTTTTCACAAGGGATGCGTAGTCGTAATCCTTTCCCACAAAAAATCCCTGAATCGTTACGGGAAGCAGATACCCCGCCGTCAGCAGAGCGCTCACCAAAAGCACCACAGGGCCCAGCCAGGAAAACACGGGCATCCCTGTATGAAGCGCTCCCACACACAAATACCACTTACTGATAAAGCCGCTGGCAGGCGGAATACCGATCAGCGCCAGGCTGCATATCGTAAAGCACCAGATCGTCACCGGCATTTCCTTGCCGATTCCGGAAAGCTCCTCCACCTGATGCTTGCCGGTCTGATAAATAATGGCTCCCGCGCAGAGGAACAGTCCGCCCTTGATAAACGCGTGGAAAACCACATGCAGCAGGGAACCCGTCACGCTGGAGGCATCCATCATGAACAGCCCGAACAGAATATAGGAAACCTGGCTCACCGTGGAATAGGCGAGCCGTTTTTTCAGCCCTTTTTCAATATAGGCGAGCATGGAGCCCATGAATACGGTTACCAGGCTCAAAATGAGCAGAACCGTCTGTACCCAGGTCCCCCGCAGGAAATCGTCGCCGAACACATAGAAGATCACGCGGATCACCCCCAGCACACCCGCCTTCGCGATGATGCCGGACAGCACTGCGGATGCGGGAGCGGGCGCAACCGGATGGGCGACAGGCAGCCAGCCATGGAAGGGAAACATGCCCGCCTTGACGGAAAAGCCCAGTATCATGAAAAACGCAACCAGAAGCAGCAGCCCTTCCTGTCCCTCCATCAGGGCGGGATCCAGAACGCCCTTGGCCGTAAAGCTTAAGGTATTCGCATAACGGTACACAAAGTACAGTCCGAACAGCACCATGTAAGCGCCGCAGAAGGAATAAAACATGTATTTTAACGCCGCCATGATGGATTCCCGTGTGCGTTCCTGCAGCACCAGGGGCATGGTCAGAAGCGTCATCATTTCATAGAACGCATAGAAGGTGATCAGGTTCCCGGAAAAATCCAGCGCGAGCACAATGCCGTATCCAATCAGATAATAGCCGAAAAACCGTTTCGTTTCCTTTTCCTTTTTCATATATTCGAAGGAAAAGAACCCCGCCAGCACCCATACGACGGTCACGATCGCCGCAAATATTTTTCCCACGCTGTCAATATGGAAATATACCGGAAGCCTTCCCGTCAGGAAAAACAGGGTGAAGGAAGCCTCCCTCCCGCAGATGATCCCCAGCGAAAGCAGCGCCGTCACGACAAGAACGGTTCCCGTATACCACGCCAGAGAATTTTTTCTTGTTGGCTCCTTGCCGGCAAGGAGCAAAAGCCCCGCCAGCACCGGCAGTATGACCGGAAATAAAATTGTCACAGATTCATTCATAGTCGTCTCCATTTCCATCAACCAAACATAGCCAGCCCCGCATGAATCCAGCTCTGTACCGGCTGGGAAAACATGCCAAGCGCAATATTTAACAGGATAAAGCATGCCACCGTGACGGCGTACTCCTTTTCATCCTTCGCAGTGATGACTTCATAATCCGCCTTGTGCTCCGGCACATAGATGCGCAGCACCGTCTTCATGAAGTAGATCGCGTTTAAGATCGTGCTGAGAGCCAGCACCATGACCGCCGGGAGCATCTTGTAAGTATGGCCGATGGCCGCCTCCGCAAACAGAAGCTTGCTCACAAAGCCGGAAAACATGGGAACGCCCACCATGGAAAGAGATCCCACCGTAAAAGCCACGCCCGCCATTTTGTTCCGGTATCCCGCACCTGTCAGATCAAAGAACTGCCTGCTTCCGCCGGAAACGTCCGTCAGGCCGATCGCCGCGATGAACAGCAGCGACTTGGTCGCCGCATGGGAGAGGATGTGGAAAACGCTCGCCGTCATGCCCGCTTCCGTTCCCAGCCCGAAGCCCATATAAATATAGCCGATCTGCGCCACGCTGGAAAAGGCGATCATCCTGCGGATATCGCTCTCCCGGATCGCGCTCAGCGACCCGAAGACCATTCCCATCAGCCCGAAAATAAACAGAATATCGATGATCCGGCTCTGCATGACGATATCGAAGCCGATCACCCGGTAAATGATCTTGATCAGCAAAAAGATGTATCCCTTTGATACCAGGCTGGACAAAATCGCCGCCGAGGAAACCGTGGAGTAACCATAGGCGTCGGGCAGCCAGGAATGGAAGGGGAACAGCGCGCTCTTGATGGCAAGGCCCGCGCACATCAGACCGATGGTCACCATCAGCGGCACCCGGTATTCTCCCTGCGCCGCAAGCACGGCGACGGACTCCTTGATATTGCTCATCAGCAGATGCCCGGTCAGGTCATAGATCATGCACAGGCTGATCAGAAACAGACCGGAGCCCAAAAGGCTCATGATCATATAGCGCACCGCCGCCTCAATGGTCCTGCCGTTCTGGCGGATCATGATCAGCCCGCACGCCGAAATCGTATTGATCTCCACGAACACATACGCCGTGAACAGGTCATTGGTATACACCAGCGCCAGCAGGGAGCTCAAAAGGAGATTCACTAAAATATAGTACAGGTTATGCTTGCTGTACTCCACCTCACCGAACAGCTTCTTGCGCCCGCCCATGATGGAAAGCAGCATGATGATGCAGAAAAACAGCGCCATGCCCGCTTCCAGGACGCCCGCGCGGATCTCATTGCCCCAGGGTGCCGGGAAATGCCCCATCCAATACACATAGGGCTCCCCCGTTTCCATCAGATAAACCAGCAGGATCCCGGACATGAGCCCCACCAGACTGATCAGCACGGTATTTAATATTTTTGCCGCCTTTTCCGGAAGAACAGAACTGATCGTGCCCGAAAACATGGACAGCACAATGGAAAAGAACGGAAAATTCTGTACGAAATTCATTTCAGCTCCTCCTTTCTGAGCCTTAAGGAAATTTCATCCAGATCCAGCGTATGGTATCTGCGGTATAAGCGGATCGTCAGGGACAGCATGATCGCCGTGACGGACACGGAAACCACGATTCCCGTCAGCACCAGACCGCTGGGGATCGGGTTGATGTACGCCTCCACCTCCTGCACCCCGTCCACCACAATGGGCGCGATGCGTCCGGCAATATATCCTTTTTCCGCCAGGAACAGATAAATCGCCGTATCCATGATATTCAGGCCGAGAATTTTCTTGATCAGATTCCGCTGCAGCAGCAGATTGGAAAAGCCGATTCCGAACAAAATGACCGCCACCGCTTCTCCATAGTTGATGAATAAATTCGGTCCCAGCATTTAAAAGCCCCCCTTCCGAAACAGCACATAAAACGCATACATCGTACAGGCAACCACAAGGCCGACGCAGATGTTCAGCGGCAGAATCAGCCCGCTGCTCAAAATCGCTCCCGGCGTTCCCAGCGGAATGCCGCTCTCCAGATGGTTTGCCCCGGTGTAAAAGGAATAGCTCTTTGCGATGCAGTAAAAGGACAACGCGCCAAAGCATGTCCATTTATAGGTCTTCTCGGTAAAAAACCGCTCCGTCTTTTCAAAGCCAAAGGCGTTCAGATATAAAATCAGCCCTGCGCCGATGATCGCCCCGCCGGAGAAACCGCCGCCCGGTGAAATATGTCCGTTCAAAATTACATAAATACCAAAAATAATGATGATGGGCACCAAAAAGCCCGCGACCTTCTGCAAAATCAGATCATTTTTCGGCTCGTAAACCCGGTCATGGGCTTCCGCCTCCTCCACCGTCATTTCATCCAGCGGCTTTTGGTAAAGGGGAATCTTCTTTTTGATTTTCGCCTTCTTCTCCGGATCCAGGCGCAGCAGAATGAGCACCGTCACAGTCGCGATGAACAGCACGTTGGATTCCCCGAAGGTGTCGAAGGCACGATAGTCCAGAATCATGCCCGTGACAATGTTCACCGCTCCCGTCTCCTGCAGCCCGTTTTCAATATACCGGGCGGACACCTCGTTATTGACCGGATTGTCCGGGTTCCCGTTTTCCGGCAGCCAGGATACCGTCATCAGCATGATAAAAATCAGCATCAGGCAGAAAATGATCGCCGCGATCCGGTACATCAGGCCAAATGCCTTAAGCTTCCGGTTCGGCTCGTCATAAATCTGCGCAAACAGCTGCCTTCTTTTTTCCAAAAGCTTTTGATAATCCGATTCCTTTCTCTGATATTCCGGCTGCGGCTTCATCTCCACCCGGTCAAGCAGCGTATCCTTTTCTCCGTAAAACCACCGGGCAAACGCGCTATTTTTCTTCATGTTCGCCGTCCTCCCCTCCCATGGCATGAATTTTTTTCAGCGTCACAAAAAAGAGCACGCTGGTCACGCCCGCGCCGACCGCCGCCTCTGTGATCGCCAGATCCGGCGATTCCAAAAGCATCCAGATGATCGACATGACCAGGCTGTATGACATAAAAATCAGGATGGAATTCAAAAGCTTTTTGGAAAGCGTGACCGAGATCGCGCATATGATCAGAAAGCTCATCAGGATATATGTGAATACTCTCATATTGATACCTCCTGCCCTCTTTGACGGGCATCACTTCTCCACTTCGCAAAAGCTCTCCAGCTCCTCGTTCGTGGTCGCCTCCAGTCTGGCGATCAGATGCGAGGACACCGGGGACGCGCACCACAAAAAGATGATCACAAGAAACATTTTCAGGCTCGTAAAGCTCAATCCCGAAAAAATGATCAGTCCGATCAGGGAAATGCCGATTCCCAGCGTATCCCCGATTGCCGCCGCATGCATCCTGTTCAGCACGAAATGAAACCGGAAAACGCCGAACACCTCCAGCGCGAAGGTGGCGAGCCCGATACACAAAACGACCGTTCCAACGACAAAACGAATCCATTCCAGCGTCATTTTCCTTCCTCCTCCTTTTTCTTCCTTTCCTGATAAACGCCCATATATACCTTGGTCAGCACGATCACCGCCAGGAAGCTGATCATCGCGTAAATGATACAGATATCCACCAGATAGCCTTCCTTAAGCAAAATCGCCAGAATCGCGATGGCTACCATGACCATCGTTCCCATCATATTGGTCGCCACGATGCGGTCCGCCACCCTGGGCCCCCGCACAGCGCGGATAAGGCAAAATATGACCATGAGCGCCAGAAAAACCAGCGCGCAGGTCAGCACGATCTGATAGGCATTCTGTAATGCAGTATCCGTCATTTTCTATCCCTTCCTTCCTCCAGCTTAAGCAGCGCCTGTTCAAAGGAGCTGTCCTGCAATCCTTCCGAAACCGACCTGTCCAGACAGTGTATTGTCAGCTCGTCCCCTTCCATCGTGACCGTGATCGTTCCCGGCGTCAGCGTGATGGAATTGGCCAGCAGCACCCGGGCGGTTTTCGTTTTCAGCTTCGTATGCACCTTCACGATGACCGGCTCCGGTTCCCTGTCGGGCGCCAGAATCATCGGGATCATCGCAATGTTCGCCTTGACCACCTCCTGGATCAAAAGCCACGCATACCGCAGCAGGCAAACCGCTTTTTTGAGCAGAAACAAATCCTTTCCCGGGCTCCAGTCCAGAAATTTACAGGTGAACGCATAGACTACGGCAGCAACCACGAACCCGAAAAGTGCAATTTCCATCGTGAGCTGTCCGTTAAAAATCACCCATACCAGAAAATAAAACAGATACATGATTTTCTCCTCCTCTCATCGGTAAATGATATATTTGCAGATCGGATTTCCCATTTTGGAAAAGCGTTCTTCATATTCCGTCATCACATTTCCCTCGCAGAGCCTCTCGTCCGCGTGCAGATCCCGGGTCAGCTCCCGCGCCTTCCAGCCCGCGCCCTCCAGCTCTCCTACCGCGAAATCAAACAGCTCCTGGTTGTCCGTCTTAAATTCCAGCTCGCCGTCCTTTTTTAAAATCCGGTCATAGCGGGCCAGAAACTGTCCCGAGGGCAGGCGGCGCTTCGCGTGCCGCTCCTTGGGCCAGGGGTCGGAAAAGTTCAGGTAAATTCTGTCCAGCTCCCCTTCCCCGAAAACCTTCGTGATGTCCTCCGCGTCCATGCGGATAAACTTTATATTTGCAGGAGCCTGCCCGCTTTGCTCCAGCTCCTCCATTTTCTGTATGGCGCGCAGCAGCACGCTGGAATATTTCTCGATGCCGATGAAGTTGACCGACGGATGCTGTTTTGCCATTTCCATGAGGAATCTGCCCTTGCCCATGCCGATTTCGGCACAAAGCGGGTTCTCGTTTCCAAACAGCTCCCGCCATTTCCCCGGATACTGTTCCGGCTCATGCACAACAAACCGGCTCTCCCCTATCGCTTCCCGGGACCCGGTAATATTTCGCAAACGCATATCCATTCTCCTTTCAGCTTCCGCAATGAAACAACACATTTCACCGATCGCACAATGAACATTAATAATAAGGAAATGATCAATTGGATGCTCCTGCAAACCGTCGCTATTATACTACATTTTTTTTGAGTTGAAAAGATTAAGAATGCGCTAAAAATATAATTGACAACAGGAAAGTGCGAATATAATATAAAGATACGGTTTGAAACCGCCGGCGGCGTGAATTTTTGCCGTTCGCGGACGGCTCTGCACAGCAGCACAGAACCGCAGGAACCATAAAAACTGTAAATAAGAAAATCTGTTATCAGGAATTGAAGCATGAAAAAATTATGGAATATATCGAATCTGCTGAAAAACAACCATTATTTGTCCGGTAAGACCGGCAGGCATTTTTTTTCTATCGTCATGGCGGCAGGCGTCAGTCTGGGGATGATGTCCCGGATTTTTCTGACCGTGCAGGCGGAGCCGGTCGATTACCGTGCGCTTGCGGAGAGCAATAAGCTCATGACAGTGGAAAGCAATGAGATTGCCGGGTGGCCGCAGGGTCCCGCCGTCAGCGCAAAATCCGCCATTTTGGTGGAAGCAAATACCGGTACGGTTTTATATGAGAAGAATGTGCATGAAAGACTTTATCCCGCCAGCACGACCAAAATTCTGACCGCTTATATTGCGCGGCAGCATTCTGCCCTGGATGAAATGGTGGAATATTCGGCGGATGCGATCAACAGCATCAACTGGTGGGAGGATGCCAATATCGGCATCAAAATCGGGGATTCCCTCACAATGGAGCAATCGCTGTACGCGCTGATGGTCGGCTCGGCAAACGAATGTGCCAACGCCATCGGGGAGCATGTCAGCGGCAGCATTCCGGCTTTTGTGGAGCTGATGAATCAGACGGCACAGGAATTGGGCTGCGCAGATTCCCATTTCGTCACCACGAACGGGAAGCACGACGATGAGCATTATACCACAGCCTATGATCTGATGCTGATTGCACGGCAGTATTTTGCCGATGAGCTGTTGTGCAAAATGTCCAGCACGCCCAGTTATGTGATGCCCCAAAGCCCTACGCTCTCCCAGGAGCTGACCGCAAGCACCAAGAACAATCTGCTTCCAGGCAAGGATTACGCCTATGAATATCTGGTTGGCAGCAAGACGGGCTATACGAGCATCGCCCGGCAAAGCCTGGTTTCCTGCGCGGAAAAGGATGGCCTCAAGCTGGTCTGCGTAGTCATGCAGGACGAGTCTCCAATGCAGTTTACGGATACCATCTCTCTGTTTAATTACGGCTTCAGCAATTTCAATGCGACGAATGCCGCCGAACACGACATGACCTATAGCGTCAGAAACAACAGCAGCTTTATAACCGAGGGCAATATTTTCGGCAACAACGAACCGATCCTTTTCATTGATCCGGATGCCCGTGTGGTGCTTCCCGCAAATCTTTCCCTTGCGGACGTGACTTCCAGGTTGACCTATGAAGGTCTGACCGGAAATCAGGCTGCGCTCATTCATTACAGCTATCAGGGACAGGACCTGGGGACTGCGCCGATCCTGTTTTCCCGGAATATGGCGGTTTTTGATTTCAACGCGGTTCCCAAAGAGGACAGCCAGGCGGAGGATTCCGGCGCATCCGGCTCCATTCTGACGCGGCTTCGTTCCCTTTTGCCCCATAGCGCCTCCCAGGCAACTGTGAGAAACAGCGATATCCTGCTGCTGGATATCCGGCGGGTCGGCATCGCTGCAGGCTGCATTGTGGCTGTCGTACTCCTTCTTTTTATTACGTATAAGGTTCTGCGCAACCGCAGGCTCAAAAAACGCCGCCAGTCGATTATGAGCCGAAAGCGGAAACGCAACATGATCATAGATTTTGACCGATATACGAATGACCATTTTTAGCTGATCGCCTGCCGATAGAAAGGGCATTGATGGAGTATCTCCGTCAATGCCCTTTGTGTCTGTGTTGTCTGCGCAGCTCTCTCACCCGCTCCTTTTTGGCCTGTATCGCCGCCGCGCCCTCTTCCGATACGAATTTGGTGGTCTTGACCGCGTAGACCATATCGTTTTCCGCTTTCCGGATGCGTATTTTCCCTTTCATATAGCCGTGCTTGTCACAATAAGAAAGACTGAAATATTGTTTGCCGTTCCAGGAAAACCATTTGATTTTCCGCCGCAGATTGCGGTGGCACAGGTAACATCTGGTAGCGATCACTTCCTTGTCCGCCATCAGCTCCTCCTTATCCGCAAACGCCCGGGATATATATTTTTCATAATTGTCAAAAACAGCGTGGATCTCTGATTTATGATCCTTCGGCAGGGTAAAGGTATCAAAGGACACCTTCTGCAGCGCTGCCGGATCCTTGATCTGCTGCATGACCAGCGCCGTATACCAGGCATCACTGAGCGCCCTGTGGAAGGGTCCCTCCCTCACAAGCTTCAGAAAATCTACCGCATATTCCAGACTTTTCCTGCTCTTGCCGTCCTCATACGCGAGGCTGAATAATTTCTGAATATCATAAAAACGGACCGGCCCATCCCCCAAGGGCTCCATCCCGAAAAAGACCATATTTCTCTGCAATTCCGTCAAATCCATCGGTCCCCATGTGCCAAACATGTGCTCCGGTCCGCACCATGCAAGAAAGTCCCGCATCACATCCGGAAACAGCCTGCCGTCTTTTAACTCCGACATGTGAATCTGAATCAGCTTCTCCGTCGCCCAGTGCATTTCTCCATAGACCTGCGGGCGGATCAGCTCATGGAAGGTGTCCACGATTTCCATGTGATTATTCAGTTTTACCGCGCCGATTTCAATGATCTCAAAGGCGAGCTGCCTGCTTCTGGGGTCATTGTTGTTTGAGGCCTGGTTCCATTCCAGATCCAGCACAATGTAATTCATGGGCATCATCTCTTTTCTGCTGTTCGTTCTTATAGGAACAGTTTACACAAAAGCAGGCTGCCCGTCAATCGGACAATGGAAATTGCTTTCTGTTATGTGCAGGGATACCCCTGCAATGATCTAAAAAAGTCATACATGTGCATGCCAAACTCCAACCTTTATGCTTCTTTCCAATACAATTCTACTTTTTCCTTCGCGATTTCACGGCTCCTTTGGATGCTGTCCCCAAAATCTGCCTTGAATTTTTCAGCAAACCGCTCTACTGCTTCCTCTTTCGTGCAATGAAACTCTTTGCAGGCGGCTATATAGGATTTATGTTCACTTTCTTTTCTTATCGCTGCGTTTTTTTCTTCCAGCTCCCGTAATTGCCGTTCTGCATCCTTTGAATTGTGCATTTCCTTTTGTATTTCCTGCAGCTGCTTTTCCGCTTTGGCAGCGCGCTGTTCCGCCTCATCCGCACGCTGCTCCGCTTCATCCGCCCGCTTTCTTGCCTCTGCTGTGTTCCGACGCTCCGCCTGTATATCCATCTTCTCCATATTTTCAAATAAATATCCCATCTGATTCCCTCCCATCGCCTTTACATGCTCATTGGCTTCCTCCACCGGTATATTCATCTTCATCATCAGACTGTACATCACGTCCTGCATGAGCTTTATGATATGCGGATCGGCGTTTTTCAGGATATCAGCCAGCTTTTCGGGCGGTGACAGCCGGAATTTATGGAAATCCTCCGGATTCTGCAGCTTGTTGAGCAGCATGAGCAATGACATCTCATCTCCACGATCGAGCAGTTCCTCATTGCTGTAGCTGTGTATCCGCACCAGCTCATAATGAAAATCCGGCACATACCGTCCAAACACGTCGCTTGCCTGTATCCGGTCGCTTAAATGCCGGGATGCCGTCCAGTTACCGGTTCCTTCATAATAGACTATCGGCAAAACCGGCGGATACTGAAAGCCCTTTTGATGAGAAATTCCTTTTTTCTCCCGTTCCTTTTCTTTTGCGTATTCATGCCAGATGCAAACCATGTATCGAAGCAGCTGCATCATAATGTCATGATCCACATCGCTTTTGTGTTCGATCAGCGACACAAGATAGAGCGGCGTTTTTTCCTGTTTTCCGTATTCATCTTTTAACCGGATTTTTTTGACCGTATCCGATTCAAATTCTACCCCCAGATAAGCCTGATACCGTTCCGTCACGTCCTCGATATCCTCCGGCTTTATCTGTTTCAGCTGCGGAATATTCACATTATCCCGCAAAAACTGAGAGCACAGCTTTGGATTCCTGAAAATTTCCTTACTGTTTATGTCCCGTACGTGTTCCTGCACAGGCTGTACCTGTCTGTCATCTTCCATTCCTTCTCCTCCTGTTGTGAGCGTGCTTTTGTGTCGCTTACAGAAGGAAACGAACCTTCCGCCTGCAAGCACTGTACCAAATGTCTGTTTGAACTGTGGCGAAAAGCCAGAATTCGGATTCCATGGGCGATGCCCGGAATAGAAAACGCATCCGGAAGCTTAAGATTGGGTGATGCGTTGTCATACGTCAAATATAACAAACTTAATAAACAATAGCAAGTGAATTTTTTCCGGGGAAAAACATTTCGGTAACAGTTCAGACACGTCTGAACTGTTATGTAGTGACTTTTGTCAATACCTGAATTGTGCAAAAAGCAAA
>CAJUEL010000001.1 GCA_910585455.1 uncultured Eisenbergiella sp. | reverse complement strand
AATGGGCAAACCATTACTTTTGTAACTTTATTGTAACTTTATGCGGTTATCCTGGCGAAAAAGTTTTATTTTTTCCATGAATTGACGGGATTTGACTTTGTTTTACCAAACTTGACAAAATAAGCGAATTTATATAAAAATTGTTTTATGATAGTTTAGAAGTTCTATACTAATAATGTGTCTAAACGCTCGAGAATCAAGCAAATTTAATTTTTTTGATACGTTAGCAACAAAGCAGCACCTAAATCCGGTATAATATGAATGACAACAAACACGAAATATCGTGGAAAAAGTATTATCTATATGATAATAGGCGTAGCCAAAAAGTAAATACCGAAAATGTGGTGGAATGTCAGTTGGCAAACGTCTGACAGATGCATCTCAGAGCATAGACAAAAGTAGCAGTGGTTATAAGAGATGGCAGGGTGCAGCCCTTTACAAACATCAGGTGACCATCAGGATGAATCATGATACATTACCGTTGGGGCGCAAGGCCACCGCTTGTTTGTGTCAGAGCGAAGCGAAAGGAATGGCTAAAAAATATGAATAAAAAATATATTCTAATAAGTATCTTGATTTTTGTGTGTTGTTTATTAGTCGCTTGTGGTGATGAGAGGAAGGTAGAAGTGGTATATGATATAAGTTCAAAGGCATATCGCTGTGATTCAGCAGGAACAGGTATATTAGCGAATCCAGTACATTTTTATATGCCAGAAAATCATAATGACATGATAATTACATTTGTGACTACTGAAACATTTGGGTTTGCATCCAATATGAGTGATGCGTTAGCTGGTTTTTCACCTACATTCGGAGAGGAATATACAATTAATACTGAGGTATTTGATTTGCTTTCATTAGCAATGACAGCTACTGAAATGGGATTAGATGTTGCGGTGCTACAATATTCTGATAAGGATGACAATATTATACGTGACATAGCTGAATATATTAGTGGGTACCAGGCTGGATATTATTACTATTAATCGACAATAATCAAAATGAGGTATTATTTGAAGGGCAATTGCCTTATGGAAGAACAACGCTATCATTATCTAAGAACGTGGAGCGTGTGGACATTTATTCATATGTTGGCACAAGTCCTGATAAATATTTTCCGAATGGAACCGTTCCTGGGACAGTAGCGTATGAGGGAGCAGTGGAAATTGATGTCGATAAAAACAGTATAGATGTATCTGATATAGTAAAATATGAAGATTTAAATGTATTTGATAAGGCCAGGGAAATTGGATATGAGATTTATGAAATGGAATCTTATAATGGATATATGATATCATTCGTTTTAAATGATTCCACTTCTATTCTTGTCAGTGATAAAAAAATGGCAGGAACAAATATTTTTTTATATGGAAATCCTATGAAAACTGATAAGGATATGTACATTTCTTTTTTGGGGACATATTATAGTGATAAGGAAACGGATACAAGAGATGCTAATGGACATTGGGCATTTTCTGATAAACATAAAAAAGAATTGATTAATTTGTTAGATAACTATAAGACAAATGGTGTAATGGCGTTCAGCAATTTTTACTCGGATGGAATCAGTTACCTGGATGGAGAATTAAAAGAGCTGGTAGATAATTTAGGATTAACTGTCAGGGTTGCAAAATCATCAAATTTTGAAATGGAATATAATTTCTATTTTTTTGATACAAAAGGTAAGCTTGCCTGGTTTACAGCAACATATTCAGAGGCTGATATTAGACCAGATGAAAGAGCATATTCATTTAATGGATGGGATAACGGAAATATTATTGGTATAGCATTTGGCCGCCATCAATTTAAAATAGATTATGTTGACCAAAATAATAAATTAAATATAGAGCAGGAGAGATATGAGCAATTAAAAAAATTTTTTGTTAGTGAAGACTGAATGATCTTAGGGGTTTTGCATTCCCTGTTCGGTCATAGGAAACCGCAGATTTAGACTTCTATAATGAATGTTGCGCTAATCTCCTGAAAATTTTATACACAGAAAGCACAAGTTAGCTACTTAAACTTTCTGACAAATTATAATAGCTGCGGAAAGAGTAGGACTTATGAGAAGGGAGGATGCCATAACCATTATGCAAAGGTTACTGGAGAATAAATGAGATGACACTGATTACAATAATGTTTTTTCTTATTGGTATTGGTTCATGTATCATTAAGGAGTATAAGGCATTTTGGATAAAGGATGATAAAAAAACAAATAAAAAAAAGAATTTCAAAAGCAGCATATTGAAAGAACAAATAGAAAGATTTTTCCTTAGTGAAAGCTTTAATGACTATGTTATTACAGTAGTTGCAACAATATTGGGGGTGACGCTTGCGATTGTATTCACAAATTATGATACTGCGAGAATAGAGCGCAATAAAACAATTGATTTTCTTGAGGTTTTCGATGAGGAACTATTGTCAGAGGAAAAAGTGATAGCAGCATTAATTGCATATGATTTATTGATTAATAATGGTGAGGGCAAAGCCGAATATTTGAAAAATGTCTCGTTTTCACCAGTGTTGCCTCTTGAAGTTTTATTAACGAGCGAACCATATGTATCTACCATATCAAGTAGTACATATCAGGCTCTATTAACGAAACGAAGAGCGCTTGGCATGGCACAAAACAATTTATTAGATACATACAATATTTTTGATGCGGATGGATATTTATTAGAAATGATGCAAAGTATTGAATATATTCATATGGTAATAGATATAGAATTGGCATATCAAAACAAAACAATTGGAGAACAGGAAGTGGAAAGGAGAATAAAAGAGTTAAATGATGAAGAGGCAAGAGAAACCAATGAGGGTTTGTTGAAAATGCTGGATGGGGTGGAAGATAGTGAGTGGAAGTCCCGTTTGTCAGAAATAGTTGAGGAAATGGAAAAAATTCTCGCCCCATAATGGCCGAGAGCAAGAAATGCTACTGATTTTATATCAAAACGTCTCAGATGGTCTCATTCCTGTGTCATTAACATGTGCCATATAATATCGATGATCCTTTCCGATACACTGGCCGGAGGAACTGTAGTGCTCAACCATGTTGTGGAAATGGATGAGATTTTTGCTCAAGAATGTGCAAAGGCAGCCTATTATCGTTGGATGCTGGGAGAAGAGTCTGCAGGCATGGGGCAACAGCGCAGAAACACGGAATTTCCAGTGAATACACCTGTAATGGGACTGTTAGAGAAGAAGCATTTTACAATCTGATTTCAGGTTCATAGCAGTTACAGAGCTCGAATGCCATTGCAGTTTGTATCTTTCATGCAGGATCCTTCGTATCAAAGTTTTTCTATAGAGTCTATTATAATGCTTTTTAATTCTATTCATGGCATCATTTCAATATTCCCATGTTAATTTTTTGAGTTGAAAGGTATCTTTTGTAACAGTTCAAATTTGGCTGAACTATTACTATCTTTTAAAACGTGACAGCTTTCTATATTGCTTTTTTCATGCATTTATGCCATAATTTTTAAGGTTATGATGATGTATGGCAGGTAATGCATTGAAGGAAAAACAGAAAATATCATTATAAATACAATTGATATGGCAACAGAAATTGCAATCGCGGGGACATATAAATAAAAGATAAATATGTATGAATCTGAGCGAAAGCAGGCATGTCTATATCTGAGCTGAAAGCATGAGGAAAGTATATGATGTATATATCATTGGGGTTTTACGCTTTTTTGGCATTGCTATTGATTATATATTATGCAGTTCCGCTACGTTTTCGATGGGAAGTTTTACTTGCGGGCAGTATTGCATTTTATGCGGTATTGAGTAAAGATGGATTTTGGATACTGATTATTTCGGGATTTTTATCATATGCTTCCGGACTGGTGATATATTATTTGAGAGGAAAGTATGCAGAGTCGCATCGTTTCCTGCAAAGGATGACATTGATTTTGTCACTTTTGGTGGTGGTTATTCCATGGTTTTTGGTTAAGAACTGGAATTTTATTTCGGGAAGCACCTTTCAATGGATCGTACCGCTGGGGATATCTTTTTATACGCTGCAGATTGTATCCTATTTGTCAGACATTTACAATGGTAAAATAAGTGCTCAGAAGAATCCAGCCAGATATGCACTGTTTCTTCTTTTTTTCCCGCAGATTGTGCAGGGGCCGATCCCACGCTACGCACAGCTGGCAGAGCAGCTATATACTGGTCATTTGTTTGAGGAAAAAGGGTTTGTCAAAGGGGCACAGCTGATTTTATGGGGCTTTTTTGTGAAGTTCATGATTGCGGACAGGGCAGCGGTTGTAGTAAATGCCGTTTTTGACCATCCTGCAAAGTATATGGGGGGCTATGTATTAGTGGCAGGCGCCTTATACAGTGTTGAGCTTTATGCAGATTTTTTATCATGTGTTACGATTTCTCAGGGAATTGCCGGACTATTTGGCGTTGAATTGAAAGACAATTTTCGACGCCCATATTTTGCCGTCTCTATAAAGGAATTCTGGAGAAGATGGCATATTTCGCTTAGTGAATGGCTTCGCGATTACATCTATATTCCGTTGGGCGGTTCCAGAAAAGGAAAATGGATTCAATATCTAAATCTGTTCATAACATTTATGTGCAGTGGCATCTGGCATGGAAGCGGTTATAAATTTTTATTCTGGGGTATGATGCATGCGACATATCAGATAGCCGGAGGTCTGATGGGACCAATAAAAAGCAGGATATACCGGGCACTTCAGTTATCAGAGCAATCGGGCATGCGCAGAATGATGCAATGTGTCGGAGTTTTTTGCTGGGTATCTCTGGCGTGGATTATTTTCAGGGCGGAAAGCCTGCGGATCGGTCTGCATATGATAAAAAGTGTGCTCTGTGTACATAATCCATGGATTTTTTTTGATGGCAGTCTGTTACGTATGGGATTAAACTGGAAAGAATGGTGTTTGCTGGCTGTATCTGTTATGATATTGTTTTGTGCGGATTATATGCAGGAAAAAGGGACATGTATCCGGGAACTCGTTCTAAGCAAAGCCATTTATATCCGTTGGGCGATATATATTGTGACGATTCTTTGTATTATGGTTTTTGGCGTCTATGGGTTTGGCTATGAGACTCAGAACTTCATTTATGGAGGGTTCTAAATGCAGAAATTCCGGAGATTTGTCGGTAAAGTAATCGTTTTTCTTTGTATTTTGTGTGTATGCCTGAGGGTTACGTATCAGGTTATTATCCCCAAGCTGTGCTATGATGAGATGTTGCCTACGACCCTGGCATATATTGATTTTTATGATATGAAAAAAGATACGATAGATGTATTATTTTTAGGAAGCAGTCTTGCGGCGACCGCTTATGTTCCACAGGAACTGTATGATCGGTATGGTATATGCAGTTATAATCTGGCGAGTGAAAAGCAGAGCCCGATTGTATCCTATTTCTGGATGAAAGAGGCACTTCGTTATCAATCGCCCAAAGTGCTTGTTTTAGATTGCTATTATTTCTTCCAGGTCAACGATTCGATTCTGAATACATCTGAAATCAGCATCAGGAGGGCGCTGGATTATATGAGGTGGTCTTCCGTAAAACTGGAAGCCATCCGGACAATTTGTGAGTTGGATCCGGAACAGTCTATCAGCAGTTATTTTTTTCCCAATATTCGATATCATGAGCGATGGGGAGAGTTGTCAGAAAATGATTTTACTTTGTCCGGGATGGCGGATGGCTATGGGTTGAAAGGATACGCGCCATTGCAGGAAAAGTGTGGCTACGATGCTTATACTTCGTATGAAGATGAAAAGGTCGGCGAAGATGCAGCAATGCCGGGATTGCTGGAAGCGTATATGGATAAAATATGTAAGTTATGTGAACAGGAAGGCATTTCACTTATCCTGATAAACGCGCCATTGGCCAATGCCGATGAGGGCAGATTTTATGCACTGCAGGATTATGCGCAAAAGCATGAGGTGGTATTTTACGACTTTAATGAAGAGGGACTATATGAAGTGTCCGGCTTTGATTTCCCGGCAGACAGTTATGATTGTGTGCATGCAAATGTGTGGGGAGCGGAAAAGCTGACGGCCTGTCTGGGGAGCATTCTGAATGATCAATATGCGATAGGTGGTAAAATTGACGAACAGTGGGAGAAAACGAAAGATTCCTATAAGAATGTCCGAAAGGACTGCGAATTAATTCACATAACGGATCTGGATACATATATAGAAGCATTGCAAGATGACAGATATAGTGTCTTTATTTCTGCGCAGGGCAATTATGCTGTTGGATTAAGGGATGCAACTGTGCAAAAGCTGCGGGAAACAGGGCTTAAGGTCGAATTGCAGGGGGATATGGCAAAAGAGGATTTCTACTGTTATTATGCGGTCATTTCAGAAGGACAGGTAGAGGAGTATATTGGATATGAGAAAAAGGTTTGCAGCGGTTCTCTTCGGAATGGGCTGGAGACATATGATATCAGTGGAAGCGGTTCCATTGTCATAGGGGGAAAAGAGTGCTCTGTGCAGAGAAATGGATTGAATATTGTTGTGTATCATAATGAAAAGAAGAAAGTGCTGGATTCTGTTTGTTTTGATACATCAATAGAAGAAAATTTAGCGAGCAGGTGAAAGAGTATGCTATTTTTGCTGCAATCGTACAGCAGTGCTTAAAGTATTGTTTCCTGAATTACATATAATGGTATTTAACGATATAGCCGGAAGGTGAATGCGTTCATCTTCCGGGGGGTTGGCCAGGATTGAAAATAGTTGTCGTTTAGCCAATAAGCAGAGAGTAGATATGTGGCGGGAACGTACGAAGGGGACAATTTTAAAGAGAAAAATCCGTGACTTTATCACCAATACCGAGGACGGGCTGTGTATGTAAGTGATAGCAAGGATTTATATACTTACGATTTGTGGAAGCGGGAAGAGCAAAAAAACGTTATGCCTGAAAAATGCTACGAATATTTTTATATTGATGAGGGAATTTCCTTTTCATTCCGTCGGTCTTATGGTATATTTCTAGAATAGAAGAAGAGATTATGGTGAATATATCAGGTATGCTTGAAAACAGGGGGCGCTGGAATGGAACATACAAATCAAAGACGAACAATATCGGCAGTGGCAAAGAAGTTTTTAGAAGAAAACAGATATATGATATTCATCATCTGTTTTTTCACGGCATTTCATTTTTTTATTCGGCCTGATTACTGGGACGACGCGGTTTATAGTAAGGCATTGGAAAAATTTCATTATAATTTAGTCGAATATACCCGGTATAGATATACTATGGGCTCATCGAGAATTTTCATTGAGATTTGCCTTTCAGTGATTGCGGCATTGCCGGATATGATCTGGAAGATCACCGATATTTTTATGATTGTTCTGCTCTTCCTGCAATTGGACTGTTTTGCGGAGTTTGCGCTGGATATTTGTAGAAAAGAAAGAAAAGGGGCAGTTGCCCTGTTGCTGTGCGCATTTCCTTTTTCATCCATGGCGAGTGCAGGATGGATGGCAACCACGACAAACTATTTATGGGTGGTTGCATTGGGACTGTATGTGATAAACAGGGCTGTGAAGGTGGTGAAGTATCAGAAAAGCTTGTCCACAGTAGAGACGGTCAGTATGTTTTTAGCGGTGCTCTACAGTGCCAGTCATGAGCTTATGGCGGCAATTCTGTTTTTGGTGTTGGCAGCAGCAATGATTTTATATTGGAGGAATGGGCAAAAAAGGATATCACCTGTGTTGCTTCTTTCCTTATGCATTGTGATTGGATTGCTGGTTTATATTGCCTGCTGTCCGGGAAACAGGCAGCGGATTTTAAGCGATACCGAAAACTGGATGCCAGAGTATTTTCAGCTGTCCGTAACAGATAAGATCAGGATGGGAATGGTGACGGCTTTCCTGCATTTTGTGTCCATTCCGAGCGCTGTATTCTTTTTGTTTTCCTGCTGCTGCTTCATGGGTACATGTTGCAGTACAAAGAAGTGGTATAAAAGGGCAGTTGCATTACTTCCCGCAGTTATTGACTGTATCTGGAGCACCTGTTATTTTATCAGCTATTTTGCAGGGAAAAATGTGATGACCTATCAGGCACCGTTGCCGTTATTAGGGGGAGCGGATACGCTGGAGCAAATAGCGTTATTATTTTCTCTTATGGTTTGGCTGGGATCAGCGTGCTGCGCTATATGTTGGAGCTTCCCGGAGAAGATCAGGCGCTGGCACTGCATATTGTTACTGGGAATCGGCTGCGCGCCGGAGCTTGTACTGGGTTTTACGCCTACGGTGGTCGCGTCTATGCTGAGAACAGTGATTTATTTGTATATGGCAATGATTCTGGTGATTCTTTGTGTATGGGATGCGATATGTGAAAAAATAAAAAAGAACAGAGGAGTTTATATTTTTCTCATTGCTGTGTCAGGAATGGGGATTGTTCTAAATGCAGTTCAGATAATTCGCCATATCCTGGTGTATGGGTAAGATTTCGAATACGAAGTTCATATGAAAAGTTTTCATTGCTTATACCGGCTATCCAGGCCGGTATCTGTTTTTTATGGGTCAGTTTTTTTATGTAATGCGCTTTTCATGGTCTTCAATATATTGAATACCCTGATTATGTCAGAAGGACATATAATGTTTTTCCCCAGAAAAGTGCAATTGTGCACAGAAATACGCTTTTTCGATTCTGATGATAAAATTTTCTTTTCATTCTGATTTTTTTGTGGTATATTTCCATAAAGAAAAAGAATTCTTTGATAATTTTGAAATTGATAGTTTTTATGAAGATGGAACTTTGCATGGAAGGCTGCAGTGGATTTTTAATCATTTCTGTGGTTAATTGAAGGGAGAGATTATATGAAAAAGTGGATAATACAAAACAGAAGGCTGCTTTTATCAGCTTTACTTTTGTCAGTGGTAATTGGACTTTATGCGCCCTTTGAACTATATGCGGTTAACAGGAATGATTTATGGTATACCATAGGTGATTTTTGGTACATGCCAGTGTTCTGCAGTGTTGTTCTTTTGATAGGATGTATCACCGTGGGATTACTTTTGCCTGGAAGATTGCGTTGTATCTATGAGGGAATTGTGAGTGGGATCGGTTTTGCTGCCTGGATGCAGGGAACCTTTGGTGTGTTAGAATTTGGAGAAATGGATGGGCATGCGATTGCATGGAATGAATATCAGGCTGAATTTCTGGTGGACGGATTGTTGTGGCTGATTTGCATTGGAATTTGCATTATAGTGTGTCTGAGTAAGGGTGAAAGAATCCGGCAGATTTTGGAGGGAGTGGCTGCTTTTATCAGCGCCATGCTGCTTTTCAGTCTTGTCCTGCTTCTTATACCGTGTATACGCGAAAATAAGAAGAACCCAAATGGATATGCGACGGAAAAAAATTTACTGAGTTTGTCAGGAAATGGGGACATTTTGGTATTTTTGGTGGATATGACGGATGAGGAGTTTTTGGAACAGATGCTTACGGAAGCTCCGGATATTGCGCAAAGTCTGGATGGATTTGTTTATTATAGTAATATGTCTGCATGTTATGCAAAGACAAGATGGGCAATCCCGTATTTATTTTCCGGAACCTGGTTGCGGAGCGGCGATCCATCTGAAGAAGTGAATGAAATCTGTGCGGATAAGCGTATTTATTGGGACGAACTACAGGACAGAGGATACGAATTTGGCTTATACACGGATAATGATTTGGCACCGGAACGAATGAAGGAAAATGCGAATAATTATGTAAAAGCGGATTTTAAAATTACGGATAAGAAGAAATTTTTAGTGGCATTATATCAGTTTGTTGCATGCAAATATGCGCCGGATATAATGAAACCTGTGGTATGGCTGAAAGGATATGAATTTGAAGAACGAAAAAAACTGGAGTCGGAATACAATTGCTGGACATGTTATAATTTGACGCTCCGGGATGCGATGGAACGAGAAAAATTGCAGGTTACTATGGAAAAGCCACAATACAAGTTTATACATATCAGCGGTTCCCATGCACCGCATTCGAACGATGAATATGGGGAAAGGGTTGTAGAAGATACTGATCTGATTACCTGCACAAAGGGGGCCTTTCGATTGATTGGGCGGTATATGGAGCAAATGAGGGATGCAGATGTTTTTGATTCTTCTTCCATTATTATTATGGCAGATCACGGTGACCATCAAGGATATCCAACGAGCCCATGTTTTCTGGTAAAACAGGCAAATTCCAAGGGGGGATTGCAGGAAAGTAGTGTACCGGTATCTCATACAGATTATATGGCAACGGTTCTGGAGTTGGCCGGAATTGCGCATGAGATATATGGAAGGAGCGTTTTTGAAATTCAGGAAAATGAGGTAAGGGAGCGGCTGTATTATATGGCAAGCGGTTATTATGAAGACGGTTTGGGAAATGCACGTTGGAAACTGATTGAATATGAGGTGGATAGCGAGGATAACAAAACGGAAAACTATGTGGCTACCGGAATAGAATATGACCATGAAGGGAAGCTGATGACGGGTGTTCCTGAAAATTAAGCAGGGTAATTTGTATTGAAAGAGTAAAGAAACAATGAAGAAAAAATTAATTGTGACAGCATCCATAATATTGACATGTGCATACCCTTGTCTATTTATTTATTTTCAAAATGTGGGAGAAGGTGATTTCCACGAGGTTATGCTGCCGTTCTGCATATTTCTTGGAGTTTCTGCATTGGTAACATTGGGAGGATATCTCTTTTTAAGAAATGCGGAAAAAGCGGCTCTGTTTACATGTTTGTTTATGCTCATGTTTATGAATTTTAATATGGTTAATACATTTTTATTGAAAATCAACCCTGTTTTTAAGGGCGGGTATATGCTGGTTGTATATCTGGTGTGTTACACACTGCTTTTCATATATTTAAAAAAGAGCAAGGGGGATGCTTTGGTTCCCTGTGCTATTATTGTGTGTGTATGTGGCGCTTTGATTCTGCTCAATGGGGCGATGGCAATCCCGGACATTATAAAAAAGACAACCTTTAATCAGAAAATTTTACCGGAATCATCGGATTTTTCTACGCAAAATAGTGAGTCGGCTAATGTGTATTACTTTGTTTTTGATGAGTATGGTGGACCATTGAGCTTGGAGCATTATTATGAATTTGAAAACGAGAAATTTATGAATTTTCTGGAGGAGATGGGATTTCAATGTTCGAGGAACAGCTATAATATGGAGTCCATTAATACGGTGGACACATTGCCGAATATTTTGAATTTAAATTATGTGACAGAAATAGATGGCGCCAGTGAATATAACATGCAGTATACGGAAAATCCGGTGTTATATCAGCTTTTCCATAATATGGGATATCGGATTAATCTGGTAAATCACAGGGATGCGCTTGAAACTGCGGAAGTAAATGTCATTTCAAAATATAGCGGAAATGACAGGATGGATACCATTTCAGACTACATTCTGAACCAGAGTCTGGTTTATAATGTGATTCTTAGGTTGATACCAGAGCAATCCTCCGTAAGTATTTATGCAGAGGCATTATTATCTGCGTTAAATGATATGAAGTATATATGGCAGGAGACTGCGGGGCATCCCACGCTTTCAATTTGCTATTTGCAATGCCCACATGCCGGATTTGTGTTTGATAGTGGTGGTAACAGGATGAATGAAGAAGATGCCTTGAATTGGGAGGATAAAAGTCTTTATATTGAACAGCTGAAGTTTTTAAATAGTTGGATAGAAGAAACGATAGAGTTGATTTTGGAAAATGATCCTGGTTCTGTTATTGTCATGCAGTCTGATCATGGGGTGAGGTATGCAAAGCATTGCATGCATTTGTATGAGGAACAGGAGTATGATGCAGAGGTAGAAAGCTCCTATATGAAAAACATATTGAATTGTGTATACTGGGGAGACTTGGATCGCTCTGCAGATATTGAAGGATTGTCTGGGATTAATACCTGGCGAACTGTTCTGAATGTTATGTTTGGATATGATTATGAGTTGCTTCCGGAACCAGAAGAGTATGTGTATCATTGGAGAAAGGTTGATGGGGTGCAGTAAATTGTGAAATGATTTGATATAAAAATAGTATAAGTGTGAAAGAAACAATGTTGATAGCTCTGTATGGTAATCCATGCAGGGCTTTTTTGATTTAAAATAGCAATATATTTTAAGAAAATAGAAAAATATGCTTGCAATATTGAGCAGAATGATTATTATATTAAATGTAAAAACTATAAAACGAGTATAGACTGCATATCCATGTGGCACAATGTGACATTTGAAAGGGAAATATATGGATACAATAAATCACTATCTGGGTGTAATTCTAGGCTATCTCATGTATTTTTGCTATTGGCTGTTAAAGAATTATGGCCTGGCAATTATTCTTTTTACGCTGTTCACCAAGGTCATTCTGCTCCCCCTGTCCATCTGGGTGCAGAAAAACAGTGTGAAGATCGTGAAGCTGCAGCCGGAAATTAATCATATCAAAGCGACTTATTTTGGGGATAAGGACACAATAGCGGAAAAACAAGCGGATTTATACAAACGGGAAAAATACAATGCATTCGCGAGCATTATCCCACTTGCGGTACAGCTGGTTCTTTTGATGGGTCTGGTGGATGTCATCAAAAATCCGAAACCGGCGATTCCGGCGGAAGCTATGAATTTTCTGGGATTTAACCTGACCGTGATTCCATCCCAGGTGGGGGGAGTGACGCTATTAATGCCCGTGGCAGCGGCGTTGGCAGCATGGTTGCTGTGCGTGGCTCAGAACAGGTTAAATCCGTTACAGGCGGAGCAGGGAAAATTAAACCAGATCGGGATGACACTGCTTTCGGTTGGAATTTCTCTGGTTTTGGGAGCATTTGTGCCGTTGGGAGTCGGATTTTACTGGATTTGGAGCAATCTTTTCACGATTGTGCTACAGATAGCGTTGAACTGGATGATAGATCCGAAAAAATATATCGATTATGAGGAACTGGAGAAAAGTAGAGAAGAACTGAAAGAGCTGGAAGGGCTGGGAAAGAAAAACAGCCGGTTTTTCCGGGATCCTTATGTGAAAAGGGAGAGGGCGGATTATAAACGTTTCTTTTCCGTTGCGAATAAGCATCTGGTTTTTTATTCAGAGGGCAGCGGATATTATAAATATTTTGAGGATATCATCACGTATTTGCTGAAGCATTCCAACGTAATCATTCACTATATCACCAGCGATCCGGAGGATGCGATTTTTAAGAAGGAGGAACCCCGGATCAAAGCCTATTATATCGGAGAGAAAAGACTGATCACTCTGATGATGAAGATGGATGCTGATATTGTTGTCATGACCATGCCGGATCTGGAAACCTATCATATTAAACGCAGCTATCTGCGGGAGGATATTGAGTATATATATACGGAGCATGGAATCAGCAGCAATAACCTGATGCTGCGGGAAGGCGCCCTGGCTCACTTTGATACCATTTTCTGTGTGGGACCGCATCAGGTAGAGGAATACCGGCAGGAAGAAAAGGTATATGGCATAAAGGAAAGAAATCTGGTGGAGGTTGGTTACTGTCTGCTGGATAATATGCGGAAAAATTATCAGGAGATGCCTAAAACGGAAAACAGGAAAAAGACCATTTTAATCGGTCCTTCCTGGCAGAAGGATAACATTCTGGATACCTGCATTGATACTCTTTTGGAGCAGATTACAGGTGGTGAATACCGTGTGATTGTAAGACCCCATCCTCAGTACGTGAGGCTGTATGAGGGGCGTGTTAATGCCCTGATAGAACGCTGGAAGGAAAAGCTGAATGATGATTTTCAGATAGAAACGGACTTTTCCTCTAATGTGACGGTTTATACGGCTGATCTGGTGGTGACGGACTGGTCGAATATCGGATATGAGTTTTCCTTTGCGACGAATAAGCCCACATTGTACATCAATACGCCTATGAAGGTGATGAATCCGAATTATGAGAAGCTGGGGGTAGTGCCTTTCGATATCCAGGTGCGGTCGGAAATCGGAGCGGCGCTGGAGCTGGACAGGCTGGATACATTTGGACGTACTGTGGAATATCTGATCGGCCATACGCCGGAATATTACGCCGCAATCGAGCAGATCAGGCAGAGGAGCTTTTATAACCCGCAGAAAGCGGATGAAGCGGGTGGACGCTATATCATCAATCGTTTGAAAGAAAAACAGAAATCAAAAAAATAAAACCATCAAGGAAATGGAGGAGGAAAAGAGTATGATGTTATTAGTCAGCATGAAAGGGTATTTGGATCCTTCGGTTATGACTTATGCAATTCAGGCGATTGCAGGTGTGGTTATTGCTGTGGGCGCGGTTATTGGGGTTTATTGGAGAAAGGCCAGAAAGAAGATCAATAATAGCCTGGGCATAGACGAAAATGCCAGGAAAGAAGTGGAAGAGGACATTGTCGAGGTGACGGAAGAAGAAAAGAAATAATGGTGGCAAGAGGACCTGAAGTGGATTGCAGCCTGCTATCAGGTTCTCTTTTTACACGGGTGTTCATGAAAAAGAGAAAGGGGAATGTTCGTGAACGTGCAGGATTTAGATATTTTAAACGTTTTGATGGAAGAAAAGAGCTACAGTCAAAGGGAACTTGCGCAGCTATGCGGATATTCCTTGGGGACGGTCAACCGTTCTGTAAAATTGATGATGGAAAACGGATATCTGGAGAACGGGATGAATGTGACATCAAAGGGATTTGCTTTGGCAGAAAAACGGGCTCCGAAGAATGCAATTATTCTTGCAGCAGGCTTTGGCATGCGGATGATCCCGATTAATACGGAAATGCCAAAAGGACTTATGGAGGTCAAGGGTGAAAAGCTGATAGATCGCCTGATCCTGCAACTGAGAGAAGCAGGCATTTCACAGATTTATGTGGTGGTTGGTTTTATGAAGGAACACTACGAGTATCTGATAGATAAATATGGGGTAGAACTGATTGTAAATCCGGACTATGTGAAGAAGAATAATCTGCACTCCCTGGCAAAGGTTCTGGATAAGCTTTCTAATTCTTATGTACTGCCATGTGATATCTGGTGCGCCTGCAATCCGTTTCGCAGGCATGAATTATATTCCTGGTATATGGTGAATGACAGGATGTCCAGGGCAGGCAATGTGAGGGTGAACAGAAAGAAAAAACTCGTTCGGGTTTTGGAAACAGAACCGGGAAACAACATGGTCGGAGTATGCTATCTGCTGGAAGAGGAAGCGTTGTCGGTGAGACAGCAGATTGAACGGATGTGCGCAATTGAAAAATATGATAACGCATTTTGGGAGGAGGCATTGTATCGAAAAGACAGGATGCTGGTACCGGCCCGGGTGATGAAAGCAAATCAAGTGGTAGAAGTCAATACATATGAGGAGCTTCGGGAACTTGACAACGGATCTGACCAGCTGAAATCGGATATAATAGAGCTGTGCGCTGCAGTACTACGGGAAAATGTGAGCAATATCACGGAGATAGAAGCCCTGAAGAAGGGAATGACAAATCGCTCTTTTTTGTTTCGGTGCGGGCAAAAGCGCTTTATAATGCGCATTCCGGGAGAAGGGACAGACAAACTGATCAACCGTATACAGGAAAGCAGGGTATATGATGTTATTGCTGGAAAGAAAATTTGCGATGATATTATATATCTGAATCCGGATAATGGATATAAAATTTCCGTATATCTGGAGGGGGCAAGGGTGTGCGATCCGCAGGAAAAAAGGGATGTCAACAGGTGCATGAAAAAGCTCCGGGAGTTCCATGAAATGGGGCTGGAAGTGGAACATAAATTTGACATTTTTGGACAGATCGAATTCTATGAGGCACTTTGGGGAGAGCAGGCTTCCGCATATAAGGATTATGAAGAAACCAAAAGAAATGTTTATTCCCTGCGGGCGTTTATCGAAGCCCATGCAGCAAAGATGGTTTTAGCGCATATCGACGCAGTTCCCGATAATTTTCTTTTTGTGCGGAACGAAAAGGGAGAAGAGGATATCCGGTTAATTGATTGGGAATATGCGGGAATGCAGGATCCGCATGTGGATATCGCCATGTTTTGTGTCTATGCCATGTACGATCGGGAACATGTGGAGGAGGCGATCTGTGCTTATTTCCCGGAAGGCTGCTCAGATGAGGTGAGAATAAAGATATACTGCTATATTGCTGCATGCGGACTCTTGTGGAGCAATTGGTGTGAATATAAGCTCAGCCTGGGAATAGCATTTGGGGAATATTCGTTGAAACAATATCGTTTTGCAAAGGAATATTACCGGATTGTACAGCCGGAATTGCAGAAGGAGGAAAATCAACATGCATGAAGTGAAGCGCGCAATCATTATGGCGGCGGGAATCGGGAAGAGAATGCGTCCGCTGACATATCGGGTTCCCAAACCCTTAATGGAGGTCAATGGAAAACGGATGATAGATACTGCGATTCAGGGACTGCACAGGAATGGAATTCATGAAATCTATGTGGTTGTCGGTTATTTAAAAGAGCAGTTTCAATGTCTGACAGAGGAATATTCCGGTGTTTCATTGATAGAAAATCCCTGTTATGATACCTGTAACAATATATCCTCCCTGTATGTGGCACGGGAACATCTTGAGGATGCCATGATACTGGATGGAGATCAGATCATTTATCATGATCGTATTCTTGCCCCTTCCTTTGTCCGTTCCGGTTATAATTGTATCTGGACAGATGAGCCGACGGATGAGTGGCTCCTGACTGTGGAAAACGGGATTGTTACACAGTGCAGCCGCACAGGTGGGAAAAAGGGATGGCAGCTTTACAGCGTTTCCAGATGGACGGCGGAGGATGGAAGGAAACTGAAGGCACATCTGGAGTTGGAGTTTGAAAGGAAAAGAAACACGCAGATATACTGGGATGATGTGGCGCTGTTTTGCCATCCGGAGGAGTATCAGTTGGGGGTTTATGAAATGGAACCGGGAGACATTGTGGAAATTGACAGTCTGAAAGAGCTTGCGCAGATTGATCAGGGATATCAGGAGCTTGCGGAGGAAATTTGAAACTGCGTTTCAAACTACATATTGGTGTAGTATCGCAGGCTTTGCCAGCGATATGCGGAGGGAGAAAATGAAAAGAGATAAGCTGTGGGAACAGATTGACTGGGTAGCGACGCTGGTGCCGATGCTGTTTGTTGGCGCTATATTCTGCGTATTTATGATATGGCCCGGACAGTCACAGGTGGTGCTGGATGTGATCAGGGGCTTTATAGGCGATGATTGCGGCTTATATTATGCGGTTTTGGGAATCGGGATATTTTTATGTTCCCTGTATATTGCATTTTCCGGATATGGGAAAATCAGACTGGGAACGACGGAAAAACCGGAATATTCTTCCTTCCGGTGGGGAACGATGATCTTCACCTCCACGATGGCGGCGGACATTTTGTTCTATTCTCTGTGCGAATGGGCATTGTATGCGAATGAGCCGTTTATTGAGCAGCTGGGAGGTGTTCAGAAGTGGGCATCCACATACCCGATCTTTCATTGGGGACCGATTGCCTGGAGCTTTTATATTATTCTGGCGGCAGCGTTCGGATTTATGCTGCATGTGCGCGGGCGCGGTGCACAGAAATTTTCAGAAGCATGCCGACCGCTGCTGGGAAAAAGGATTGACGGGATCTGGGGAAAGGTGATCGATCTGATTGCGATATTTGCGCTATTGGCAGGGACCGCGACTACCTTTTCGCTGGCGACGCCGCTTTTGTCGGCGGCATTGGGACAGGTATTTGGAATTTCTGCCGGCAGAGGGCTGACAATTGTCATTCTGCTCATGATCGCATTGGTATATACGCTGACGGTCTGGTTTGGAATGAAGGGGATTTCAAGGCTTGCCAATATCTGCTCGTATCTTTTTTTCGCTCTGTTGCTTTACTTTCTTTTGCTGGGAGGGGAGGCATCCTATATTCTGGAAACCGGGTTTTCGGCGATTGGAAATATGGTTCAGAATTTTATAGGCATGTCTACCTGGATGGATCCTTTGCGGGAAACCTCTTTTCCGCAGAACTGGACGATTTATTACTGGTCCTATTGGATGGTCTGGTGTGTGGCAACCCCGTTTTTTATAGGAAGCATCAGCAAAGGGAGGACAATAAAAAATGTTGTGCTCGGCGGATATGGCTGGGGATTGGCGGGCACCTTTACTTCCTTCATCATTCTGGGGAATTACGGACTCGCCCAGCAGGTGAAGCATGGGGTGGATATTGCCGGATATATCGGGGAAGGCAATGCGATAGCGGAAGCGATATTGCTGATTTTTGATACGATGCCGCTTTCGAAGCTGGGACTGCTGCTTTTGGTTATTACGATGATCGCGTTTTATTCGACTACATTTGATGCGTTGACGATGGTGATTTCCTCGTATTCCTATAAAAAGCTGGAGGTGGGAAAGGAACCGGATCGAAGGGTGAGGACTTTTTGGGCTATCATGTTCATCGTGCTTCCGGTCGCGCTGATATTTGCCCAGAATTCCATGAACCAGCTGCAATCGGTGTCCTTGATTGCCGCTTTGCCGATTGGATTGATTATTGTACTGATTGTGGTCAGTTTTTTGAAAGATGCTGACAAATATGGGAAAGAGGGGTATAATGATAAGGTATAGTCTGTAGAAGGACATGGGGAAAGAGAGAATATTGCGATGCGGGAATACGGTACGAAAACAGGAAAGAGGATTTCGATAAAAGTGGAGGAAGCTTTTTGTTACCTGTTTTTTGGCATCATGTTCCTGGCAAAAGGCGTTGGTCTGGACAATGGTCAACGCTTATTTCAGTTATGCGCATTGGTATCTCTCACATGCTTTGCCATAAAGCTCTGTCTGACCAGGCATACATTAAAGGAATGGCTCACCATCGCCCTGCTGGTTCTTCTGGGCATTGTGATGCGCCACAGCTCCGGAAAAGACGAAGCGTTATGGGCGATGCTCATTCTGGCGGGCATGAAAAACGTCCCCCTAAAGCGCCTGATGAAGCTATGCGCCGCAATCTGGGGCGTAACCTTCACATGCTCTGTCGTAACCGGGATTCTGCATATCAGAGATGGTGTGGTGGTGGTTCATGAAAAGCTGGGACTTGGGCCGATTGTGCGCTGGTCCTGGGGCTACACACATCCCAATGTTCTGCATGTCTCTTATTTCATATTTGTGGTGTTGCTGTTATATGTGTTTGCATGGCGGGGAAAAAAGCTGTGGAAGGCTTCCGCCCTCCTGTTTGCCGGAAATTTTTTCGTCTTTCTTTATTCGGTCAGCTATACCGGGGTGCTGATCGTGAGCGGCTATCTGGTTTTGAATTTATATCTGGATTGCCGGAAGCGGTTATATTTGCCGGAAAGCGTTCTCTTTACGGTTGCCGCCGCGTTGTTGATTCTGTTTCCGATTGTGGGCCCATTATGGCTGGAGGGGCATAATCACAGGCTGTTCATGTTTTTGAACGAATTATTGTCTTATCGTTTTGAACTGGTATATAATATCTTTCATGAGCATCCGGTGTCCGCCTTTGGGACAAACACGGTTTTTACCGGAAACGGGCGTGTGACTTTGGACAGCTCCTTTGCTTATTTGCTGATGTATTATGGCGTGGCCGGTTTTACCTTGTTTGTGGCGGGATTTTTATACCTGGTCTATCATTTTGGCAGGACAAACCGGAAAAAGGAGCTGGCGATTACGTTGGCAATCATTCTGGCAGGGGTGACGGAGCAGTTTTTATTCAATCTTTCCTTTAAAAATCTGCTGTTTTTCTTTTTGGGAGAAGCGTTATTTACGGATATTTTGCGGACGGGGAAAAAGGAAGGGCTTTGGAACCGGTCCTTTGTCCTTTTGCCCTTCGGAGAGAAGGAAGTGCGCTTTTGTTTGCCGGAGGGGTTGCCTGCCGGAGTAGAGTGCATGAAAAGGCATGGAAAACAGATATTGGTTGCGGGAGCGGTGCTTGCGGCAGTGGGCGCAGGGCTTGGCAGCATGGCGGGAAAGCAATGGGACAGCGTCTATGTATCCCGGCAGGATACGGACTATCGCAGTGAAGAAAGGGTGACGCTGGATATGGATAACCTGCCGGAGGATTTTAACAGTCTGGTGCTGGGATACCGGGGGCCGGATGGGGAAATGTTTGAGCTTACGGGAATGATCGTGCGCCTGGAAAGGATCAGGGATCTGGCAGGCAGCGCGGTTGTGGGAGGAATGGCAGGTATATTCCTGCTGGCAGGGGGCTATATCGTTGCCGGATGGAAGCGGGCAGAAGGAAAAAGTGCGGTGGCCGGAAGGTGATGATGCAGGCCTGCCGGTATGTTGCGTGAAGGGTGAATGAGCATGAAAGTTCTGATTGTCAATAAATTTTTATATCCAAACGGAGGTTCGGAAACCTATATTTTTGAAATCGGAAAGCAGCTTTGTAAAATGGGACATCAGGTGCAGTATTTCGGCATGGAGCATGAAGGGCGAATCGTGGGAAATGCGGCGGAGAGCTACACCTCCGGCATGGATTTTCATACGGGAAAGCTGCAGAAGCTTTTCTATCCGTTCCGGATTATCTATTCCCGTGAAGCGCGGCAAAGGATCCGCCGTGTTCTGGATGATTTCATGCCGGATGTGGTGCATCTGAATAATTTTAATTTCCAGCTGACGCCTTCAATCATTTATGAAGTCAGGAAATTTGAACGGGAAATAAAGCGGCCGGTTAAAATTATATTTACCGCCCATGATTATCAGCTGGTATGTCCGAATCATCTGATGATGCTGCCGGGAAGCGGGGAGCTTTGCGACAGATGTCTGGGAGGGCATCCGGGCAACTGTACGAAGCATAGCTGCATTCACGGCTCAAAGGTAAAGAGCATTTTGGGGAGCGCAGAGGGAAAGCTGTATCAGCTTTTGCATACGTATCGGCAGATTGACCGGATCATTTGTCCGAGCAATTTTATGAAAGAAAAGCTGGATACCAGTATGGATCTGGCAGGGCGGACGATAGCGCTTCATAATTTTGTGGAAAGCGCGGCCGGACGGGAGACGCAAAAGGAAGACTATGTATTATATTTTGGTCGTTTTTGTCAGGAAAAAGGCACGGGAACGCTGTTAGAGGTTTGCCGCAGCCTGCCCGAAATTCCCTTTGTGTTTGCCGGGAGCGGACCGATGGAAGCAGAGGTGGAGAAGGTTTCCAATATAGAGAACCGGGGATTTTTAAAGGGAAAGGCATTGGAGGATACTGTTCGGAAAGCCCGCTTTTTTGTCTTTCCCTCGGAATGGTATGAGAATTGTCCTTTTGCGGTGATGGAGGCGCAGGCGTACGGAACGCCTGTTATCGCTTCCGATCTGGGCGGAACGCCGGAGCTGATACGGGATGGGGAGACCGGAGAGCTGTTTACGGGCGGAAACGGGCAGCAGCTTCGGGAAAAAATACAGGCGCTCTGGCAGGATCGGGACAGATTGCAGAAATATACGGAAAACTGCAGGAATGCGGTTTTTGATTCCGTGGAAGAATATTGCAGGAAGCTTGTGGACATTTATGGGGAGAGTGTGTAAAATATGTAACAGTTCAGAATTGTTACTAAAAAAATGGGACATCCTCAAATTACCTGACGGATATCATGAAAAAGGAGAACGGACGGATGCATAAAAGAACGCTTTACGGAACAGTGATTGTAACCTACCGCTGCAATGCGCGCTGCAATATGTGTGACTGCTTTAAGGACCCCAGTAAGCCGGAGGAAGAAATCACGCTGGAGGATATCAAAAAGCTCCCGGAAATGGCTTTTACCAACATCACAGGCGGAGAACCCTTTGTGCGGCAGGATATTCCGGATATTGTGCGGGAGCTGTATAAGAAATCCGACCGCATCGTGATTTCCACCAACGGCTATTTTACGGACAGGATCATTGCGTTATGTAAAGAATTTCCCAAGGTTGGAATCCGCATCAGCATCGAGGGACTGCAGGAAACAAATGACAAAATCAGAGGAATTCCCGACGGCTTCAACCGGGGATACCGCACATTAAAAACGCTGGTGGAGATGGGGCATCCGGATGTGGGGTTTGGCATGACGGTGCAGGATATGAACTGCGAGGATCTGGTGCCGCTTTACAATATCGCCAATGATATGGGGATGGAGTTTGCAACCGCCACGCTGCACAATTCCTTTTATTTCAGAAAGACGGACAATAAGATTGACGATAAACTGAAGGTTGCGCAGAACTTCGAAAAGCTCATCAATGAGCTTTTAAAAAGTAAATCCCCCAAAAAGTGGTTTCGCGCCTATTTTAATCATGGATTGATTAACTATATTTATGGAAACAAACGGCTTTTGCCCTGCGATATGTCCCGGAACGCATTCTTCATCGACCCGTTCTGCGATGTGATCCCATGTAATGGTATGGAACAAAAGGCGGTGATGGGAAATCTGCGCAGGCAGAGTTGGGACGAGCTGTGGAATTCTGCACAGGCGCAGAAGGTGCGGGAGTGTACGAAAAAGTGCGACCGCAATTGCTGGATGATCGGCTCCGCGTCCCCGGCGATGCACAAATATATCTGGGTGCCCGGCTGGTGGGTGATCAGACATAAGTTTTTGAAGGGTGGAAAGTATAGCCTGAAGGAGAACAGGTTTATCAGGGAACAGTAAAGGAAAGGTTACTATTCAGATTTGTCTGAATAGTAGCAGGGAAAGAACAATGAAGGAAAAAATCAAGTCTGTCCTGGCGGATTTTGTGTATTGGCTGTATGAAAAGGGGATTTTAAAAAACCGGATTCATGTGATGAGCATGGATGAGACGATTGATGAGCTGCTGCAAAGCGAAAAGAGCATTGTCCGGTTTGGGGACAGCGATATTGTGATGATGTGCGGACGGGAAACCATTGTTCAGGATAGAGCACCTGAGCTGGGGGAGAAGATTGTGCGTCTTTTGCACTGCGAGCGGGACAATCTGCTGGTGGGAATTCCGGATGTGTTTGAGGGACTGTCTCAGTATACCCCCAAGAGTCAGCGCTTCTGGAAAAACCATTTGCTGATTTTTCGTCATGTTTATGTGAAAAATTGTGTGCGGGATTATCCTTATTGTAATGCATTTTTGTCCCGCATGTATTATAATTATGCGGATAAGAGTCTGTGCGGACCGTGGATTGCCCGTTTCCGGCAGGTGTGGGACGGCAGAAAGCTCGCAATTGTGGAAGGCGCAGGAACGCACAACGGCGTGGGAAACGATCTTTTGGATAATGCCGCAGACATACAGCGGATCATCTGCCCGCCCACCAATGCCTGGCAGGCGTATGACCGGATTCTGGATGCATGTCTGGAGCTGGAGAAGGACAGGCTGTTTCTGCTTTCGCTGGGAAGCACTGCGAAGGCTTTGGCGAGTGATCTTGTGGACAGGGGATACCGGGTGATCGATATCGGGAATTTAGATATGGAGTATGAATGGTTTTTGCATGGCGCCGAAGGGAAGGAAGAGATTCCGAAGCATCACATCATTGGGGAGGAAGCGAATGAGGCGGCTGGGTATCAGGAATACCTGGGGCAGATATACCGAAGCATAGCACTGTAAAAATCAATTCTATTGAAAGAAGGACGGACTGGTAATGACCGAAGAAAGAAACAGGGGAATTGATCTGCTGCGGATCGTTTCTATGGTGATGATTGTAACGTTGCATACGTTGGGACATGGGGGAATATTGGACACAGTAGAACGATTTTCGCTTAATTACGGAATTGCCTGGCTGCTGGAAGCGATGGTCACCTGTGCTGTGAACTGCTATGCCTTGATATCCGGGTATGTAGGAGTCCGTGCCCGTTATAAATATTCCAATATTGTTTCTTTGTGGTTTCAGGTCATGCTTTACAGTGTATTGGGGAGTGTGATCGGTTATTTTTTCCTGTATGGAGAGTTCCTGAAAAAAAGAACGCTGTTTATGGCTTTTTTTCCGGTTACATATGATGCATATTGGTATTTCAAGGCATACTTTGCCATGTTCTTTTTCATTCCTTTTTTAAATTTTTTGGTCCATAATCTGAAAAAGGAACAGATGAAAAATCTGATTATCACGATTGTTATCCTGTTTTCCTTCTTCCCGACAGCCGTAAGCAGAGAGCTGTTTGGAGCAAGCGGCGGGTACAGCGCTTTGTGGCTGGCATTTCTTTACCTGATGGGGGGGGCACTTTGCAGATATCAGGTGAATTTCAAAAAAAGAAGCACGCCGTTAAAGCTTTATGCTGTCTGCGTGTTCATCACCTGGGTATGGAAGGTGGTGCTGGATTATATAAAGCTCCAGTTAGAAGTGGAATTATTTACGGAGCGCATTAACATTTCCTATAATGGGATGACGCTTATGCAGTATACGTCACCGACAATGCTTGCGGCGTCTGTTGCGTTGCTTTTGTGGTTCGCAAATTTAAAAAATATGAACAAAATTGTGGAAAAAATGGTCATTTTCGCTGCCCCTGCTGCATTTGGCGTGTATTTGATTCATGACAATACGCTCATCAGAGAAGGCTTTATCAAAAATTCCTTTGCGGGATTGGGAGAGCGCTCCCCGTTGGTTATGCTGGGAGGAGTTTTATTGGCAGTGTGTGTGATTTTTCTGGTGTGCCTGATCATTGATAAGGCGAGAATCTGGATATTTGAAAAATTAAAGATAAGACAGCACAGCGAAGCGCTCGTACAGGGAATACGGCAGATGTGTCAGAGGCTTTGCCTGTGATATGCGGAGGTGTAAGGATGAAAGTTCTGTACATGTCACATCGGTATCATACCAATCAAAATACAATTATGAAGGGCTGGAAAGAAAACGGTCATGAGCTTTGCTTTATCAGCCAATATTCCGGAAAAATTGAAGATTATACCTATGTGAAGCCGATTGTTCTGGGATATGGGGCGCTGTTTCGGTTGATCGATTATGTGTATGTTAACCTCCTGTTCCGGAAAAAAGCGAATGCCATTGATATGAAACTGAAATGCGGATGGCCGCCGATCCTTAAGATGCGCCGTATTATCCGGGAATTTTGTCCCGATGTGGCGATCATCCGGGAGCGGTCTATCTATTCCATTTGTATGACTGCCATTTGCAGGCATTATCATATTCCGACGATTCTGTATAACTTAAGCCCGGTATGGGATGTAAAGTTTAAGGATGATTTTGCCCACAGGCTTGTGCGAAAGCTGACCCCGCAATACCGGATGACGCCGGTGGATGTGGTGGGAATCAGCTATGAAGGAAAGAAAAAGGACAGGGACAGCTATTGGGCCCCATTTTTGATGGAGCCCCAGATGGCTCCGGAACAAAGGACCTATTTCAGGGATGGAAAGATCCATATATTCTGTATTGGAAAGTACCAGCCGAGAAAGAATCTGTGGATGATGGTTTATGCGATAGAAAAGCTCGGGAAAAAATACCCGCTTCATTTATCAATTGCAGGGGAGTTGTCCAATCGATTTCATCAGGAATATTATGATGAGATTACAACTTATGTAAAGGAACATGGGATGGAGGAGCAGGTGACCTTTTACTGCAATCTGAACAAGGGACGGGTCATGAGCGAGTATGCCAAAGCGGATTTGTATGTGATTCCCAGCACAGGCGAGCCGGCATCCATTACCGTGATTGAAGGCATGGCGTTTTCCATTCCGGTGATCAGCGGCAGTGATAACGGAAGCGCTAACTACATTGTAAATGGCGAGACAGGATATGTTTTTGAGGATTGCAATCAGCAGGATCTGGAGGAGAAGATCGAGCTGATTATTTGCGACAGGGAAAGAATGAAGGAAATGGGAAGAGCAGCCTATGCGCATGTGAAAGAGAATTTCCAGTTTGATCGGTATTTGGGAGTGGTGCAGGAAATTATGGGTCAGCAGAAGGGGTGATGCAGGATGAAGCGAAAATCCAATATGGAGCTGCTCCGGATTGTCAGTATGTTCATGATCGTTTTGCACCATTATGCGGATCATGGAGGATTTGTTTTTGAGAATGGTGAAATCACGCTGAATAGAATCTTCCTGCAGGCGGTGCATTTGTTTGGGAAGATGGGAATCTGCGTGTTTGTACTGATTTCCGGTTATTTTATGGTGGAATCAACCTTTCGGTGGAAGAAGGTATTGAAGCTTGTCTGTGAGGTGCAATTTTATTGTCTGGTCTGCTTTGCCATTACGGTATGGGGCGGGAGTGTGGAATTTACCTGGAAAAGATTATTCATGTCCATATTTCCGGTCAGCACTTCCATGTATTGGTTTGTGACGACTTATATCATTCTGTATTTTTTATCTCCTTATTTAAATGTCATGCTTCACCATATTACAAGGGAACAGCATTTGGAATTGATTTTATTTTTACTTACCATATGGAGTATCCTGCCGACTTTGTTTGAGTTGGATATTTGCTATTCTCAGCTGGGGATGTTTGTTTTGCTGTATATGATGGCGGCATATGTAAGATTATATCCTGACCGTGTGTGGCTGCAGCGTTTTGGAAAACTGCGGTATTTTCTGGCGAGTTATGGATTTATTTTTCTGACGGTCCTGGTTTTTGACCTGCTGGAATATCTGATTCCGGAATTTTCACTGGATATGGAGTATTTTGGAGGGCAGAATAAGATCACAACTTTTATATGTGCATTTTCTATGTTTAATGCGTTCCTGCATTTAGAGGTGAAACAGAATCAATGGATTAACAGGATAGCGGCAACTACCTTTGGCGTTTACCTGTTGCATGACAATACGTTCATCAGCCGGTCCTTGTGGACGGAATGGCTGGACACAGATCAATGGATTCACTCCCCTGGTTTGCTGCCTCATTTGATTGTTACGGCGATATGCATTTTCTGTGGATGCGCAGTTCTGGATTATTTGAGAGGGACATTGTTGGAAAAGCCCTTATTTTCCTGGCTGGAAAAACGGAATTTCCGGTGGTTTCATAGGCTGAGATAGATCGGAGGCAATATGGTAAAAAAATATCCATCCTTTTTCATATGTTTGACAGGGGTAATATTTTTGTTCATTTTTTCCTATATGACAAGCCCGCTGTTTCCCAAATCCCATGGCTGGGACTCCGCTTTTTTTCAGCTGGTGGGTGCGGGAATGACAAAGGGATATCTGCCATACCGGGATTTTTTTGACATGAAGGGCCCCTGGCTGTTTTTCTTCGAATATCTGGGTGAGCTGATCTGGTATGGGAGGACGGGCATTTTTCTGGTGCAGTGTATCAGCTTTGGGATGACGTTATTTTTATGCTGTAGAATTTATCGCAGATTTTTTGGTGGAAAGGGCTTTTGGGATTGCTTTTTGATGCTTCTTCCATTTTATGTGGTGATGGCTTCCACAATGGAAGGGGGGAATCTGACGGAGGAATGGAGTCTGCCCTTCTTGTTCGGTCCCCTGTATTTGTCCATGGACTTTTTGACCGGGGAAAAAACGGAGCACAAGCCGGTATATGGGATGATTTATGGCGTTTGCTTCGGCATCATCTCACTGATCAGAATCACCAATGCCGTGCTGATCTGTGCCATAGTGTTGACAATAACGGTTTTTTTAGTCATTGGGAAAAAGTGGCGGAATCTTGTGGCGAACGGTATCACATTTCTGGCGGGGGTGTTTCTGGCATTTTTACCGCCGCTTCTGTATTTTGGGTATTTCGGAGAAATCCGGAACATGCTGTATTGTACCTTTATTTTTGGTGTCACCTATGGGACGGAGGGCTTTGGATTCGGAACGGGCAGATTGTTTTTGATAACGCTCTTCTTTTCTATTTTCATGTTCGGCATTTTGCATGTAAAGAATAAGCGGCTATGGCTGTTGGCAGTTTCCAATACGTTTGGGACGCTGATTACGCTGGGGATGGGAAACAGCAGCCTTCACGATTATATGCTGGTGATTCCCGGAATGCTGCTGGGCGTCTGGGTGCTCGCGCAAAGTAGGAGGGAGGGGAAAGTCGGGGGAAGCAGGAAACTGCTGGCGATGGGAATGTCGATCCTTTGCTTTGTGTATCCTGCCTATAAGCTGGCGGGAGCAGGCAATCTTGCACTTGGGCAGCTTCGGGACGGTAAGGTCTATGAGCATGTGCTGGAAACGGCAGCGTGTATCCCGGAGGAGGAACGGAACGCTGTTCTGGGATATGAGGCGCCGCTGCGTTGGTATACGATTGCGGATATTATGCCGTGCAGCCGGTATTGCGGCTGGCAGGAGCATTATATGGAGCTTGTGCCGGAGATTGAGGCGGATATGGCGGAAATGTTCGCCGATCAACCGCCGGAGTGGATCGTGACCAAGGCTTCCGCAAAAATCGAGAACAGAACCGTGAAGCGGCAGATGGAGCAGTATTACAGCTTATACAAGGAAAATGAAGATTTTTGGCTGTATAGGCGAGTCAACTCCAATCCCTGAGATACAGGAATTTTTTGTAACAGTTCAGCCAGGTCTGCGCGTTCACCGCGCAGACCGTGAGAAATCGTGCCGGTAGCAGGCATTCGCCCCATCGCGAAGCGATTTTCATGGGCGAATGCAGTAACAGTTCAGCCAAGGCTGAACTGTTACAATTTTTTGCCGGAAGGGAGGAGGAAAATATTTGAAAATTATATTTGTACTGCCGGATATGGCAGGCGGAGGAACGGAGCGGGTGGTTTCCCTGCTGGCAAATGAATATGTGAGAAGAGGGATCGAGGTCGCCATTTTATCCTTTGCAGGTACGCAGCAGGCATATGCGCTGGATGAAAGGGTGGAGACGGTGAGCGCGGGAGAGGCTTCCGGGGGAAGCATGAAGGTGAGACTGCAGCGGCTCATCTTTATGATAAAATATTTCAGGCAAAACAGGAATTGTTACATTTTTTCCTTTAGCACGATTGGTACGGGCTTTATTGTGCTGGCCACTCTGTTTTCCGGGCGTAGAATGCTGGTGTCTGAGCGCTCTGACCCAAGTGCGTATGAACATAAGCTGTACAGGGATTTTTTCTATGGCTTTGCGGATCGGCTTGTCTGTCAGACAGAGGAGGCGATCGCCTGTTTTCCCAAAAGCTTACAAAAAAAGGCGTGTGTGATCGGAAATCCGGTGGATGCTGCCGTGCCAGAGCGGTTTGCCGGTAAACGGGAAAAGCGGATTGTAACAGCCGGCAGGCTGGAGGAAGTGAAAAATCATAAAATGCTGATAGAGGCTTTCCGGTTATTTTCGGAGGATTTTCCAGAGTATACGTTGGATATTTACGGAAAGGGGAGTATGGAAGAAGAGCTGAGGCAGCTTGCTGGGCAAAAAGGGATGGCGGACAAAGTGATTTTTCACGGGTTTTGCAGCAATGTGAAGGAAGAGATCAGGAAAAGCAGCATGTTTGTCCTGTCCTCTAATTATGAAGGCATATCAAATTCCATGGTGGAGGCGATGGCGATGGGAATTCCCGTCATTGCAACAGACTGTCCGGTTGGCGGTTGCAGGAGCTATATCGCGGATGGTGTAAACGGGTTACTCGTTCCTGTTGGAAATGTCGGAAAGTTAGCGGCCGCAATGCGTAAATTGGCAGAAAATTCAGAATTGTCTGAAAATATATCTATAAATGCAGAAAAAGTCAGAAAAAAATATTCTATGCAGGAAATTGCAGATCAAATGCTGGAGGCGGCGGGGATTGCTGTAAAATAGAGGTTAAAAATGAAAATACTTGTGATCAATCCGATTATGTATACGTCAGAAACGTGGCAGATTAAAAGGGCGAATTCCATAAAGGATACTATGATGTATGACCTGTGTCTGGCATTTCATGAATTGGGGCATCAGGTGACGTTGGTGGGAGGAGAGCCCTATAAGCCGGTTTGCGGAGAGGCATATCCTTTCGAAGTGCAATGGTGGAAATGTGTGTGCCAGAAAATCTTTCTGCCGCATCGCATTCCCTTTATGCCTGAGACGCGCAGAGCTGTGGGAACAGGGGAATATGATATGATTCTCACCAGCGAGGTGTTTTCCATAAATTCCCTGTTGGCTTACCGCGTCGCTCCTCGAAAAACGCTGATTTGGCATGAACTCGCAAAGCATAATGCCATGATGAGGCGGATTCCGTCCCGGTTCTGGTATCGGGTTGTGGTACGTCTTTTGATGAGGGATGTAAAGGTGGTCGCCCGCTCTGAACAGGCGAGGAGATTTATTGGAAAATATTGCAGGAATACGGATGCCCGAATCATTGATCATGGCGTGAACCTGTGTAAATTTCAGGCAAAGAAAGAAAAGGAAAATTATTTTGTCGTCTGTTCCCAGCTGATTGCGCGGAAACAAATTCATGGGATTCTGGAAAAGTTTTGTTCCTATTTGAAGCACTATAATCCCCGGTGTCGTTTATATGTGATTGGCAGCGGTGAATTGGAGGAAAGCCTGAAGAATTTTTCAAGAGAGCTGATGATAGAAGGGCAGGTGTTTTTTACCGGAAAAATGAACCATAGCGAATTGCTTCCGGTTTTATCGGGGGCAAAGGCATTGCTGGTCAATACCAGCAAAGATAACAATATGATATCGATTGTGGAGGCCATCGCTGTAGGAACGCCGATCGTGACAACAGAGGTTCCACTGAATGCCGCTTATATCAGGGAATACAGGCTTGGTATTGCCCGGAATGCATGGGATGAGAATGATCTGGAGGAAATTGTGAAAAATAATGCGGAGTATGTGAAAAACTGCCTGAATTATCGGGAAATGCTTTCAACAAGGAAAAAAGCAGGGCAGTTTATTGAAATATACCGTGAGTTTGCGGAAAAATAATCCGTGTTCAGAGTGCGCTGAACACGGAGAAAAATCTAAGAATAGGTGGTATTAGTCGCTCTGTGACAAATAGTTTCGTAAATCATCAATCAACTGTTGCGTCCGGGCTTTTTTACTTGTATTGTTCAAATGATATGCCGTATCATAGAAGAGATTTTCAGGATAAATATAATTGATATAATCGGATATGACAGGAGCATCCATCTTGTCGGTCAGTTCTTGCTGAAAAGTGAGATACATTTCATCGGATGGGCGGTCAAAAGTATCTGCAATTGGATAGCCTGCCAATAGCAGGGTTGCGCCCTGATCGGTGAGGTATGTATTTAGTTCATTTAATCGCAGGACTACATTTTCGCTGATCTGAGGTAAGGCAATATCTCCCGGCTTAAACTCGTATACCTGCCCGTTATCCGGCCATTCTATATCTCCATATTCATTGAAAGCGGATCTTGTATAGACATCGTTGCCATAGTCGTGGTTTCCGGAATTTTCCAGCCATAGAGAAAGACATCTTTTTAAATATGCTGGATAGGCATAAAACATTGGCTTCATGTCTTCATGGCATAGTGCCTTCCATAAGGAAAAGTGATTCTCAATTGTGATCCAGGCCAGATCCGGGTCTATGATCGTTCCGTCATCACTGTAGGTGCTATGGCATATAATATAAATGTCCCCCTTTTGTACATTGAGCAGGGAGCTCTTTTCCTGAAAAGCGTTGCCGAGCCCGCCGTGCAATCCCATGTTCACGACAGGCATCTGGAATTCTTTTTCCAGTTCTTCGGAGTTCATGCCGAATGCCAGATTGGAATTGCCGATCAGAACGATTTTGGGGATATCCGTACTTTTCAGCCTTGCAGTTTTGTCAAGCAGGGATGCCTGATAATTGCCTGCATACTGTGGTGATAGATAAAGCAAAAAGAAAAGAATCAGGCTAAACATGATAGACAGTTTGCTTATAAAAATAGTTGTTTTTTTAAAATTGGAAGTAGATAAATTGTGTTTGTTCATTTCCTGTACCGTATACTCCGAATAATAATATGACAAAAAGCATAGTAAAATAGGTAAGCCATCGCCAGACGAGCTGCTGTTGCAATATTTTTTCTTTCCAATCGATTCCCTTATTGTGCAGATAATCGGTCAGAAACAGAAAAAGAAAAGCAAGAACCAGAACGAGCAATGTCTGGTAGTCCTGAAACATCATAAGCATATCGCCTGACAGCAAATATGGCAGATGAAACTCCCTCAATATTTTTATTTGCAGTCGCAGCGCATCCTTTAATCCCTTCATCCGAAAATAAATCCAGGCATAATCGATAAAAAGGAAGGTGATCATTCCGGAAAAGAGCTTCCATCCTGCGGAAACAGTATCAATTTTTAGCCGTGTGGTCAGCCGTTGCAGAAGCGGAGACAACAGATCATAACCGATCAGATACAGACCGTTTAATCCGCCCCAGATAACATATGCCCAGGAAGCGCCGTGCCACAATCCGGAGCATAAAAAAACGATCATGGTATTGATATATTTTCTTGCTTTTCCCTTCCGGTTTCCACCCAGGGGAATATACAGATAGTCAGTAAACCAGGAGGTCAGTGAGATGTGCCACCTGCGCCAGAAATCCTTTACATTAGTAGCCAGATAGGGGGCATTAAAGTTTTCCTGGAGATGAAATCCCAATATCCGGGCGCTGCCGATGGCAATCTGCGTATATCCGTGGAAATCGCAGTAAATCTGAAAAGCAAACAAAACGATGCAGACAGCGGAGCGCATGCCCTTGTAGTCGTTAAAATCTGACAGAATCGGATCGATGATCAGCGCAATCCGATCAGCGATTACAATTTTCAGGATCAGGCCATAAGCCATGGTTAGCAGCCCATAACGCGCATTCTCAACCTGAAAATGCGTTGCCTCATGGATCTGTGTCAGCAGATTTTTAGAGCGCTCGATCGGTCCCGCGACAAGCTGCGGGAAAAAGGACACGAACAAGGCGTACCGGAAAAAGTTTTTTTCGGCAGGGATCGTATTTCTGTATACATCTATCGTATAGCCCAGCGCCTGAAAGGTATAGAAAGATATGCCCACAGGGAGAAGAACGTCAAATTCCGGATGGTTTAGTTCGATTCCCAAACGCAAAAACAGGGAATTGACATTATAGAAGAAAAACTCAAAATATTTAAAGAAAAACAATACGGACAGATTGCTGATAACGCTCAAGGCGACAGGCAGCTTTTTCCATCCTGAATCATGTCGGGCAGGCTGTGTTTTTTTGTTTGCAAGACTGATAAAAATGCCGCTCAGGTATGTAATTGCAGTGGAAAAAAGGAGCAGAAGCGCGTACCGGGCGTTCCAGCACATATAAAAATAATAACTGGCAATTAATAGCCAGACATACCTTATTTTTTTCGGTATTGCAAAATAGAGCAGAACAACGACCGGAAAAAAGATAAGAAACTGAAGCGAATTAAATTGCATGTTCTTCACCTGTAAAAAATTTACTTATAACGTTTGTTGTATCGGCAGTTATTGTATCATAAATATGCGCCGAAAACAACATGAACGAGGACGGTCCAGAGGAAAATGTGAGAATAAAATTGCCATATATCATGATTTATGCTAAGATAGGACATGGTAAAGCAAGTATGAAAAGAGGATTGTCATGAGAACAGACCGTACAGTGTTATACCTCGTCGTACCCTGTTATAACGAGGAAGAGGTATTGGAAAAAACAGCCGCAGTGCTAAAGGACAAGATGCTGCGCCTGATGGATGCCGGAAAGATTTCATCAAGAAGCAAGATACTGTTTGTCAATGATGGAAGCAAGGACCGGACCTGGCAGATTATATGCGAGCATGCGCATCAGGAACGGATATTTGCGGGACTGTGCTTTTCCCGTAATTTTGGACATCAGAGCGCGATCCTTGCGGGCATGATGGCAGCACGGGAGAAAGCGGATGCCGTAGTGACCATTGATGCGGATTTGCAGCAGGATATCGAAGCGCTGGACAAGTTTCTGGATAGCTATGAAAGCGGATGCGACATCGTATATGGTGTGCGCAATGACAGGAATACGGACGGGTTTTTGAAAAAGACGACGGCGGGCATTTTTTATAAGCTGATGCATGTGCTGGGCTGCAAGACGATCACCAATCATGCGGACTACCGCCTGATGTCTAAAAAGGCGTTGGGAGCCCTTTCTGAATATCAGGAGACGAATCTGTTTTTGCGCGGGTTGATTCCGACCATGGGTTTCCAGTCGGATATCGTGTATTTTGATGTGAAGGAACGGGAGGCGGGACAGTCGAAGTACTCCTTTAAAAAGATGCTGACGCTGGCGATGGACGGCATCACCTCCATGAGCACCAGACCATTGCAGATGATCGTGGCATTAGGGATTTTGACCTTTTTGGTGAGCCTGGGAATTTTCGTTTCCTGCATCTGGGATTGGGCGCATGGAAAAGTGGTGGCGGGATGGACAACCACGGTGGCATCCACGTGTCTGATCGGTGGCATGACAATCCTGTCGCAGGGAATTATCGGAGAGTATATCGGAAAAATATATATGGAAAGCAAGCACAGACCCAGATATATCGTGGAGTCCATGATCTTGCGGGAAGAGGATGGAGAAGAGGTGCAATGAGGCTGTTGGAGCAAAAGAAGCTGGCCTGGCTGTTTTTGATACTTTTTATTGTGAGCCTGCTTCCAGTCCTTTATCTGTCAGGCTATGTGCACGCTTCCGGGGATGATTATGGCTATGGAACATTGACCCATCTGGCATGGCTTGGGACGCATTCTCTTTGGCAGACGTTAAAGGCTGCTACAGTGACTGTGGGCAATTACTATTATGGCTGGCAGGGAACCTGGTTTACAATTTTTTTGATGGCGCTGCAGCCGGAGGTTTTTTCCCCGGATGCTTATTGGATTGTGCCCTGGGTGATGCTTGGGATCAATATAGGCACCACGTCGCTTTTGACACATTATTTTCTGGTAACAAGGCTGCGTTTGTCCAGAGCGACATGGGGATGTGTCAATAGTCTGCTGCTTCTGGCCATGATTCAGTTTTTCCCCCGGACGAAATCGGCGATGTTCTGGTGGAACGGAGCGGTTCACTATATTGTCCCTTATTGCCTGGCGATGCTGGCGGTGTATGCCATGTTCCGCTTTGTGGATACAGGGGAAAGGCGATTTTTGATTCTGTGCTGTATTTGCATGTTTTGCCTCGGAGGTTCCAGTTATCTGGCGCCGCTGTTTGCCCTGATTGTGCTTTTTTATCTGCTTTTGTCTGTGGGAAGGAAAAAGAGGTATTCATGGTGGCTGCTTGTGCCGGCCACGCTGGAAGCGGCAGGGCTGATTGTCAGCTTCCTTGCGCCGGGAAATAAATGCAGAGGCGGTGAAGAATTTGGCTTTCACTGGTCATTGGCGGTGCTGACGGTCTTGAAATGCTTTTGGGAGGGCGCGCTTTCTATTGTAACGTATGTGCGTTCCTGCCCGGCAGTTTTTTTCTTTTTCCTGATTATAGGAATTTTGCTGGCAGAGGAGTTTTGCAGAAGAGATGTGCAAGTGCGCTTCCCAATGCCATTGCTTTTCTTTGGCATGATGTTCTGTCTGTATTGTGCCATGTACGCACCAGGATTGTATGCGGGAGTGGAGGTGTCCGGCGGGGTGCCAAACACCATTTTTCAGGTGTTTCTGCTGACCCTTTTGGCGGATCTGGTCTATGGTGTGGGATGGCTTTGCACAAGGCAGAAAAAAACGCTTAAGCAGAGCAGCAGCCGCTTTTGGAAGGTGTATCTGCCATTGCTGTGCGCAGGGGCATTGCTTGTTTTTCTGCAAAAGGGAACGCTAAAGCAATCCACCTTTTATCGTTGTGTATCCTATGTGACTTCTGGTCAGGCTGGAGATTATCAGGCGCAGATGGAAGAGCGGCTGGCGCTGCTTTTGGACCCGGAGCTTGAAGAGGTGGAGCTGCCCGCCATGAATCCGGAGCAGGGACCGCTTATGCATATGGAGGTTATGGAGGACCCGGATGCTTGGACGAATACGGTGGTACGGGAGTTCTTTTTGAAAAAGAAAGTGGTGCAGGTGCCTCGCATACAGGAAAGAGGGTGAGTTTCATGGACGGAATTGATATTCATGCGGATGATTTTGGAGAATCCCTGCATACCAGTGAGGATATTTTGGAGTGTCTCGAAGCGGGAAAGCTGGAAAGCATCAGTGTCCTCTCCAATATGGCATGCTTCGAAAAATGTGTGGCACGGTACCGGGAGGCACAGGGAGGGTTTGCGAAGGAACCGAAGCTGTCCGTTCATTTAAACTTTATAGAAGGACGATGTCTTTCAGCGCCTGCCAGGATTCCGGCGCTTGTGGATGCAGACGGGTATTTTACGGCCTCCTGGGGCAAGTTATTTTTGCGTTCATGGTTACCCGGTCGAAAGCGGCTGAAAGGACAGCTAAAAGAGGAAATTATTCTGCAGACGGATGCTTTCCGGCATGCGTTTCCGGAAATCACAGAAATGCGATTTGACAGTCATCAGCATGTGCATATGATACCGGTCGTAGCGGAAGCATTGTTTGAGGTGATTGCGGAAAAGGGGTGGCAGGTGGAATATATCCGGAATGCGAAGGAACCGCTTTTTCCCTTTTTCCGGGAGCTTTCCCTGTATCGCACCTATCGTCCCGTTAATTTTGTGAAGAATATCATTCTGAACTTTTGCGCATTGCTCATGGAGGGGCATTTGAAGCGAATGGACCTTGTGCCTATGTATACATGGGGACTGGTCATGAGCGGCCACATGGATCTGGAACGGGTGGAGAAGCTGCTTCCCGCCATGAGAAAAAAGGCGCAAAGGAATGGCAGAATGCTGGAGATACTCTTTCACCCCGGACAGCTGCTTCAAAAGGAGCTGACACCTGAGCTGAAACAGAAGGATGGGATTTCCTTTTATGTATCTGAGGACAGGAGGGTGGAAAAGTCTGCTGTCATGAGACTGGAGCTTTAAAGAGGAGCGGATATGGATAAAATAGCGGTTTTAATTCCGTGCTATAACGAAGAAAAAACAATAGAAAAGGTAGTGACGGACGCAAAGAATGCCTTGCCGGATGCGGTCATCTATGTCTATAACAATAATTCCAAAGACCGCACGGCCGAGCTGGCCGCCCGCGCGGGCGCGGTGGTGCGCAATGAGTATAAGCAGGGTAAGGGCAATGTAATCCGGCGCATGTTTCAGGAAATCGATGCTCAGTGCTATATCATGGTGGATGGTGACGACACCTATCCTATGGAAAATGCGCGGGAAATGGCGGACCTGGTGCTTGGGCGCAATGCGGATATGGTGGTGGGGGACCGTCTTTCCTCCACTTATTTTGAAGAAAACAAGAGACCCTTTCATAACATGGGAAACAGTCTGGTGCGGGCATCCATCAATTCCCTTTTTCAGTCGGACATCCGGGATATCATGACGGGCTATCGGGCATTCAGCTATCGTTTTGTAAAGACATTTCCCGTGCTGTCCAAGGGCTTTGAGATCGAGACGGAAATGACGATCCATGCGGTCTACAATAATATGCAGGTGGAAAATGTGATCATCACTTACCGGGACAGGCCGGAGGGGAGCGTGTCAAAGCTGAACACGTATTCAGACGGCTTTAAGGTGCTGGGAATGATTTTCAGGATGTTCCGGCAATACCGGCCGTTTGCCTTTTTCGGCGCGATGGCGCTCATTCTGACTTTAATCGCGGTCGGATTCTTTATTCCGGTCGCCATTGAATTTGTGGAAACGGGATTGGTGCCCAAATTCCCGACGCTGATCGTGTGCGGTTTTGCCGTGCTGGCGGCGATTCAGTCCTTTTTTACGGGACTGATTTTGCACAATCTGGGCATGAAGGACAGGCGGGATTTTGAATTCAGGCTGCAGATCGTAGAGCAGATGGAAAAATAGAAGGCTGTTGGCCATAAGGCGCAGCCGTCATAAAAGAATGCATTGTAACAGTTCAGCCAGGTCTGCGCGTTTACCGCGCAGACCGTGAGAAAATGTGCTGGTAGCAGGCATCCGCCCCTCTCCACTCCGTTCCGGTCGGTTCTAAACAAGCGCCACCGGCGCTTAGAACCGCGAAGCGATTTTCATGGGCGGATGCAGTAACAGTTCAGACATGTCTGAACTGTTACGATGCGTTGTCGAAATGTGAAGACGAGGGATAAATTTTCTGAAATTGGAGGTAGTATCATGAAATTAGTGGTGGCAGGGACCGGCTACGTGGGACTGGTTGCGGGCGTGTGCTTTGCGGAAAAAGGACACGACGTGACCTGTGTGGATGTGGATGAAAACAAGGTAAAGCTGATGGAATCCGGCGTATCCCCGATCTACGAGGATGGCCTGGAGGAGCTGATGCAAAAAAACTATGCGGCGGGACGGCTGCATTACACAACGGATTACAGGGCGGCATATCAAAAGCCGGATGCCATTTTCATTGGGGTCGGCACGCCGGAGCAGCCGGACGGTTCCGCCAATTTAAGCTATATCGCCACAGTTTGCCGCCAGATTGCGGAGAATGTGGAGCAGGATTGTCTGGTGGTGGTGAAATCCACAGTGCCGGTGGGCACGAATGACCATGTGGAGCAATTTATACAGGATTTTCTGGTGCGAAAGGAGCTGCACATTGAAGTGGCATCCAATCCGGAATTTCTGGCGCAGGGTTCCGCGGTGCACGATACCATGCAGGCGGCGCGCATCATCATCGGAACGGAAAGCGAAGAGGCAGAGAAGAAGCTGCGGGAAATTTATGAGCCCTTCGGCCTTCCCATTGTGGCGATGAACCGCCGGTCCGCGGAGATGACCAAATATGCCTGCAACGATTTTCTTGCGCTGAAAATTTCTTATATGAATGATATTGCCAATCTGTGCGAGCTGATCGGGGCAAACATCGATGATGTGGCGAAGGGTATGAGTTATGATGCGCGCATCGGCGCCAATTTCCTGAAGGCGGGCATCGGTTACGGTGGGAGCTGTTTCCCCAAGGATACCAAGGCGCTGAAATTTCAGGCGCAAAAGGCGGGATATCAACTTCGCACGGTGGAGGCGGCGGTGGATGTCAACACGGAGCAGAAGACAAAGCTGTTTGCCAAGGCGAGTAACCGCATGATCTCCTTTGAAAGACTAAAGGTGGCGGTGCTGGGACTTGCCTTTAAGCCGGGGACGGATGATTTGCGGGAAGCGCCTTCCCTTGACAATGTGGCGCTTTTGCTGGAAAGCGGTGCGGACATTTACGCCTATGATCCGGTAGCGGAGGATAATTTTCAGAAAAAGTATCCGCAGGGGCAGCATGGCAAGGGAACCATCACTTATGTTTCCGATATAGATGAGGCGCTGCAGGATGCCAATATCTGTTTTGTGTTCACGGAGTGGAAGGAAATCAGGGATGTGAAGCCGGAGCGGTTTACAGCCCTGATGCGCACGCCGCTGGTATATGATGGCAGGAATATTTATTCGCTGAAAGCGATGGCGGATGCCGGAGTGGAGTATTACAGCGTTGGCAGGTAACAGTTCGGCCAGGGCTGCGCGTTCACCGCGCAGACCGTGAGAAATCGTGCCGGTAGCAGGCATTCGCCCCATCGCGAAGCGATTTTCATGGGCGAATGCTGTAACAGTTCAGCCCTGGCTGAACTGTTACGTCGGCAGATGACAGAGAAATGCTGGTATTTGATTTTGCAGAAAACAGGTCGGGCAGCAGAGCCTGTATGGATTTCGCTGCCTGACGTGAGGCGGTATTTCCTGTTGAGGGAGGCATCTTTGGCGGTTATATATGGAGGAATGAAAATGGAGAAGGCAGCAACAGTCCTGGTAACAGGCGCTGCAGGGTTTATCGGCTCCAATCTGGCAAAACGTCTTTTGGAAGAAAAAAAAGAAATTCGCGTGGTTGGTCTGGATAATCTGAATGAATACTATGACGTGAGGCTGAAAGAAGCGAGGCTGGAGAAGCTGTGGCAAAACGGGCAATTTATTTTTATAAAGGGCGACCTGGCAGACAGGGAATGTGTGCGAGGCATTTTTGCAGAATATGAGCCGGAGATTGTGGTAAACCTGGCGGCGCAGGCGGGCGTACGCTATTCCATTACAAACCCGGACGCTTATATGGAAAGCAATGTGATCGGGTTTTATAACATTCTGGAATGCTGCAGACATTCCTGTGACAATGGTAAAACGGGTGTGACGCATCTGGTCTATGCATCCAGCTCTTCCGTATATGGTTCCAATCAAAAGGTGCCCTACAGCGTGACGGACAGGGTGGACAATCCGGTCTCTCTGTATGCGGCAACGAAAAAATCCAATGAGCTGATGGCCCATGCATACAGCAAGCTCTATGGCATTCCATGCACGGGATTGCGTTTTTTTACCGTATACGGACCGGCGGGACGGCCGGACATGGCATATTTTGGTTTTACCGATAAAATGGTCAGGGGAGAAAAAATCCAGATTTTCAATCACGGCGATATGCGTCGGGATTTTACCTATATTGACGATGTGATCACCGGCGTGATGAAGGTGATGGAAAAGGCGCCTGCCGAAAATGAGGATGGGGTCAGATATAAGCTTTACAATATCGGCAATCATAAGCCGGAAAATCTGATGTACTTTGTGGAAACGCTGGAGAAGTGTCTGATGCGGGCCGGTGTGATCGACCAGCCGGCCCAAAAGGAATTTCTGCCCATGCAGCCCGGAGATGTGTACCAGACCTATGCGGATGTGGATGAGCTGGTGAAGGATTTTGGGTTTTGCCCGAAGACGGGGCTGGAGGAAGGGCTCATGCGGTTTGCGGAGTGGTATGCGGAGTATTATCGGTAGCATGTACTTGAATTTTCTGACAATTAATAAAAATTTGCTTCTTATGTCAGTTAATTTTATTTAAATTCAGAATTAAAGAATGAAATTATCTTAAATTCTGAATTATCTGACAATTACATATTTTTTTGATTGTCAGATAATTTATATAATAATAAAAACATCTGCCCTAACAGTCACCAGCAACAGAAGTGGAGCAATCACCATGCTTTTTAATTCCTACATTTTTATTTTCCTCTTTTTCCCCCTCTGTCTGGCAGGGCTTTACCTGCTGGAGCACATGGGGCACCCAAAAGCGGCAAAGCTATGGCTTACGGCCTTTTCGCTCTGGTTTTACGGCTACTTCAACCTGCATTATCTGATGATCATGGCAGGAAGCATCCTGTTCAACTATCTGATAACCCGGTTGCTGATACAAAGCCGGAAAAAGAGTATCCTGATATCCGGCATCTGCGTCAATCTGGCGGTGCTGTTTTATTTTAAGTACTACGATTTTTTTGTGGAAAATATCAATGCTCTTTTCGGCGCGGACTTTCTGCTGAAGCACATATTATTGCCCCTGGGCATCAGCTTTTTCACCTTTCAGCAGATCGGATTTTTAGTGGACGTATACCGGGGGGAGACGGCGGCGGAAAATTTTGTGGGCTATGCGCTGTTCGTTTCCTTTTTTCCGCAGCTGATTGCCGGACCGATCGTGAATGGAGTAGAGATGCTGCCACAGCTTGCGCGGATCGGAAAGCGGGCCTTTTCGCCGGCGCTTTTTACAAAGGGGTTATATTTATTTGTGCTGGGCATGGCAAAAAAGGTGCTGCTGGCGGACACCTTCGGCATCGCGGTGGATTACGGCTATCAGAATCTGACAGCGCTGAACAGCGTGGACGCGCTGCTGGTGATGGTGTTTTATACGATACAGCTGTATTTTGATTTTTCCGGCTACTGCGATATGGCCAGAGGGCTCGGATGGATGATGGGGGTTGAGATTCCCGTAAACTTCAATTCTCCCTATCGGGCGCATAATCCGGTGGAGTTCTGGAAACGGTGGCACATCACGTTGAACCGTTTTTTGCTGCGGTATGTCTATATCCCGCTGGGTGGCAATCGAAAGGGAAAGGGGCGGATGCTCTGCAATCTTTTTCTGGTATTCTGCATCAGCGGAATCTGGCACGGTGCGGGCTGGAATTACGTGGTGTGGGGCATGCTGCACGGTGCGGTCTATGTGCTGGTGCGCCTGTGGCAGCTACGGGAAGCGGGACGTGGCGCTGACAATAATGGGCAGGAAAAGGGAGCGATGGTGAGTGCCGGCGTCTCTGGGCGTGCGGACATGGGAAGCGGGAGCCTGGAGCAGTTGGAAAATGCCGGAAAATCCGGAAAAAAGCTCCGGACCACAAGCCGTGCTCTGTCTCGCTTTTGCAGCGTGGCGTGCACCTGGCTGTTTATCAACATTGCCTGGGTGTTTTTCCGCGCGGCAGATATTGGACAGGCCTTTGCGCTGTTTGGACGAATGATAAATGGAGGCATTGCGCTGCCGTCTGCAGGGATTACGGATGCTTTCAATCTGGATGAATTCTGGTACGGGATGAAGGTGCTGCATCTGACAAACCTGCCTTATAGCGGCATATATTTATGTATCGTCTTTCTTGCGGTATCTCTTTGGCTCATTTTTTTTCACAAAAACGCGGGAGAGATGGCGGAGAATTTCACGCCGAAGGTGGGCAACCTGGTGACGACGGCGGTGCTGTTTCTGTGGTGTGCGCTGTCCCTGTCCGGCGTGAGCACCTTTTTATACTTTAACTTTTAGATTTCCGGTGACGGTGTGAATATATAAGATAGAGCGGATGACTTGAAGCTGGCTCCATACCAAGGGCTGAACATGATGATCAGGTCTTTCCGGAAGTAACGGACGAATGGCAGCATGCATGCCGGAATTTGAGGAGAAGATGTTGCAAGAAAAATATAAAAAGCAATACGCCGGAAGCAAAAAAGACAGTGCGTCCTCCGGCACAAATCAGGAACGGACGCCCCAAAAAGTGGGAATACCCTATAAAAGCTGGCTTACCGGCTTTCTCATCCTGTCCGTTACCGGTTTCCTGGCGGCAGCGGCGCTGGTCATTTATGTGGACCCTTTTTTTCAATACCATAAGCCGCTTCCCTGGTTTCCCTATCTGGTGGACAATCAGGTGAACCAGAATCCGGGGCTGGCAAAGCACATGGACTACGACGCTGTCCTGCTGGGCTCCTCCATGACTGCGAGCTTCAATACGGACTGGTTTGAGGAGGCTTTAGGGGTAAAAACCCAAAAGCTTTCCTACAACGGCTCCTATCCGAAGGATCTGGCGAACATCATGGGGCTGGTCTTTGCGGCAAAAGGTGATCAGGTGAGACAGGTCTTCATTGCGGCAGACCAGGCGACCTTTTCCGCCGACACGCAGGAAACAAAATTTCCGATTACGCCGTATCTGTACGATGAGAATCTGTTGAATGACGTGCAGTATCTGTTCAACAAGGATGTACTTTTGAACTATATTTTGCGCCCGCTTGCGGACCCGAAGGACAAATCCGACTGGTCAGAGCTTTACAAGCCTTGGTGGACGGACGAATATTATAATAAAACGAATGTGCTCATGTACTATACGCCCGCAGAGGAGCAGGCGCAGGAAAAGCCGGCGGATTACTATGTGGAAGCGGTGGAAAGGAATCTGGCAGAAAACATCTGCCCCTACATCGAGTCCCATCCGGAAACGGAATTCGTCCTGTTTTATCCGCCCTACAGCATTTTATTCTGGTACGATGTGGTGCGGGAACGGGAACTGGAGGCGGTGATCGGACGGCTCGATTATATGACACGGCGGCTGCTTTCCTATGAAAATGTGCGGATTTTCAATTTTCTGGGAAAGGAAGAGATTGTCTGCAATTTAAACAATTATGCGGATTTCATGCATTATCACCGGGATACCTGCCGGTATATCACGGACTGCTTTGCAAACGGGGAAAATGAGCTGACGCCCGAAAATTACCGGGAATCTCTGGAGCAGGTGAGAAAAATGGCGGCAGAGTACGATTATGAACCGATCTGGGAGAACTGGCAGGAGGAAACGCCGCGTTTTTATGAAGGGAAAGGATGACCATCCATGTTGCAAAAGGCTTTTGGCTTTCTGTTTTTGTTTGTGATAGCGCCCCTGTGCACAGGGCTGTTGTGGACAGGGAAGAAAAAAGAAAAGAGATATGGGATTGATTTTATTTATCTGGCAGGATTTCTGACGCAGCTTGCGGTGTTTCAGCTCGTCGCGGTGCCGGTTATGATTGTAAAATCCCACGGAATGGCGCTTTTGTGCAATGTGATGACGGGAGCGCTGGCAGGGCTTTCTGTTGCCGGAGCGGGATGTAGCATCTATGAAATGCGCAGGGGCGGCGGCAGGAGCATTTGGGCGGTCGGCTGCAACAGACTGCGCATTTTTTGGCGTTCGCTGTCGTTGGAATGTAAGTGCTTTTGGCTGCTCGCCTTTTTGGCGGTCGCGTTTCAGATGTATATGGGATTTACCTATGCCTCCTTTGACGGGGATGATTCCTATTATGTGGTGCAGTCGGTGCTGGCCGATCAGACCGGGGTGCTGAACCGGATCCGCCCTTACACCGGGCTGTCCACGGATCTGGATATCCGGCACGCGCTGGCGACGCTGCCTTTATGGGAAGCCTATGTGGCGCGGATGACGGGTATTCATGCCACGATTGTGGCACATTCGCTTTTGCCCCTTTTTCTGATTCCGTTGACATACCTGTGCTATTTTGAGATCGGGAAAAAGCTCTTTGGCGCGACCAGCGTCAGGCTGCCCATTTTCTGTGTGCTGGTGAGCATCCTGCAGATTTGGGGGAATACGTCCATTTATACGAATGCCACCTTTTTTCTGACCCGGACCTGGCAGGGCAAGGCGGTGCTCGCCAATCTGGTGCTGCTTGTGCAGCTCTGGCTGCTTCTGGAAATTTTTGACGGAAAAGGGAAAAAGAGAGGACAGGGAGGCGTTTTCTGGGGGCTGCTTATTGTAAATAATATAGTCTCTGCCATGATGACCAGCATGGGCGCTTTTCTGGCGGCGATGTTTCTGGGAATCGCAGGGCTGCTTGCGGCAATCCGGGAAAGGAAGCCGTCCCTTTTGGTCCGGGCGGCATGCTGCTGTGTGCCAAACGTGGTTTATTTGTTGATGCTTTTGCTGCTATAGTGGATTTGCTATCATGAGAGGGCGGCTGCGTGCAGGGCAGCAAGGAGGTTATTTTGCGGGAGATTTTTACGATATTTCGGGAATACTGTGGAAACGGTTTTTATCCGGTTCTGTTTCTGGTAGCGCTTGTCTATCTGTTGGTGACGGAAAAGAGCAGGAAGGTCCGTCTGGCGCTGCTGTATCCATCCCTGTTTATTGCGGTGTTGTTTTTTCTGCCACCCTTTAAATGGCTGATGGATTTTCTGGATGAGGGGACCTACTACCGGATTTTATGGCTTTTGCCCATGACGGTTGTCATAGCCTATGGGGGCATAAGGCTGGCCGGGAAGCATTACCGGATCGGCTTTGCAGGATTGGCACTGCTTTTGGTGCTCACCGGAAGCTATGCGTATCACAGCCCCTTTATCACCAAAGCGCAAAACCGGTATCATATTCCGGATGTGGTGGTTGCCATTTGTAACGAAATGCTGCCGCAGGAGGACGAGGAACGGGTATGGGCGGTGTTTCCGGAGGAACTGATTTATTTCGTGCGTCAGTATTCCTCCGAGGTACAGATGCCCTACGGCAGGGAGATGCTGGAGACGCAGTGGGAGTGGAACTGGGACACCCATCCGATCTACGCGATCATGCGGGAGGACGTCATTGATGTGGAAGCCCTTGTGCCGCTCCTTACGGAATACCACGTGCAATATCTGGTGCTCAACCGCAGCATTCCGCTGGAAGGGACGCCGGAGGAGTGCGGGCTTGTAAAAATGACGACGGTGGAAGCCTACGATGTGTACCGGAATCCGTCAGTGGAGATTTATAAAAAAGGAACGGCTGAGTAAATAGCAAGGGCTTAATGGGGAAAAACGTCCGCAAACCGTTTCGCGACCTTCTGCCTGCCCTTGTCGTTTAAGTGGAAGCCCTCCTCCAGACAGTCAGTGTCCTCCATCGTGACCGCGCCATAATAGGTGTCGATGAAGGTGATGCCATTGCTCCGGCAGGCCTCCAGCAGCCAGTTGATATAATCCGTCAGCGTGCCGTTGCCCAGATCGTCCCGGTCAGCGTCCACGATGGAACCATCCGCTTTGGTGAAAGAGCCGTAGGTCGGAGAGAGCAGGAAAATGCGGATATAAGGATAGGTTTCCTGCAAAAGACGGATGCTTCCGTTTAACGCGCCGAATACGGTATTCAAATTCTGCAGATTGTTTTCGTCATATACGATCCGTCCGTCCTTATAATCCTGCAGATCATAGAAAATGACGAGCGCGTCTACGGTTTCCATATCGATGCTTTTGAGCGTATCGAGCGCCGAAAGGGAGGCCTCATCGCCAATCTGCTGTGTAACCACGTCCATCAGCTCGAAATTCTGATTGCAAAGCGCGGCGCAAAGCAGATACAGGCTCACGCCATCCAGCGGATAATTCCCCTGAAATTCCGTATGCTTCATGGAAATCGTGCTGCCGGGAAACGCGCAGTTATAAATGACTGCCCCGGTCGCCTGCGCCATTTGTGCGGCCAGTCCGCTATCTCCCCGCTCGTCTGAAAAAGGATCGTTGCCCAATGCCAGCACCGTGGTAACGCCGTCGTCCTCCCGGCCTGCCAGCGCCGCCGGGTCCAATGGCTGCACATAATCCAGAAGCTCCACATCAAATTCATCCGTCTGCTCGTTGGGGTCATAGCCGGAACGCTTCCCCACATTCCAGACCAAAAGCCTGATGATTGTAAGCACGAAAATGACGGCAATCACAATAAAAAAGATTGCATGTCCGTTCAAGCCGTTCTTTTTCCGTTTCCGCCTGCGCCGTGCCGTAGAGCTGCGCCGACCTGGTTTGCGATGCGCAGAAGATGAGGATACCTTGCTGTTGCTGCGACTGTGGCCGGAAGAATTTCTGCCGCCTGTCCGGCTTTTGTGGGAAACAGGCCGTTGCACCTGATGATTTCGCCGCCCGTCTTCCTCATGGGATGTTTCGTCCTGCAAAATTCCGTCATCCGTCCCATCAGGATACCAAAATTCTTCATTGTCTCTTTCTTCGCCGTTGCCCATATTTCCTCCTGGTTTGTGTCTCTTTGCATGTTAATAGCTGCTTTCATCTTATCATCTCCTGCATTTTCTGTCTATAGATAGCTTTGCTGATTTTATGGGGATGGTCTGGAGTCCTAAAATGACATAATTTAAAGTGAAAATATACTTGTTATGGATACATTGATTGGATATAATGGTTGGCAGGAGGTGGTGTTTTGATGAAAAAGATGAAAGTATATTTGGACACTTCGGTGGTCAGTTATCTGTATCAGCTGGATACTCCTGAAAAAATGCAGGATACATTGGCTCTTTGGGAGTTGTTTAAAAGTGGCACATTTGAAGTTTATGTATCGGATATTGTATTTCGGGAAATTGATAAATGCGATGAAGAAAAGCTGGATATTCTTTTGAAATATTTAAAACAGATAGAGTATCATACAATAGAAACAAATAATGATATTATTGAGCTGGCGGAAAAATTCATAGATTTTGGTATTCTACGTGAAAAAAGTTTTGATGACTGCCAGCATATTGCGGCCGCAATCCTTGCGGGGTGTGATGTCATTATATCCTGGAATTTTAAGCATATTGTTAATGTGAAAACAGTGAAAGGCGTAAAAATAATCACAACAATGGAGGGGTATAAAGATTTGCTGATATATCCGCCGTCAGCTTTATTGGAAGGAGATGAAGATGATGCTGAATGAACCGGTTATAAGTAAAAGATTTGATGTAGAGGATATCCGAAAAATCCGGGAGTACAATTCTCAGCGGCATATCAAGATGACATCAGAGGAGATTGTTGAGGATACAAAAAAAGGGGCCGAAAGAGTAATAAAATTGCTTCAGAAAGATAGCGGTCATTAATGTAATAACTATTATGTTACATGTATAAGCCAGTGTCATTTATTTTGCATCGTCCGCACGCTGTGACAGCAGTATGCATCAGGCTATAGTAAACGGCAATCTCTCTGTCGTTTTCCATAGTTTAGCGACGGGGATTGGGTGCGGGACACTCATGACAGACGCAGGTGTGGAAAAGTGGGTAGAATAAGGCAGGAAAGCGGTGGGATACAGACAGTGGGACACAGACTGCCTGTTGCCCTGTTGCTTTTTTGCCTTTTTCTGCCTGTTTTACTTCTTCTTTCTTCTGTTTCCACTGTCTCTTTCGGCTCCATTCTTTACACTGTCATTTGCCTGTCCGCTGTTTGGCTGTCACTCCTCTTTGCATCCTGTCTACCCGATATGAAATGATATGACGGGAAACGTTAACAGCTTAGACCTGTTTGAACTGTTACAGGAAACGCAAATTTAAGAAAATCTACAGAAATTTCCGGTTTCTATGTGGGGAAAAAGATGGTAAAATATCTATCATATAGATATTTTACCGGCACCGAGCGAAGCGAGTGTGCATCGCGGAGCGCACCATGTCTGTACACAGACATGGTAAAATATCTATCATATAGATATTTTACCGGCGCCGGGCGAAGCGAGTGTGCATTTCGACATTAGATGGGAAGAACGATATGAAAGCAAAACCAACATTACGGGAATTTGTTGCCCTGCAGGCGATAGTGGTTCTATACACCTTCGCCGCCATCATCGGCAAATTTGCCGCCGGGCAAACGCCGGTGAAGTTTATGCTGCTGTATGCGGCAGAGATTGCTGTTCTTGGCGTATATGCCATTTTGTGGCAGCAGCTGATCCGCCGCTTCGAGCTGTCCGTCGCCTACGCGAACCGCAGCGTTGCGCTGGGCTGGTCGCTTTTGTGGGCGGTGCTGATTTTTCAGGAAAAGCTGACGGTACAGAAGCTGGCGGGGGTATTGCTCGTCATCCTGGGAACAGTCATTATTAACGGAGGGGAGGAGAAAAAGCATGCGGATTGACTATCATTACTTTTTTCTCCTCGCATCGGTGACGATCGCTTCCTTTTCCCAGATTTTGTTAAAAAAAGGGGCGATGAAGGAATATCCTTCCTTTGTGCGCCAGTACGTAAATCCATGGGTGATCGGCGGATACGGGCTGATGTTTTTCTCCGTTTTTTTAGCCAACTGCGCATTGCGGACGCTGGATTATTTTACCGCGCCGATGGCGGAATCGCTGGGGTATGTGCTTGTCCCGCTTTTGAGCATTTTGTTTTTTAAGGAGAAAATTACACTGCGCCGGTCAGTGGGAATAGGCTGCATAATTGCCGGTATGATAATTTTCTACATTTGATCCGGCAGGCTGCAACCATTTGGCGTACGAACACGTCTTATAAGGGGAGGCGGTCAGGGCGGCAAGCTCTTTCGGGTCGCCAAGACGCCTGTACAGCTGATGCCGGTCCTCCTTGCTTAAGTTGACATATTTCAGATAGGAAATTTTCAGCTCGGTAAGATGACCGCAGCAGCGGGGACAATAATTTTTATGTCCGTTTAAAATATGAATGCGTTGACAATGTCTGCAATAGTGTATGTACATCATGGCATGCATCTCCTTTTTTGCGGCAGGCTTTGACTTATTTTTTTGAAAGGTCGTGCCGTCCCGTGTATTTTGTGAGATTATTGTGTCATGAAACGGGAAAACGTGCAAGAAAAAGCGTTCGACAAAAAACGGGTTTTCAGAGACGATAACGGTTCTATGATGAAGGAGGAAGGCTTTGAAAAGGGAACTGGAAAACAGGCGAAGCAAAAAAAGGGAGAAGATGTCTCCCGAAAAGGGCAAAACCGCAAAAAAGCGCACAAAACTGCAGATTACGGGCAATACAGAGATATTGGATCTGAACCTTTTGCAGGAGGAGGAAGAGAAGTCTGTCAGAAAAAAGGCTGATACTTCTGCTGAAAGAAGAACTGTTCCCAAAGCGGAAAAGGCGTCCCAAAGCAGGCGAAAGGAGTCGAAAGCTGCGGCGAAAGAGTACGGGGAAAAGATGCCGAAAAAACCGGTTTCCTTAAGCGATGAGACGATAGAGCTTTTGGAGCTGGATGAAATCCTGGCGGCTGAGGAAAAGCAGCGCCGTCCGGAAGCTGAAAAGAAACGCCGGGCGGAGAAGTGTGGGCATGGCGTAGAGGAAAGCGCCCGGCATGCTGATAAAGAAAGAGAGCGGTATGTCGAAGAGGAAATGCCTTCCAATAGCGGCAGACGGGAAAAGACCGCTGCCCACAGGCATGAGGCGGAAGCAGAGGCGCGCCCGAAAAAGCATGCCGCATCTGCAAAAAAAGCGCCGGAAAGAAGAAATCCCGGAGGGAAAAAGCGCGGCGGCTTCGAATTTGGCGTGATGGATGCGCTGGTTGCGCTGACCGGCGTGATTGTGATTGTCGTGGCAGTGATGGCTTTTACCATATATCATAATGCTTCTGATGTGGAGCAGCAGGTTGCAGCCATGGCGGAAGTGGGGGAGAAGCTGGAAAGCATCGGCTATGCGGGTGAGGGAATCCTTGTTGCGGTGGCGGACGCGAGAGTGGCGGCCCAGGAGCTTTTGGAGGAGGAAGGGCAGCCGGAGACAGTTGGCAATGAAGAGAGTGGCTACGAGGAAAAGGAGCTGGTTTCCAAAGTCAATGTGGCGATGAAGCTTTCCTCCGTGCAGAAGGATTTAAAGATTAAATTTACCAACAAGGAGTCCGGCAAGCTCATCGGCAATCAGGCCTTTACGGTAAAAATCGACGGACCGGAGCCGATGACGAAGACCGATGATGACCGGGACGGCATCATTTACATAAGCGCGATCAAGGCGGGAGAATACACGGTGACAATCACCGCGCCGGAGGAAATCGACGGCGTAAAGGCAGCCGGGACAAAGGCGCTGATCACGGTAAAGGACACAATTGAGTATAAAAAAATTGATGTGACCGACGAGGTGAAAAAAGAGTCGGAAATCAATGCGGCGAAAGAAGATACGGCGATCGCCCCGCCGGTGGAATCCGTGGCAAAGGACACGGTGGAATGGGTGGAATCCACGAAAACGCCGGTTGGCAATGGCAGCGGCAGCATCAATTATGAGCAGGTGAATAAGGCGGATGTGCCTGAGCCCTCTGCAAAGGCGATGCTGGATATGATCTGGGCGGCGGATCCGGACAGCGGCGCTTATCTGATGCAGGATACGATAAAGCTTTCCCAAAATGCTGCGTTATCCGGACAGGGGGCGGTGAAGCTTCTGGAAAAGGAAAGCTGGTTTGCGGCGGAGAACCAGAGAGAAAATGGAATCGTATCGCTTTCAGAGCCCGGTGGCGAAGGAGCCGGCGAGGGGGATGAAGGCGGGACAAATCCGACCGAAAGTGAACCGAAGGAGACCGAGCCTGTGGAGCCGGAAAAGCCTACAGAGCCGGAAAAGCCCACGGAGCCTGAGACCACAGAGCCGAAACCGACCGAACCGGAAAAACCCACAGAGCCGGAGAAACCGGCATTCAAGGTGACAGGGGTCAGCGTTTCGGGGGGCGGCGAGTATGAAACCGGCGCTTCTGTGACCTTACAGGCATCCGTAACCACGGAAGGGGAGGGCTCGCTTTCCGACAGCGATTACCAATGGTCCGGCTATGTGAGCGGGACGGGGAGGAGTATTACGGTTCCCACGGATAAAGCGGGAAGCTTTGAAATCAGGCTGCAGGTAAAGGATAAATCGGCGACAGCTACCGTGAAGGTCAAAGAAAAACCGGCGCCGCCCGCAGAGGTGAGCGGTCTGACCCTGACAGCCAACCCTGTAAAAGCGGAAGTCGGAAAGCCGATTGAGGTTGCCGCAGCTGTGAGCATGTCGGACGGCAGCAGCTTTTCGGGAACAGTCAGCTGGTCGGTAAACAACGGCGCTACTGTTTCTGCGGACAAGACCAAAGCGACTGTGACAGCGGCCAAAGCGGGAAAGGTGACTGTCAGCGCTACCGCAGGCAGCAAAACGGCCAATATAGAAATTGAATTTACGGACAAGCCTGCCCAAAAGGTTTCTGTAAAGCTGGAAGCGCCGGGCAGCATCGGGATCGGAGAAAAGATATTTTTAAAATGCACCACAACCGGCGATGTGGCGGGGGTGAAATGGAGCATTTCCGACACGAAGATCGCGCTCATCGACGAAAACGAGGGTAAGGTGAAGGGCGTTGCGCTGGGAAAGGCGACCGTGAAGGTGACGGTTACCGGAAAAGGCGGCGATGTGGCGGAAGCGACAGGAGAGCTTACGGTAACGGAGCTAAAGCGGAATGAAATTAAGATGGAGCCCTCTGCGATCAGCATGATCACCGGCGAAAAGCGTTCGGTAAAGGCAACCTTAAAGGATACCGGATTAAAAGCGGTGGAATGGAAGAGCAGCGATGAGTCCATCGTGAAGATTGTGGAAAGCAAGGCTGATCAGTGCACCTTCCAGGCCCTGAAGCAGGGAAAGGTGACGATCACCGCCACGGGCAAGGAAAACAAGGAGAAAACCGGTACCTGTACCGTCACCGTGATCCTGGCGGACGGCACCGCGCTTTTGAAGGATAAAAACGGAAACCAGCTTTATTATAAAGCCGGTGAGGAATACAAAGAGGCGACGGCGGCGGATTATTACAAATATGATGTTTTTTACCGGAAAAAGGATACGACACAGTATTTCTATACCGGTTGGCAGAACATTGACGGAAAGCGTTTCTACTTTGATAAAAGCGGGAATCCGGTGACCGGCGATCAGATCATTCAGGGCATGCAGTATTCCTTTAACAGCGACGGCTCCTTAAAGGTGACCGGCGCGATGGGAATTGACGTGTCCAAGCACAATGGGAATATTGACTGGAATGCCGTTAAAAATGCGGGCGTGGATTACGTGATCATCCGCTGCGGTTACCGGGGCTCCGCGACGGGCGTGCTGGTGGAGGACCAGAAATTCAGGTCAAATATTCAGGGCGCTCAGGCGGCAGGGCTGAAGGTGGGGATTTACTTTTTCAGCCAGGCGGTAAACGACAGAGAAGCGATAGAGGAGGCATCTTTGACCATCGACCTGATCCGCAAGTACAAAATTACCTATCCGGTTTATATGGATGTGGAAGCCGCAGGCGGCAGGGCCGACGGAATCAGCGCCGCGGCGCGGACGCAGCTGATCAGGACCTTCTGTGAGACAGTGCGCTCCAGCGGCTATACGGCAGGCGTTTACGCCAACAAAAACTGGCTGAGTGAAAAAATGAGCGCGGGCGCGCTGGGCAGCTACAAAATCTGGCTGGCGCAGTATGCGGCAACGCCCACCTACGGCGGCCGGTACGAAATGTGGCAGTACTCCAAAACAGGCAGAATCCCCGGCATTTCCGGGGATGTGGATCTGAACATCAGCTATATGAGCTATTAAAAAAACGTGCATTTCGATTTCTGTGTTGGAAAAATGTGCAAAGTGTGGTACACTAATAAAAATTGGGTTCCTGCGCCAAAAATGGGCAGGATTGACAGGAGGAAGCAGAGAATGAGGACTTACCTTGTGACAGGAGGCGCCGGCTTTATAGGCTCCAATTATATTCATTATATGTTCAAAAAATACGGGGATGAAATCCGCATCATCAATGTGGATGCGCTGACCTATGCGGGCAATCCGGAGAATCTGCGGGAGGTGGAAAAGCGTCCCAATTATACGTTTGTGAAGGCTGATATCTGCGATAGGGAAGCGATTGAAAAGATTTTTGCGGAAAACGATATTGACAGGGTGGTACATTTTGCGGCGGAGTCTCATGTGGACAGGAGCATCGTCTATCCGGAGGTGTTTGTGCAGACCAACGTGCTGGGCACGGCGGTGATGTTAAACTGTGCCAAAAAGGCATGGGAGCAGCCTGACGGCACCTATCTGCCGGGCAAAAGGTTCCTGCACGTTTCCACGGACGAGGTGTACGGTTCTCTGGAAGAGGACGGCGGATATTTTTATGAGACCACGCCCTATGCGCCTCACAGCCCATATTCTGCCAGTAAGGCAGGAGCGGACATGCTGGTGAAGTCCTATATGGACACCTACCATTTCCCGGCAAATATTACCAACTGCTCCAACAATTACGGGCCCTACCAGTTCCCGGAAAAGCTGATTCCCCTGATCATCAACAACGCGCTGCAGGGCAAGAAGCTGCCGGTATACGGCGACGGCAAAAACGTGCGGGACTGGCTGTATGTGGAGGATCACGCGAAGGCGATCGACATGGTGCAGGAGCAGGGCAGGCTGTTTGAGACCTACAATGTAGGCGGGCATAACGAAAAGCAGAATATTGAGATCATCAAAATCATCATAGAGACGCTGCAGGAAATGCTTCCCGCAGATGATCCGCGAAAGGCGCTGGTGAGCGAGGATCTGATCACTTATGTGGAAGACCGGAAAGGGCACGACAGAAGGTACGCGATTGCGCCGGACAAGATCAAGGCGGAGATCGGCTGGTATCCGGAGACCATGTTCAAAGAAGGGATTAAAAAGACCATCGCCTGGTATTTTGAGCACGAGGACTGGATGAAGAATGTGACCAGCGGTGATTACCAGAAGTATTACAGCGAGATGTACAAAATCTGACGGGCAGGCCCGGATATTATAGACCCAAAGGAGATTTCATTATGAAAGGAATCATTCTGGCAGGCGGCTCCGGAACCCGCCTCTATCCTCTGACCAAGGCGATTTCCAAGCAGATCATGCCGGTGTACGATAAACCGATGATTTATTACCCTCTTTCCACGCTGATGCTGGCGGGCATCCGGGAAATCCTGATCATTTCCACGCCCCGGGATCTGCCGGTCTTTGAGGACCTGTTCGGCGACGGGGAGCAGCTGGGGCTGTCCATGTCCTATGCGGTGCAGGAGTATCCCAGGGGGCTGGCGGACGCGTTTTTGATCGGTGAGCATTTCATCGGAACGGACAGCGTGGCGCTGGTTTTGGGGGACAATATTTTCTATGGGCAGAGCTTTTCCAGAGTGCTGCGGCAGGCGGCGATGCGGGAGAAGGGCGCGACGATCTTCGGCTATTTCGTGCGGGATCCAAGAGAATACGGCGTGGTGGAGTTCGATGAAAACGGCAAAGCGCTTTCCATTGAGGAAAAGCCGGCGCATCCAAAGAGCAATTATGCGGTGCCCGGACTGTATTTTTATGACAACGATGTGGTGGAAATTGCCAAAAATGTCAAGCCCTCGGCCCGGGGAGAGATTGAAATCACCTCCATCAATAATGAATATTTAAGACGGGGAACGCTGATGGTGGAAACGCTGGGAAGAGGCTTTGCCTGGCTGGATACGGGCAACCACGATGCGCTGCTGGATGCGGCGGACTTCGTGGCGGCGGTGCAGAAGCGGCAGGGGATGTATATTTCCTGCATCGAGGAAATCGCGTTCCGCAGGGGCTTTATCGACAGGGAGCAGCTTCTTAAGCTGGCGGAGCCGCTGATGAAGACCAATTACGGCAAATATCTGGTGGAAGTGGCAAACGGCCTTTAAGAGGGAGAGGATATCAAGTTTGGAAATAAATTTCCAAACTATTGATTAGTATGTGCGCTAAAGCGCACAAGGAGTATAAAAATGGGAAAAATTACGGTTGAGACATGTCATATTGAGGGATTAAAGGTGATCACGCCCGAGGTCCGCGTGGATAACAGGGGCTATTTCATGGAATCCTATAATTACAATGATTTTAAGGCGGCGGGCATCGATCAGGTATTCGTGCAGGACAATCAGTCCGCATCCCGGAAGGGCGTTTTGCGGGGACTGCATTTTCAGATCAATTTCCCCCAGGACAAGCTGGTGCGCGTGTTGAAGGGAGAAGTCTTTGACGTGGCGGTGGATTTGCGCGAGGGCTCTCCCACCTACGGACAGTGGTATGGTGTGGTGCTCTCCGAAGAGAATAAAAAGCAGTTTTTTGTGCCGAAAAATTTCGCCCACGGCTTTCTGGTGCTTTCCGATTATGCGGAATTCGCCTACAAGTGCTCGGATTTTTATCATCCGAATGATGAGGGCGGCATCGCCTGGAACGATCCGGACATCGGTGTGGAATGGCCGATCCCGGAGGGCACAGAGGTGATTTTATCGGATAAGGATCAGAAGCATCCGGGCTTTTTGGAATATACGGGAAAATAAAATGAAAAAAATGAGCAAAAAGACAGGGATCACCATCTTCACAGTGCTGATGGTGATCCTTGGCGCGGTTATTATCGGGTATCACAATCCGCTGGCGGACCAGCAGGACGAGCTGATGAAAAAGATCATCGCCTGTCTGTTGATCATCGCCGCAATCGTCGCTTTTACGATCCTTTATGATAAAATTACGGTGCTGCCAAAGGAGCTGTATCAGAACAGGCGGCTGATCTGGAAGCTGGCAAAGAGCGATTTCAAGAAGCGCTATGCGGGTTCCTATATGGGCGCATTCTGGGCGCTGGTGCAGCCGGTCATCACGATCGGCATGTATTATGTGGTGTTTGACGTGGTGATGCCGGACCGCCGTCCGCCCACCCCGGGGGAGGTCCCCTTCGTCCTGTTTCTGACGGCGGGCATGGTGCCCTGGTTTTATTTTACGGAGACGCTCACCAGCGCTACTATGGCGCTTCTGGAATACAATTATCTGGTCAAAAAGGTTGTTTTCAAGATCAGCGTGCTGCCGATCATCAAGATCATTGCTGCGACCTTTGTTCACGCCTTTTTCGTGGTGGTGGCGCTGGTGATTGGATGCATTTATGGCTATTATCCGACGGTTTACACCCTGCAGGTCTTTTATTACAGCGCCTGCATGTTCGTGTTCGTGCTGGCGATCAGCTATACCACCTGTTCCGTCGTGATTTTTTTCCGGGATCTGCAGTCCATCATCAATATCTGCCTGCAGATCGGCATGTGGGCGACGCCGATTCTGTGGAATATTAACGGCGTGGGCATCCGCACCCAGATGTTTTTAAAGATCAATCCGCTGGTGTACATCGTGGAGGGCTATCGGAACGCCATTTACGGACAGCAGTGGTTCTGGGAGGATTTTTATTCCACGGTTTATTTCTGGGTGATCACGGTGGTGCTGTTCATTCTGGGCGCGGTGATTTACAAGAAGCTGAAAATACATTTCGCGGATATCATGTGAGGAAAGGTTACTATTCAGACGTGTCTGAATAGTAACGAGGAAAGGCTGCGGTGCGGCAGGGAAACGCGGCGAAAGGAAACCGGTATGGAAGAAAGAGAACTCGTCATCCATGTGGAGGACCTGAATAAAGTATACAAGCTATATAAGCGCAACCGGGACCGGGTCGCAGAGGCGCTGGGACTATCCCGCAGCCCCCGCTTTACCGAGCACTATGCGCTGCGGGACGTATGTCTGGACATACGCCGGGGGGAATGCGTGGGCATCATCGGTACGAACGGCTCCGGCAAGTCCACGATTTTGAAGATCATCACCGGTGTGCTGCATGAGACCTCGGGCACGGTGGAGGTGCACGGGCGCATCAGCGCGCTTCTGGAGCTGGGCGCAGGCTTTAACATGGAATACAACGGGATTGAGAATATATATTTAAACGGGATGATGCTGGGCTTTTCGGAAAAGGAGATCGATGAAAAGCTGCAGGATATTCTGAACTTTGCGGATATTGACGATTATGTGTATCAGCCTGTAAAAACCTACTCCAGTGGTATGTTTGTGCGCCTCGCGTTCGCTGTGGCAATCAACATCGATCCGGAAATCCTCATCGTGGATGAGGCGCTTTCCGTGGGGGACGTGTTTTTCCAGGCGAAATGCTATCGCAAATTTGAGGAATTCAAAAAGAAGGGAAAGACGATCCTGTTTGTCAGTCATGATTTAAGCGCCATCAGCAAATACTGTGACCGGGCGGTTCTGTTAAATCAGGGTGTCAAGCTCGGGGAGGGCAGTCCGAAGGAAATGATAGACGCCTACAAGCAGGTGCTGGTGGGACAGTACGAGGCGCCAAAGGGCGGGCAGGATGTGCCAGATCTGACTGCGGATGCGGATGTGCGGGCAGCCTTAGAGCGGCGAAAGCGCCAGCAGGCGGGGCTGAATCCGGAAACGCTGGAATATGGCTCAAAGGAAGCGGAGATCGTGGATTATTTCCTCACCGATGCCAAAGGGGTACAGACTACGGCGATTTTAAAGGGCGACGAATTTTCCGTGCATATGAAGGTGAAAATCCATCGGGATCTGCCGGCGCCGATTTTTGCCCTTTCCATCAAAAACATTAAGGGTGTGGAGATCACGGGCACCAATACGATGGTTGAGAAGAGCTTTTTAGACGGGGTGAGCGCGGGGCAGACCAAGGAGATCAGCTTCACGCAGAAAATGCGCCTGCAGGGGGGCGATTATCTGATTTCCCTGGGGGTGACGGGGTACGAAAAGGACAATTTTGTGGTGTATCACAGGCTTTATGACGTATGCAACCTCACCGTAGTTTCCGACAAGGATACGGTGGGCTATTTTGATATGGAATCCCGCGTGGAAGTGAAGGACATCTGAACATGGCGAATGCAAAGACGGAGAAAATCGGAAATGTGACATTGGATTTTACCCATTATCCGGGGGAAGATTTTTACTGTGACGGCGCGTCGGAGGACGAGCTGCTGGCAGTGGTGCGGGACAGGGGAGAAGAGGAGTACCCGGATGTGATCCGGGATCGTCACAGCTGGGAGCTTTTGTACCATCTGTCCGATCTGCGGGAGAATATTGTGGAGTGGCTTCCCCTGGATAAGAGCATGAAGGTGCTGGAGGTGGGCGCAGGCTGCGGCGCGATCACAGGAAGCCTTGCCAGGCGCGCGGGCAGCGTGACCTGCGTGGAGCTTTCCAAAAAGCGCAGCACGATCAATGCCCTGCGTCACCGGGAATGCGATAATATCACGATTCATGTGGGCAATTTTTCTGATATCGAGCCGGAGCTTTCCAACGATTATGATTATGTATGCCTGATCGGCGTATTTGAATATGCCCAGAGCTATATGAACAGCGATACGCCCTTTGTAGATTTTTATCATATCATCAAAAAGCATGTGAAGCCGGGCGGGCGCGTTGTCATCGCCATCGAAAATAAGATGGGCTTAAAATACTGGGCGGGCTGCCGGGAGGATCATCTGGGCACTTTTTTTTCCGGGCTGGAGGATTATCCGGAGGGCGGCGTGGTGCGCACCTTCACAAAGGGCGGGCTGGAACGGATTTTGCAGGAATGCGGGGAGCGGGAATACCGTTTTTACTACCCTTATCCCGATTACAAGTTTATGACCATGGTCTATTCTGACGGCTACCTGCCCAGAGTGGGAGAGCTTTCCAATAATCTGCGCAATTTCGACAGGGACAGGATGCTTTTGTTTGATGAAAAAAATGTGTTTGACATGCTGATCCGGGAAGGGCTTTTTCCGCTGTACAGCAATTCCTATCTCGTGGTGACAGGACCCGCGCCGGAAACGCTCTACAGCCGCTTTTCCAATGACCGTGCGGCGCATTTGTGTATCCGGACCGACATCGGACAGGATTTTTCCGGAAAGAAATATGTGCGTAAGCACGCGGCCAGGAAAGAGGCGCAGGAGCACATTCATGCGCTGGCGCTCAATTACCGCGTTTTTGAGGCGCGGTTTGCGGGCAGTACGCTGCGTGTGAACCGGCTTTGGGAAAAGCGGGATGCGGACGGAAACGCTTATGTGGAGCTGGAATTTCTGGAGAATGCGGTGACGCTGGAAGAACTGCTGGACGGGTGCCTGCAAAAAAAGGATGCGGACGGCTTTTTTGCTCTGCTGGAGCGCTACCGGAGCATTCTGGAATGGAACGCTGCCGGACAGAAGCAGAATTTCGATCTGATTTTTTCCAATATCTGCGTGCAGGGCGATGTATGGACGATGATCGATTACGAATGGGCACAGGATGAAATTTTGCCCGAGGAGATCGCGCAGCGCGCTCTGTACTGCTACGGACTGGAAAACAGGAAACGGAAGGACAATCCGATCGTGCAAAGGGCGATGGAGCGTCTGGGCATGGATGAAAGAACCGTTGCCGGAATCGAGCGCAGGGAGGCGGAATTTCAGCGGTTCGTGATGCAAAATAAGGACGGAAGAAGGCGCATGGCGGTGACGGATATCCGCCACCTGATCGGCAATAAGGCGGTTCCCGTGCAGGAATATTTTGCGGTGACCGGACAGAAGCGGATGCAGGTGTTTGAGGATTTCGGAGAGGGCTATAGCGCAGAACATTCCTATTATATAGAAGACAGCAATCTGACCAATGATAAAATCCGGGCGGAAATTATCTGCCGGGAGAAAACTGCGGGAATCCGCCTGGATCCCGCAGAGGAGCCCTGTCTTGTGCGCGTGGAGGCGGTCACATACTGCGGGCGCAGGCTGACGGGAGAACAGCTGGGGCAGGTGGTGGTCACAAACGGCACAGTGCTGGAGGACGGGGAGGAGGCGGCAGCGCGGACAGGCATGCCGACCGTGTTATTTGAGGATGCGGATCCGAACATCAACATCCGGCTGGACGCCCTTGACAGACTGGATCAGACAGAGCAGCCGGACAGCGCAGGCCGGGAGGACGGCGGGAAGACAGACGTTGTGACCGGGGCGATGTCCGGCGGCATGCTGGTGATAGAGGCGAGGATCGCCCGCCTGTCGGCGCAGATGCTGGCGGATATCCGGGCGAAGATGACAACAGGGAGGAAGCGTCATTGGTTTCGAAAATAAAAGACAGGCTGCAGCAGGAGCTGGTGCATAAGCGGTATAAATGGTACGGGGAGCAGATCGCCCGGCAGGACATTTCCTATGACAGCTGGATACGGGAAAAGGAGGCGCAGGAGCGGGAAGGGCTTTCCTTAAAGGGAAAAGAGCTCAGGCTGGAGGTCGTAGCCTTCAATGAATGCAATGAGACTTTTTCCTTTTCTCATTATAAAAATGCGGATATTCTGGTTTTTCATGGGGAGGATGCCGCGCCGGATACGCGGGAGCTTTCGCTGGTGGCGGATTATTTTTCGCGCCATCCGGAAACGGTCATTCTCTATGCGGATGAAGATGAGATCGATGCAGAGGGCGTGCGGCACAATCCATGGCTGAAGCCGGACTGGTCGCCGGATACGCTGATTTCTTATTTTTATTTCGGCGGCTTTTTTGCGGTGCGCCGGGAGGAAGCAGAGCGGGTTAAATGGCTGGGAGAGAATGATTTCCAGAGAAATATCTATGATTTTGTGCTGAAAGCGGTGGAAATCACAGGCTGTGCCCAGCATCTGGACAGCGTGCTTTTGCATCGGAAAAAAATCAGCGTCTGGGGGCAGGAGGCGCGCTTTAACGATTTAAAGCGCGCGGCATACAAAAGGCGGGGCTGGCCCCTTGTCCCTGCCGGAAAGGTATCCATCGTCATCCCCAGCAAGGATCATCCCCGGGTGCTTTCCAACTGTATCCATTCCGTGCTGGAATCCAGCACCTACCGGGATCTGGAGATTATCGTGGTGGACAATGGCAGCAGTGAAGAAAACCGGGCGCGGATCGAACGGATGCGGGATATGCTCATGCCCGAATATCGTTTTTGCTATCACTATGAGCCGATGGAGTTTAATTTTTCCAGAATGTGCAACATCGGCGTATCCATGGCGTCCGGCGATTACATTTTGCTGCTGAACGACGATATTGAAATCACCCAGGACGACTGGCTGGAGCGGATGATGGAAAAGGCGGTGCTGCCCCATGTGGGGGCGGTGGGCGCGAAGCTGATTTATCCGGGCACCGAAATCATCCAGCACGCGGGCATTACCAACATTCATCTGGGACCTGCCCACAAGCTGCAGTTTCGGTCCGATGCCAACGAATACTATTTTAAAAAGAACCGCCTCGCCTTCGATGCGCTGGGGGTGACCGGGGCGTGCCTGCTGGTGAAAAAGAGCGTTTACGAGGAAGCGGGCGGCTTCAATGAAAAGCTTAGGGTAGCGTTTAACGATGTGGAATTTTGTTATCATCTGTATGATCTGGGCTATGTCAACGTGGTGCGCAATGACGTGACGCTGGTTCACCATGAGTCCTTGAGCCGCGGCGCGGACGACAGCACGGAAAAGCTGCGCCGTCTGCACCATGAGCTGAATATGCTTTACGAGCTCCATCCTTCCCTTTACGGGACGGACCCTTATTATCACCGGTATCTGATTTCCGATGTGCTGGATGCGGAATATTTCACGGGCTGCCGGTATGATTTTGACAAACGGGTCGAGAAGCGGCAACCTCAGAAAATAGAGGGCGGGCTTTTGCCCGGGTGGCATAACGAGGTGCTGCGGATGGGCATTGAATTTGCGGGAGATATGCAGAAGTGGCGGACCGGGCAGCCGGGTAGAGGCGACTGGATGATTCAGGGCTGGACCTGGGCGCTGATGGTGGATAACTGCCGGTATGATTTTTCCCTGCTGCTTAAACCGGTGGAAAAAGGGTATCTGGCGGCGGGCTCCAGCGAGGTAGCGCAGGAGGCGGACCGCAGGGAGGTCTGGAAGCTGCCCTGTGCGCGGCAGTACCGGCCGGATATCGACGCGAATTTAAACGGCATTATCAATACGAAGCTGACGGGTGTCTGTGTCACCTTTGAGCGGGACAGCCTGCCGGAGGGGGAATATCTGATCGGCTTTTTGTGGGAGGACGCCTGCTCCAGGCAAAAGCTCTACCGCTTTTGCGCCGAAACCCTGACGGTGCAGAGGTAGAGAATTTTTACGGAGATACATGGCGGAGAGATGAAGGAGAAAAGGATGCAGGATGGGAAACAGGGCGCGCCGGTGGAAGGTAAGGACTATCGGGACGCTTACGAGAAGGAGCATTATAAGGCGGTTTATCTGGCGGGACGGGTGGCCGAGCTGGAGGATCAGGTGGATGATCTGACCTTTAAATTGAACCGCATCAAGAATAACCCGGTCTGGAAGGCTTCGGCTCCGGCGCGTAAGTGCATGCATTTTGTGATCCGACAGAAGGACAGGCTGAAAAACTGCGGCAGCTTAAGCGGTGTGATTGAGAAGATCCGGTACAAAGGATGGGAAAGAAAGGCGATGACCCATTACGGGACGGCAAGCTTTCCGTCGCCGGAGGAACGGGCGCGGCAGGAAGCGGCGGTGTTTGAGCGGATGATCAAAATCAGCCTGCTGGTGCCGCTGTGGAATACGCCGGAGCAGTTTTTGCGGGAAATGCTGGAATCGGTGCAGTGGCAGACCTATGCAAACTGGGAGCTCTGTCTGGCGGACGGTTCGGATGAGGAGCACGCCTATGTGGGAGAGTTCTGCCGGGAGCAGGCAAAGAAGGATTCCCGCATCGTGTACCGGCATCTGGAAAAAAACGGGGGCATTTCCGGCAACACGAATGAGTGCTGCAAGATGGCGACGGGAGAGTATATCGGGTTGTTTGACCATGACGATATCCTGCATCCTGGTCTGCTGTACGAATATGTGAAGGTGGTCAACGAGAAAAACGCGGACTTCGTGTATTGCGATGAGGCGACCTTCAAAAACGGCGATATCAACCACATGATCACGATGCATTTCAAGCCGGATTATGCGGTGGACAACCTGCGCGCTAATAATTACATCTGCCATTTCAGCATGTTTTCCAGGGAGCTTTTGGACGGAGGCGAGCTGTTTCGGACGAAATTTGACGGCAGTCAGGATCATGACATGATCCTGCGGCTGACGGACCGGGCGAAGTGCATCGTGCATGTGCCGAAGCTTTTGTACTACTGGCGCGCCCATGCGGGCAGCGTCGCCGGAAACATTGAGGCCAAGCCCTATGTGGTGGAATCGGCGCGGGGAGCGGTGGCGGATCATCTGCGAAAGCACGGCTACGATCATTTTACGATCACCAGCACCCGGGCCTTTGAGACGATTTTTAAGATCACCTATGAAATCATCGGGGAGCCGAAAATTTCCATCGTGATCGCGAATAAGGATCATGTGGAGGACCTGCGCAGGTGCGTCACCTCCATCGTGGAAAAATCCACCTGGGAAAATTATGAGATCATCATTGTGGAGAACAACAGCGAGACGAAGGAAATTTTTTCCTATTACGACGAGCTTAAGAATAACCCGCGCATCCGGATCGTCACCTATGAAGGGGAATTTCATTATTCCAGAATCAACAATCTGGGTGTTGCCAACGCAACAGGAGATTACATTCTGCTGTTGAACAATGACACGCAGGTGATCACGGTCAACTGGATGGAGGAGCTTTTGATGTATGCCCAGCGCCCGGATGTGGGCGCGGTGGGCGGCAAGCTCTATTATGGCGATAAAACGATCCAGCATGCGGGGGTGGTGATCGGGCTGGGCGCTCACCGGACGGCAGGACATGTGCACTACCGGCAGAAACGGGAAAACCTGGGATACATGGGCAGGCTTTGCTATGCCCAGAATCTGACAGCGGTGACGGGCGCGTGCCTGATGGTGAAAAAATCCGCCTATGAAGAGGTCGGCGGTCTGGATGAGAGCTTCGCTGTTTCCTTAAACGATGTGGATTTCTGCTTAAAGCTGCGGGAAGCGGGATACTTAAACGTCTTTACGCCCTTCGCGGAGCTGTATCATTTTGAATCCGCGTCCCGGGGCCTGGATGACCAGGGAGAGAAGGCGGCGCGCTATAACGAAGAGTCCGCGCGCTTTCGGGAAAAGTGGAAAAAACAGCTGGAAGCGGGCGATCCCTACTTCAATCCAAATTTTTCACTGGATAAATCTGACTTTTCTTTACGGGTGTGAGATTTTGGTGTATACTGTTCCTATGGCAGGGTGCGGGCGCCGTATGGCGGTCTGCAGCGTCAATGAATTATTATGGAGGTGTAAAGAGCGATGGGTTACATGGAAGAGTACAAATTCTGGCTGGAGGATTCCTATTTTGATGAAGGAACGAAGGAAGAGCTTCGCGCGATTGCGGACAATCCGACAGAGATTGAAGAGAGATTTTACAAGGAGCTGGAGTTCGGAACCGGCGGTCTGCGCGGTGTGATCGGCGCGGGCACGAACCGCATGAACATCTACACGGTGCGGAAAGCGACACAGGGACTTGCCAATTATATTCTGAAGCAGGGCGGCGAGAAAAAGGGCGTTGCGATCGCCTATGATTCCCGTTATTTTTCTCCTGAATTTGCGGATGAAGCGGCGAGATGTATGGCGGCAAACGGCATCAAGGCGTATGTATTTGACGAGCTTCGCCCGACGCCCGAGCTTTCCTTTGCGCTGCGCACGCTGGGCTGCATTTCCGGCATTGTCGTGACGGCGAGCCACAATCCGCCGGAATACAACGGCTACAAGGTTTACTGGGAGGACGGCGCGCAGGTGACGGCTCCGAAGGATAAGGAAATCATCACGGAAGTGAAGAACGTGACCGATTATCATACGGTGAAAACCATGTCCAAAGAGGACGCGATGGAAGCCGGGCTTTATCAGATGATCGGGGAAGAAATCGACGTCGCCTACATGGCGGAATTAAAGAAGCAGATCATCCATCCCGAGATCATCAAGGCGATGGCGGAGGATTTGAAGATTGTTTATACACCCTTCCATGGCACCGGCAACAAGCCCGTCAGAAGAATCCTCGCGGAGCTTGGCTTTAAGCAGGTGTATGTGGTGCCCCAGCAGGAGCGCCCCGACCCCGCCTTTACCACGCTGGATTATCCCAACCCGGAGGATCCCAAGGCCTTTAAGCTGGCGCTGGAGCTGGCGAAAAAGGTGGATGCGGACATCGTTTTGGCGACGGATCCGGATGCGGACCGTTTGGGCATTTATGCGAAGGATACCAAAACCGGAGAATACGTTTCCTTTACGGGGAATATGTCCGGCATGCTGATTGCGGAATACATTTTGCGGGAGCGGACTGCCACCGGCGCCATGCCGGAGGATCCCGCCATGGTATCCACCATCGTGACCACCAATATGGCGGCGGCGATCGCGGCGGATTACAATGTGAAATTCATCGAAGTGCTGACAGGCTTTAAGTTCATCGGCGAGCAGATCAAATGGATGGAGGAAGCGGGCAAGGGACATTATGTATTCGGCCTGGAGGAATCCTATGGCTGTCTGGCGGGCACCCATGCGCGGGATAAGGACGCCATCGTCGCGGTGATGTGTCTGTGTGAAATGGCCGCATGGTGCAAGGCAAACGGCAGGACATGCTGGGACCAGATGATCGCATTGTATGAAAAATATGGCTATTATAAAGAGACACAGTACACCATCACCTTAAAGGGCATCGACGGCGCGGCGCAGATCGCGGAAATCATGAACAAGCTGCGCAGCAATCCGCCCAAAGCCTTCGGCGATCTTAAGGTTTTGAAGATGCGCGACTACGACAGGGATGTGATCACCGATATGGAGACAGGGGAAACTACGCCTACCGGATTGCCGAAATCCAATGTGCTCTATTTCGATCTGCCTGATAACAACTGGTGCTGCGCCCGTCCCTCCGGCACGGAGCCGAAGATCAAGTTTTACATGGGCGTGAAAGGAAACAGCCTGGAGGATGCGCAGGCGAAGGTGGAGAAGCTCACAGAGGATTTGAAAGCGGTGCTGTAAGAACCTGAGGTGCTGCAGGAAAAAGGATTGTGGAATTGTTGGTCACGGTGATCGGTACTCTGGTACAGGTCACCGACACAGTCCGCAGGTGGAAAGAAGATAGAAATCAAAAAAGCAACCGCCACCAGCCAGGGATGAGTTGCTTTTTTGTAAGTAGCTGTTAACCAGAGGTCAACCGAGAATCCGACAGCACCTCTTTGTCTATAAGAATATCATTTTAGGGTTATACTGTCAAGGGTAAAGTGAAGTATCAAGCTTTGGACATGGAGGCGGCGGTTTAGACGGATGGCGATATGGAATGTTACCAATCTGAAAAAGACCTGGTATTATCTGAAAAAAAACGGAATAAAAGCCGCCTGTCTGGCGATAGAGGAACGGATTTGGGAGAGCAGGAAGCCCTCTTATGTATACCGGTCCGTGCCGGAGGAGACGTTGCAAAAGCAGCGCCGCAATCCGCCCTCTGCCGTACGGTTTTCTGTGGTGGTGCCGGCCTTTGAGACGAGGGAGGCGCATCTGTGCGCGTTGCTTGACAGCCTTGCCGCCCAGAGCTATGAAAGCTGGGAGCTAATTCTGGCGGATGCGTCCACAAGCGCCAGGGTGGAGAAAACGGTCGCGCAATGGAAGGCAGGGCACAAAAGAGCTGACGGAACGGAGTTTGCCGTCCGGTATGTCCGTCTGTCCCAAAATGACGGCATCGCGGGAAATACAAACGCGGGGATAGACTGTGCCCAGGGAGATTATATCGGACTTTTGGATCATGATGATCTGCTGACGCCGGATGCCCTGTATGAGATGGCAGAGGCGATAGAAAAGGAAAAGAAGAAAGGAAAACAGCCGCAGGCGCTGTATTCCGATGAGGATAAATGTGACGATGAGGCGACAGCGTTTTATGAGCCGCATCGCAAGAAGGACTTTGACGCAGAGCTTTTGCTCTCCAATAATTATATCTGTCATTTTCTGGTGATGGAAAGCGGTCTGATGAAGGCGCTAAAGCTGCGTAGAGAATTTGAGGGCGCACAGGATTATGACCTGGTGCTGCGGGCGGCGGGAGCAGGAGCGCATTTTGTTCATGTGGGCAGGGTGCTTTATCATTGGCGCTGTCATGGCGGTTCCACCGCATCCAATCCCCAAAGCAAGGTCTATGCCTATGAGGCGGGCCGGCGGGCGGTGGAGGATTATTGCAGGCTGGCAGGCTGGCGGGTGCGGGTTTTGCCCCTTAAGCATCTGGGATTTTACCGGGTGGATTATGAGGAAGATATTTTGCAGCAGCGCCCGGAGGTGGGGGCCGTTTCGGGGCCGCTGCCGGACAAAAGGCGGCTGGTCAGCGGCATGTATGACGAAGCCGGAGATATGCTTTATGAGGGGTTAAAAAAAGGCTTTTCCGGTCCCATGCACACGGCTGCGCTGCAGCAGGAGGCGGGTTGGGCGGATCTGCGGGGCATGCGGGTGCGCAGGGAGCTGTTTGTGGCTTACCGGGAAGCTCTTGGGCGCATCGCAGGAGCGAATGAGGACAGAATCCGGCGGGAAAGCAAGGCATTTTGCGAATGGATGAGAGAGCAGGGCTATCGGATTGTGTGGGACCCGCAGGAAAAAAGAGATCCTGCAGCCTTTGGGAGGCGGTTTTGAAAACAACGGTGATTATCCCGAATTTTAACGGGAAGCATTTTTTGGAAAAATGTCTGGAAAGCGTGGCCAAAAGCACGGTCAGCACGTCCGTGATTGTGGTGGACAACGGTTCTGCGGACGGTAGCGCAGCCTGGCTTTCAGAGAACTATCCGGAGGCAGCCCTGATCGCTTTTTCAGAAAACAAAGGCTTCTGTGCGGCGGTCAACGCCGGGATTTGCGCGGCGGATACGCCTTATGTCTTTTTGCTCAACAACGACACGGAAATCGAGCCGGATTGTATTGAACGGCTGGAAGCGGTGATGGAGCGGGAAAAAGGGGTTTTTTCAGTGGGCGCGAAGCTGCTTTCCATGCAGGAGCCGGAGGTGACGGACGCGGCGGGCGATCTTTACAGCGCGCTGGGCTGGGCATATGCCATCGGAAAGGGAAAACCGGGGAATCGCTATCGCAAACGGCGGGAGGTTTTTTCCAACTGTGCTGCCGCCGCTTTATATCGAAAGGATTTACTGGAAGAAACGGGGCTGTTTGACGAAGCCCATTTTGCCTATCTGGAGGATGTGGATGTGGGATACCGGGCGCGGATTTTGGGATACCGCAACCTTGTGGAACCGGCAGCGGTGGTGTACCATGCAGGATCGGGCTCTACGGGTTCCCGCTACAATGCGTTCAAGGTCACGCATTCCGCAAGGAATAATGTTTACCTGATTTATAAAAATATGCCTTTTTTGCAGCTGCTTCTCAATCTGCCCTTTCTTGCGATCGGCTTTTTGGGGAAATTTTTGTTTTTTTGTAAAAAGGGCTTCGGAGATATCTATGCAAAAGGCTTTCTGGAGGGAGTACGGCTGTGCCGCACGCCCCAGGGGCGTTTGAAAAAAGTAAAATTTTTATGGAAAAACCTGAAAAATTACGGAAAAATCCAGCTGGAACTGTGGAAAAATATTTTCCGGCGGTTTTGAAATGCTTGTACTTTGCGAAATGATGGTGTATAATATTGCGAAGTATATGGGGAAAGCAACATGATCAAAGATAACCAGAAATATTTAAACCGCCTGCATGTGGTGCTGGATGCGCTGGTGATCGCAGCGTCCTATCTGTTTGCCTGGTGGTTAATGTTTGAAAGTAGCTTTGCGGACCAAAGCGCAGGGAGACTGGGAATGGGCTTCTATTTTTCGGCCCTTTATTTTCTGGTGCCCGGTTATCTTGTTTTGTATTACTGGTTCCGGATGTATACGCCCAAACGGGTGCAGCGCACGGAGGATGAGATTCTCAATGTATTCCGGGCGAACATCGTGGGCTTTATTCTGGTGCTGGCGGTGTTGTTTTTAGCGAATTCCTTTGTGGATGAGATGCAGCATTTCTCCAGAAGGATGCTGACGCTGTTTGCGGTGATTAACACGCTGAGCACTCTTTTGATGCGGGCGTTCATCAGACGGCTGCTTCATTTTTTCCGGAAAAAGGGATACAATTTAAAACACATTCTGCTGGTGGGGTATTCCCGTGCGGCGGAGGCTTATATCGACCGCATTATGGCAAATCCCCAGTGGGGCTATATGGTACGGGGGATTTTGGATGACACGGTGCCCCGGGGGGCGGTATATAAAGGCGTGAAGGTTTTAGGCTCCATCGACAATCTGCTCTATATTCTGCCGGAGAACAAGCTGGATGAGATCGCGGTCACCCTTTCTTTGCAGGATTATGACAGGCTGGAGGAGCTGGTGAGCCTTTGTGAAAAATCCGGCGTACACACGAAATTTATTCCGGATTATAACAGCCTGATTCCGGGAAAGCCCTATACGGAGGATTTGAGCGGGCTGCCCGTGATCAATATCCGGTATGTGCCGTTGTCCAACACGATCAACGCGTTTTCCAAGCGGATGGTGGATGTGGCAGGGGCTTTGTTCGGGCTGATTCTGACATCGCCGTTTATGCTGGTGGTTGCCATTCTGGTAAAGACGACCAGCAAGGGACCGGTCATTTTTGCCCAGGAGCGGGTCGGACGCCATAACCGGACTTTTAAAATGTACAAATTCCGCACAATGCGCGTGCAGGAGGAAACCGAAGAAAAGAAGGGCTGGACGACCCGGAATGATCCGCGTGTCACAAAGATAGGACGATTCCTGCGCCGCACCAGCATGGACGAGCTGCCCCAGCTTTTCAACATCCTGATCGGGAACATGAGCCTGGTGGGACCAAGGCCGGAGCGGCCCCAGTATGTGGAGAAATTTAAGGAAGAAATACCGCGCTATATGATCAAGCATCAGGTGCGTCCGGGACTGACCGGTTGGGCGCAGATCAACGGCTATCGGGGGGATACTTCGATCCGCAAGCGGATTGAATATGATATTTTTTACATCGAAAACTGGAGCATGGGGCTGGATTTTAAGATCATGTTCCTGACCATTTTTAAAGGTCTGATCAACGAAAATGCATATTGAAAGTAACAGGAGAGAAAAAATGGCTACAAATGCAAAACACCATAGCGGTAGTAAGGGCGGAAGAAACAAAAAGAAAATGTCGGCAAAGCGCAGGAAGGCGAGGCAGAGAAGACGGATTTTACTGTTTGTGGGAGAGATTGCCGCAATTGCGGTGCTGCTTGCTGTGATTGCAGGCGTGAACACGGTCAATAAAATGGAAAAGATTCAGATCGACGAGGAAAAGGTCGGTATCAGCGAGCATGTGGAACAGAACGAGCAGATGAAGGGGTACAGAAATATCGCGCTGTTCGGCGTGGATTCCCGGAAAGGAAAGCTGGGGAAAGGACAGAGAACCGATACGATCATCATCGCATCCGTCAATATGGATACAAAGGATGTGAAGCTGGTTTCCGTTTACCGCGACAGCTACTTAAACCTGGGAAATGATAAATATAACAAAGCGAATTCCGCTTATGCCCAGGGAGGCGCGGAGCAGGCGCTGGTGATGCTCAACTGGAATTTTGACATGGACATCACGGAATACATGACGGTGGGCTTTGATGCCTTAATCGAGACGATTGACGCGTTGGGCGGTGTGCAGATCGATGTGCAGGCGAATGAGATCGAGCATTTGAACAACTACCAGAGAAGCATGTTTGTGGAAAAGGAGGGAGATCCCCTCAATGAAAATATTGTGAAGGTAACGCAGCCCGGGCTGCAGACGCTGAGCGGCCTGCAGGCGACCGCCTATTGCCGGATCCGTTATGTAGGTGACGACTATGCCCGTACGGAACGTCAGAGGAAGGTGCTGATGGCATGTCTGGAGAAGGCGAAGCAGGCCAACCCGGCAACTTTGGTGGAAATTCTCAACCGGGTCGTGGAAAATGTGCAGACGAACCTGGATATTACGGAAATGGCGGGCATCTTAAAGGATGTGGCGGCCTATAAGGTGGTGGGACAGGACGGCGTTCCCTTTGCATCCAACAGAGGAAGCGGGACGGTCGGCAAGAAGGGCTCCTGCGTTGTGCCGTTGGATCTGACGGAAAATGTAAAGCTGTTGCATGAGTATCTGTTTGATGAGACGGACTATCAGCCTTCCGCGCAGGTTTTGGAGTGCAGCGAAAAGATAAAGAGCGATACGGCGGGAAGCAATATCCGATGATGCATTCTGTATGATGAGAGAAAAGGCTTTTTGCAATTGAGGAAAAGGACCGGCAGGGAACTGACGGTCCTTTTATCAGAAAGAGGCGGGTTTTATGAAAGTAGATGTGATTATTCCGTCATTTTGTCCGGATGAGCGTTTTGTGGAGCTGATCGGTGCGCTGGAGCGGCAGTCGCTGCCGGTAAACCGGATCATAGTGATGAACACAGAAGAAAAGGGAATGGAGAGGCTGCTTGATATTTCCTCTTTTTTGCAGGAGCATCCGAAGGTTTCCCTGACGCATCTTTCACGGAAGGAATTTGACCATGGCGCGACCCGCAACCGGGGGGTTGCCCAATCCGATGCAGAGATATTTGTGTGCATGACGCAGGATGCGCTTGCGGCGGATGCGTATTTGCTGGAGCGTTTGATCGGGGCGCTCATGCAAAAGGAGCAGATTGCCGCCGCTTATGCCCGGCAGCTGCCGGCGGAGGACTGCAATATCATCGAACGCTATACCCGGCAGTTTAATTATCCGGCGCATGCGCAGGTCAAGGGCGGGGCGGATATTCCCCGGCTGGGCATTAAGACCTTTTTCTGCTCGAATGTATGCGCCGCATACAAGAGGGATATTTTTGAAAGGCTGGGCAGATTTGTGCCCCATACGATTTTTAACGAGGATATGATTTACGCCGCGCGGGCGGTAAAGGCAGGATATGAGATTGCCTATGCCGCGGATGCGCGGGTGATCCATTCCCACAATTATACGGCGCGACAGCAGTTTTCCAGAAATTTTGATCTGGGAGTTTCCCATGCCCAGTATCCGGAAATCTTTGCCGATGTTCCGCCGGAGGGGGAAGGGATGAAGCTGGTGAAAAAAACGGCGTTTTATCTGCTCAAAAATCATCCGCTGCTTTTGCCGAAGCTCGTGGTGCAAAGCGGCGCGAAGCTTTTGGGCTATCGGCTGGGAAAACGGTATGAAAAGCTGCCTTGTAATTTTGTGAAGCGGTGCAGCTCACAGAAATATTACTGGGAGTGAGGCAGGAGTGCGCTGAAGCTTCGCATAGAAGAACCGTTATCGGATGCTGTGACAGTTCAGACCTGTCTGAGCTGTTCCGATATTTTAGCGTCTTTTTGGAAACTGGTCACAAAATAGACACATTTTTTACGTATACTGGAAACACTAAAATGAAAATGGGGAAAGTGCGGTTACAATTCGGCAGGAAAGGGGTTTGAGGACATGAGCTATGAGGAACGCCCGGATCAGGCAGAGGCAGGGCAGGATACGGAAAACAAGACGGCACAGGATGAAATGCTGCAGACGGAGTGGGAGAAGCCAGATTCTTCCGGCAGTGCACAGGGAAGCCGGACAGAGCCGGAGGATCGTGGCAGCTACTTAAACAGCCAGGATTCCTATCAATATCGCAATTATTATGATGACCGCTACCGGAGCGCACAGAGGACGGAGCAGGAACGGCAGGGAAGCGGAAGCAACGATCCGAACGGATATGGATACCGGGGCAATCAAAGCAACGCTTCGGGCGAATATGGTTACCGGAGCAGTCTCCATCAGGAGAATGGCGGTAATCACAACAGGCCTCATAAGAAGAAGTCCGGATTAAAGGTGGCGGCGGCACTGCTTTTGCTGTTGGTCTTTATCGGATTTTGCGGCGGCGTAAGCTGGCTGGCGGTCAATTCGCTGGAGAGCCATGTGGAGAGCGCCGGGACAATGCAGGAAAGCGGCGCAGAGTCCGGACAGGATGCGCCGGAAAAGGTCGTGCCGCAGGAGCCGGAAGCGATTCCGGAGCCGGACGGCAGGCAGGAAAGCGGAGAAGGGCAGATCGCTCCCGCAGGCACGATACAGGAGAGCGGCAATGTGACGGTGGTGGTGACCGATGTCACGGATGTGGTGGATAAGGTTATGCCCGCCTGCGTTTCCATCACCAATAGCTATACAGAGCAGTTTGAGGATTTCTGGGGACAGTCCTATTCCAGGGATGAAGAAGCGAGCGGCTCCGGCATCATCATCGGCGAGAATGACGCAGAGCTTTTGGTGGTAACGAATTACCATGTGGTGGATGGCGCCAATACATTGCTTGTGCAGTTTATAGACGGAGAAGTGGTGGAGGCACAGGTAAAGGGGATCGATTCGGCTGTGGACCTCGCCGTAGTGGCGATCCGGCTGGATGATATTGACAGCGATACCAAGGGGGCGATCCGCGTCGCGCAGATGGGAGATTCCGATAATTTAAAAATCGGGGAACCCGCCATCGCCATCGGCAATGCGCTGGGATACGGGCAGTCCGTGACGGCAGGTGTGATCAGCGCCTTAAACCGCACGCTGGAGGTGAGCGAAACGGGGACCAGCAACGCCCTGATTCAGACGGATGCGGCGATTAATCCCGGCAACTCCGGCGGCGCACTGTTAAATATCAATGGCGAAGTGATTGGCATCAATTCCAACAAAATCGGCGGCTCCGTAGTCGAAGGCATGGGATATGCGATTCCGATTTCCACGGCCAGGCCAATCATTGAAGAGCTGATGACGCATGAGACACGGCTTAAGGTGGCGGATGCGGATAAGGGATATCTGGGCATTTCCTGCATCAATGTGACAGGAGAAATCACGGAAACCTTCAGTATGCCAGAGGGAATCTTTGTGGCGCAGGTGTATGAAGGCACGGGCGCATACCGCGCCGGGCTGGTGAGAGGTGATATCATCACCGCCGTAGAGGGCACCACAGTGCGCAATCAGGAAGAATTAACCCGGCAGCTCGGTTATTATAAGGCCGGTGAAACGGTGGAAATCACGATCATGCAGGGCAGCCCGAATGGGTTCCAGCCCAAAAACGTACAGGTTACACTCTCCACCTATGACGAAGTAAACGCCGGCAGCGCCCAGGCGCAGCAGCAGGAGCAGCGCAGCTTTCAATGGAACCTTCCGTGAGAGGAGAATGGACGGAATATGAGCGATATGGAACATAAGGAGCCGGAAGAGAAGAAAGAAAACGGTCCGGAAGAGAAAAAGAAGGAATATGAGGATGTGTGTTTTATTTGCAGGCGTCCGGAGAGCAAGGCAGGAAAGATGTTTCATCTGCCGAACAACATTTGTGTCTGTGACGACTGTATGCATAAGACGATGGACGCGGTCAGCCAGTTTGATTATCAGGGCATGCTGAGCAATCCGGCATTATTTAACATGCTCAACAGCCAGTTTGATAAGAAGGAAAGTCAGGCGCAGGTGCAGGAGGAAGAGACGGAGGATACACAGGAGCCGAAGCAGAAGGGGTTTCCGAATATCAGCTTCATCAATCTGGCGGACTTTGCCAACGACGGGATCCCCAGAAAGCAGAAGATCAAAAAGAAGAGCAAGGAAGAGAAGGTACAGCCCATTTTCGACATTAAATCCATTCCCGCGCCTCACAGGATCAAGGAGCAGCTCGATCAATATGTGATCGGGCAGGAGCATGCGAAAAAGGTCATTTCCGTTGCGGTTTATAATCATTATAAGCGCGTGGCGACGGGCATGACGGATGAAATAGAAATTGAAAAATCCAATATTCTACTGATCGGTCCCACCGGCTGCGGGAAGACCTATCTGGTAAAAACGCTGGCAAAGCTTTTAAATGTGCCGCTGGCGATTGCGGATGCCACCTCCCTGACGGAGGCGGGGTATATCGGCGACGATATCGAGAGCGTCGTGAGCAAGCTTTTGGCGGCGGCGGACAATGATGTGGACAAAGCGGAGCAGGGGATTATTTTCATTGACGAGATCGATAAGATCGCCCGTAAACGCAACACCACATCCCGGGATGTTTCCGGGGAATCCGTGCAGCAGGGGATGCTAAAGCTTTTGGAGGGCGCGGAGGTGGAGGTGCCTGTAGGCGCAAACTCCAAAAATGCCATGGTGCCCCTCGCCACTGTGAATACAAAGAATATTCTGTTCATTTGCGGCGGCGCTTTTCCGGATCTGGATGAGATCATAAAAGAGCGGCTGCGTAAGCAGACCTCCATCGGCTTTCGCGCGGAGCTGAAGGATAAATGGGATAAGGAAAAGGATATTCTGTCCAGGGTGACGGTGGAGGACATCCGGACCTTCGGCATGATCCCGGAGTTTTTAGGGCGTCTGCCTGTGATTTGTACCTTAAAGGGACTGAATCAGGAAATGCTGGTGCGTATTTTAAAGGAGCCGAAGAACGCGATTTTGAAGCAGTATCAGAAGCTTCTGGAGCTGGATGAGGTGAAGCTGGAATTTTCTGAGGATGCGCTGGAGGCCATTGCCAAAAAGGCGACCGAGAAGGATACCGGCGCGCGGGCGCTTCGATCTATCATAGAGGAGTTTATGCTGGATATCATGTACGAAATTCCCAAGGATGATAATATCGGGCGTGTGACGATCACGGGCGCTTATATTGAAGGGACCGGCGGACCGGTCATAGATATCAGGAGCAACACCTATGCGCTTCCTGATATGGATAAGATGAATACTGTACAGGAATGAGGACAGGCGCAATTTCATATAGTGAGAAAAAGGGCAAAATTCTGGCAATGTGGTTTTGACCAGTGCGTGCGGGGGAAACGACGCCGGACGTAGATCGAAAGGGAGCTGCTGATCTAAAATCCGCAGCGAAAGGATTTCTATATGAATTGCAGAGAAAAAATCATTTCGGAAGATTATTTCAGCCTGATTCTGGATTTCCCGCTTCGGGAGGATCAGATTTCGCCGGAGGAGAACCAGGACTTTTGTTATGAAAATGTTGACGGTTCGTTGGGCGTAATCTATGTGAAGCGGATGGGGCGGCCGATGGTGACGGTATCCAATTTTCTGTATCGGTATATTCCGCAGGTATACGGACTGGAAAGCTTTCCGGCGGCAGGAACACGGGAATTTAATCCGCAGCCATTGGAGAGCGTTGGTATTTTGACACAGCAGAGACCGCCATTGGAGCTGACCGGAAGTGGGACGATCCTGGCGGTGATTGACACCGGGATTTCTTATGAAAGCCCGGTGTTTCGTTATTCCGACGGTTCCAGCAGGATTCTGGCGATCTGGGACCAGACAGATCAGAGCGGGCAGCCGCCGGCGGGCTTTGCCTATGGGACCGAGTACACACAGGAACAGATCAATGAAGCGCTTAACAGCCCGGAACCACAGCAGCTCGTGCCGCACCGGGATGAAATCGGACACGGGACGGCGGTCGCCAGTGTGGCGGCGGGCGGCAGGATCGACGGCGGCACAACCTTCACGGGTGCGGCGCCGGATGCGCAGATTGTGGTGGTCAAGGTAAAACCGGCAAAGCAGTATTTGCGGGAATATTATATGGTCCGGGATGGGGTTCCGGCGTACAGTGCGGACGATATCATATTTGCGATCAAGTATGTGCGGCAGTTTGCGATACCCTTCGAGCAGCCGGTAGTGCTGTGCTACGGGATGGGCACATCTTTGGGAAGCCATACGGGAGCCTCCTTTTTGTCGTTGTATCTACAGCATGTGACGGTGCGGATCGGCATGGCGGCGGCAATCAGCGGCGGAAATGAGGGGAATTCGGCAGGACATTTCCGCGCGATGCTGGAAGAGAGTCCCCGCCAGGTGGAAATCCGGGTAGGGGACAATATGCGCGGCTTCATGGCGGAGCTGTGGGGAGCAAGCCCTTCCGTTTTTCAGATCAGTGTCCGCTCCCCCGGCGGAGAGGTGATTCCGGAGACAAATTTCCGCATCAACCGGGAAGTGGATTATACGTTTGTCTACGAAAAAACGCGGGTGATCATGACCTATGTTTCCAATGAAAGAAACACAGGGGAGGAGCTGATCGTGATGCGCTTTATGGATCCGGTGCCGGGGGTGTGGAGCATTGTGGTCAGGGGTGCGCGCGTGGGACAGAATGACTTTTTTGACATCTGGCTGACACAGAAGCAGTTCCAGAGCGGGGAAGCGTATTTTCTGACGCCCACGCCGGAAATCACGCTGACGGTGCCCTCCTATGCGGAGGATGCGGTGACGGTGACAGCCTATGACAGCAATACCGGCAGCTTTTATTTCAACTCCGGGCAGGGTTTTTCCAGAACCGGCCGGAATAAGCCGGATCTTTCCGCGCCCGGCGTTTCGATCAGCACGATCAATGGTCCCTATACGGGCAGCGCGATGGCGGCGGCGGTGACCGCAGGAGCGATGCTGCAGCTCATGCAATGGAGCGTGGCGGAAGGGAATGCGCCGTTCATATCCGGACGGGGAATTAAAGATTATCTGATCCGGGGGGCAACCAAGGAACGGGGCGTGGACTACCCAAGCCGGCAATGGGGCTACGGACGTTTAAACCTGACCGGAGCCTTTGACGCGATTGCGGGAAGGTTCCCGGATTGAAAAATTTGCCTGTGACAGGTGGGGGATAAGTGTGAATCAATTTCCAAGCTATTGATTGGTATGCGCGCTAAAGCGCGCACGGGGTATAAAACATGGGATACATTTTGATTGCGGCAATGGTTTTTGCGGTGGATATGCTGCTGAAACAGCACGTGGAAAATACGAAAAAGATGCATGAGGAAGAGACGCTGCCGGGCGGCCGGGCAGTGGTGCGGCGCTATCATAACAGAGGAGCTTTTCTCAATCTGGGGGAGAAAGCGGGAGCGCTGGTGCGCGCCTGCTCCCTGGGCCTGACGGTGGCGGCGACGATTCTATTTGTCGCCACTTTGACATGTAAAGGAAGCGCATTGCTGAAAACCGGTCTGGCTCTTTTGCTGGGAGGCGCGTTCTCCAACACCTATGACCGGTTGTACAGAAAATATGTGGTGGATTATTTCAGCTTCCGCACAGGCATCCGCGTTCTGGATCGTATCGTCTTTAATCTGGCGGATTTTGCCATCATGCTCGGCGCGCTTTGTGTTGTTGTCAGCGCATGATTTCGCTTTTAGGATGTTTACAGATGGCAAAGGTGTGTGGTATGATAAGGCTTGTGAATCAAAAGAACAGATCCGCGGCGCGCGGGTTTTGGGAAAACGGAGCTGGCTTATATGGAACCGATGATCAGAATTGAGAACGTAAGCAAGACTTTTAAGAGCAAGGACAATACGGTTGAAGCGTTGAAGCACATTTCCCTGGATATCGGGGCGGGGGATATTTACGGCATCATCGGCATGTCCGGAGCGGGCAAGAGCACGCTGGTGCGATGCTTAAATTTTCTGGAAAGGCCTACGGAAGGCACCGTCTACGTGGAGGGTAAGGACCTTTCCGTGATGAACGGGAAGGAGCTTTTGCAGATGCGCCGGTCGGTGGCGATGATTTTCCAGCATTTCAATCTGCTGATGCAGCGGACGGTGCTGGACAACGTGTGCTTCCCGATGGAAATAGCGGGAGTCGGGAAAAAGGAAGCGCGGGAAAAGGCGCGGGAATATTTGAAGATCGTGGATTTATCCGAAAAGGAGAAATCCTATCCGGCACAGCTGTCCGGCGGGCAGAAGCAGCGGGTGGCGATCGCGCGGGCGCTGGCGATGGATCCGAAAATCCTGCTGTGCGATGAAGCGACGAGCGCGCTTGACCCCACGACGACGAAATCGATTCTGGCGCTGCTAAAGGAAATAAATGCCAGATACGGCATCACGATCGTCATCATCACGCACTCGATGGAGGTCGTGCAGGAGGTTTGTACGAAGGTGGCGATCATAGACGCAGGGGAGCTTGCGGAGAGCGGCACGGTGGAGGCGGTTTTCGCTTCTCCGAAGTCGAAGGCGGCGAGAAAGCTGATCTATCAGGGGGAGAGAAAGGTTTCCCTGATGAAGAGCAGGCGCTGTATCCGCATTGTTTTTACGGAAAATTCATCCTTCGAGCCGGTGATTGCCAATATGGTGCTGGAATGTAAGGCGAGCGTCAACATTCTGCTGGCGGATACGAAGGATATCGGCGGCATCGCCAGAGGACAGATGGTGCTGCAGCTTCCTGAGGAAGAGCAGATTGCGGACAAGATGGTCGCTTATCTGAAGGAAAGAAATCTTACGGTGGAGGAGTTGACGGACTATGTTGAGTAATGCTGAAATTTCCATGCTGCTGGAAGCGACGGGAACTTCCATTTATATGACGCTTGCCTCCACGATGCTGGCTTATGTGATCGGGCTTCCGGCGGGTATTTTGCTGGTGGTGTGTGCGCCCCGGGGATTAAAGCCGATGCCGGTGCTGTATAAGGTGCTGGATATCATCGTGAATATCACCCGGTCCATCCCGTTTCTGATTCTGATGCTTCTTGCCACGCCCCTCGCCCGGGCGGTTACGGGGAAATCCTACGGCGCCAACGCGACCATCATTTCCCTGACGCTGGCAGCGGCTCCGTTTATCGCCAGGCTGGTGGAATCCTCTCTGCTGGAGGTGGACAAGGGCGTGATTGAGGCGGCGCAGAGCATGGGCGCGGGGACCTGGAGCATTGTATGCAAGGTGCTGATCGGTGAGGCGCGGGTATCTTTGGTGGTAGGCTTCACGATTGCGCTGGGAACGGTGCTGGGGTATACGGCGATGTCCGGCGCGATCGGCGGCGGCGGTCTGGGCGATGTGGCGATCCGTTACGGATATAACCGCTGGGTGCAGCGGATTTTGTATGCGACGGTCGTTTTACTGGTTATTTTAATGCAGATCATTCAGATGGCGGGGACGCGGCTTTCCCGCAGGCTGGACAGGCGGCTGACGGATTGACGCTTTATGGTAACCTTACAGGAATCGGCGGATAGCCCTTTTCTGTTTTGGCTATAGAGAACCGGAGACGGCACAGGAAAGACGCCATGGCAAATGAGTGGTTTCTCAAAAGCCCAAAAACCGGAGAAAAGAGGAGAATATTATGAAAAGAAAAGTATTGGCACTGGTGTGTGCCCTGACGCTGGGCGCAACACTGCTGGGCGGCTGCGGCAGTGCGCCTGCGGCGGCACAGCCGGAAACACAGGCCGCAGCGGATGCTGCAAACGCGCAGGATGATGGAGCGGATGCACAGGATGGCGCGGATGCGGATACCGCCGCGGATGCACAGGATGACGCCGGGGAAGGCGCGCAGGCATCAGAAGAAGTGGAAGCGAAGGGAACTGTCACCGTGGCGGCGACTCCTGTGCCCCATGCGGAGATCCTCAATGAGGCGAAGGCGCTGATGGCGGCAAAGGGCTGGACGCTGGAGGTAACAGAGTTCACCGATTATGTACAGCCGAATGAGGTGGTGGAGAGCGGTGAAATCGACGCCAACTATTTCCAGCATATCAATTACTTAAACAGCTATAATGAAGAAAAGGGCACGCACCTGGTGAATGCGGGCGAAATCCATTATGAGCCGATGGGGATCTATCCCGGTAAGGCAAGTGATCTTGCGGCAATTTCCGAAGACGCTGAGATCGCGGTGCCCAACGATACGACGAATGAGGCGCGCGCGCTGCTGCTTTTGCAGGAGCAGGGGCTGATTGAGCTGGATCCGGAAGCGGGCATTACCGCGACCGTGCTGGATATCACGGCGAATCCTTCCAACATCAAGATCGTAGAGCTGGCGGCCGAACAGGTGGCGCGGACGCTTCCCGATGTGGCCTTCGGCGTGGTGAACGGTAACTATGCGCTGCAGGCAGGACTTTCCACAGCGGACGCGGTGGCGCAGGAGACAGAGAGCTCCGAAGCGATCCAGCAGTATGTGAATGTGATTGCTGTGAAGGAAGGGAATGAAAACAACGAGGGCATCAAGGCGCTGGTAGAGGTTTTGAAATCCGATGAAATCAAGAAATTCATCGAAGAGAATTATCAGGGCTCCGTTGTGCCCTATGAAGGATAAGCGGTTATTTTGATTCATGGCAATAGAATCCACGCTCTGCGGGGATTTTATTGCCGTTTCAGTTTTAAGAGCGGCGACATGGGGGTTGGTATGAAAAAAGTGTTGGACTGGCTGGACCGTTTCTGGTACATGGTGGTCATTGCAGGCTGTATCGGTTTGCAGGCGTTGGTATTTGGTATATACGGAGAAAACAGCTACATTACGGTGCAGGATAATCTGGATCTGTTTATGGCGCATTTTCAGGTGATGAATCACTGGGACGGATGGTTTGCGTCCCAGGCGGTTATGCCGATGCTGGGCGGCGTCAGCCGGGACTGCTTAAGCAGCGAATGGAATCTGTACAATATTCTTTTTGTCTTTCTGCCTCCCTTTGCCGCCTATATGGCCGGCTACTTTTTAAAGATCGGGATCGGCATGACTTCCTTCGCGCTGCTCGCAAAGGATATTTATCGGGAAAAATTTGCGGCCTACAGGGGAATCGCCTGGGTGATGGGGCTGTGCTATGGGATTCTGCCCTTATTCCCGGCATATGGAATCGCCTTTGCATCCATTCCGCTGGCGGTACTGATTTTACGCAAAATCTATCAGAAGGAAGGAAAATGGTGGTATGCCGCGCTGTTTGCCTATCCGCTGCTCTCCTATTTTTCCTATTTCGGCTTTTTTCTGCTCGCCTATCTGGTATGCGCCATTCTGTTCTGCTCCATCCGGGATAAAAAGCCCTGTATGAGACTGGTCGTTGCGCTGCCTGTGCTGGCGGCAGGCTACGTGTGCTTTGAATACCGGCTGTTTGGACAGATGCTGTTTTCCGATGTGGAAACGATCCGGTCGAGCATGGTGGATACCGACCTGAATCTGGCGGGAGTGCTTGGGCAAATCGGAGAAGCGTTTCTGACTCCGGTATTTCATGCGGCGTCAGACCACAGATTTTTTGTGCTTCCGCTTTGCCTGTTCGTGCTTCTGTGGCGGATTGCAGACCTGGTCCGGCAAAGACGGACGGCGCAGATCGGGAAGGAGGCGCTTGTCTGGGTGCTTTTGCTGATCGGATTCAACTGTGTCTGCAACGGGCTGTATTACTGGGGGAACTTTCGGCGGCTGTTTGAAACGCTCCTGCCGCCGCTTAAGGGCTTTCAGTTCAACCGGACCACCTTTTTTAATCCCTTTTTATGGTATGCAGCAGGTTTTCTTGCCTTGAAATTTTTGTATGACAGAGGAAAGCTTTTCTGGAGGCGGACGGCAAATCTGCTTGCGTGTGTCGCGGTTGCGGTCATTCTTGTCACGCCTGCGGTTTATAATGAATTTTACTGGACCTGCTACCATCAGGCATATCGGGCGGTGAAGCATACAGAGGTGAATCTGCTCAACTACAGGGAATATTACAGCGCCGGACTGATGGAGCAGATCAAGGAGGATATCGGATATGACGGGGAATATTGTGCCGGTTATGGTCTGAATCCGGCGGTGCTGGAATACAGCGGCATCGCGACGCTGGACGGCTATCTGGGCTTTTATCCCCAAAGCTACAAGGAGGCGTTCACAGAGCTGATCCGCCCCGCTTATGACCGGGTGGAGGAGTGGCGCAGCTACTACGGCGGCTGGGGCGCCCGCGCGTATTTGTATGCGGGCAGCGGGGAGAGCATTTATAACCCTTATCGGAATCAGCCGCTATCCGACCTGCATCTGTATCTGAACGGGGAACAGTTTCGAAAGATGGGAGGGGTCTGGCTTTTTTCCCGCTATGAGCTGGAGGATGTGGAGGAGCAGGGGTTTGTCCTGCACGGTGTTTATACGGAGGAGACCTCCCCATACACGATTTTTTTGTACAGGACCTTTTGATATGATATAAAAAGAACCCGCCGCATATCGTTTATGCGACGGGTGTTTTATGGCAGAAAATTAAATTTTTCTTTGGGCATCAGCCCTTCGCCTCATGATATTCCTTTTCCGTGTTGACGCTCCAGATATTGGAACGGTCGGAAATATTGTTCACGATGTTGTGTACCGCTTCAAAGGAGGTGCACATGGAGTGATCGATATTGTTGTAACGGTGCTGTCCGTTTCTTCCCACACAGTAGAGATTGTCAATCGTATTTAAATAGGAAATCAGCGTATCGATTTCGGAATAGGTGTCAAAGTAGGCGGGATATGCCTTTTTCACAGCCTCCGCATGGGTGTCGATCACATCCTCCGCTCTGTCGATCAGTCCCATCTGTACCATTTCCCGGACGCCCAGCTTCGTGAATTCTTCATCGCTCAGGTTCCAGAGCGCATCTCCCTCCGTGCAGAAATATTCAAGTCCCACCCAGACTGTATGCTCCAGATCCACGACCATATAGGGGGACCAGTTGTTATAAATCTGGAAGCGCCCCAGCTTCACGGTGCGGTCATGGACGTAAACCCAGTTGTCGGGCACGATATTGCCGATGGTTTTGATTTTGGTCTTATTTTTCAGGTTCAGAGAAGGAACCAAAACGCCCAGCGTCCTGTAATCGCGGTAGGGAAGTCCTGCCGCGATGGCTGCCTCTTTGGCGGGAACATCATTCATGCCGCCCACCAGATCCTTTAAGGGCATGGAGGAGATGAAGATGTCCGCCTCCGCATGGATTTGCCTGCCGTCCTGCTCATAGGTGAGGGCGGTGATGTGGTTGTCCGCATTTTTGGTAAAGGAAATGACCTTACAGCCCTTCAAAATCCTGCCGCCCATTTTCTCAACCTCGGCGGCGGTCACGTCCCAGAGCTGTCCGGGACCGAGCTTGGGATAGCTGAAGGATTCGATCAGAGAGGTTTCCACATGACGGTTCTTTTTATTAGGAAGAAGCTTGCCGAACATATCCTTGATGATCGCCATGACGGAAAGCCCTTTTGCGCGCTGTGAGCCCCAGCTGGGGTCGATCTCGCTGGGATGACGCCCCCACAGGTTTTCGGTATAATTCTCAAAGAACATGGAGTAGAGCTTTTTTCCGAACCGGTTGATGTAAAAATCCTCCAGGGACTTCTCCTCCCGCTTGTGTAAAACCGCGGCGAGATAGCTAAAGCCCGCGATGATGTCGGTGACAAGCCCCATGTTGGCGAAGGTTTCCCATTTTAAGCTGATCGGGTAATCAAAAAATTTCTGGTCGTAGTATATGCGCGAAACGCGGTTACGCTTTAGCATGACCCGGTCCTGCTTCTCGGGATCGGGTCCGCCTGTCTTCCACTCCTGCGTCCGTTCAAGCTGTATGTCATCCCAGGCGGGGCTTCCCTGCATCGGCAGCATGCTCTCCCACCATTCATTGACTCTGGGCACCTTGGAAAAGAAGCGGTGTCCGCCCATGTCCATCCGGTTGCCCTTGTAGTTGACCGTTTTGGAAATGCCCCCCATATACTGGCTTTCTTCAAAAACTGTCACTTCGATATCGTCTGCCTGCTTCAACAGCTCATAGGCGGCGGTCAGACCGGCAGGACCTGCGCCTATTATAAAGGCTTTTCTCATGTAAGTTCGTTTCCTTTCTGAACCGATGTGCTCTGCACAGATTTCCGGCAATTCGTATTAATGATATATTTTACCATAGTTTATACCTTTATTCAAGACAAATACCTGCGGGAAAAGTTGCTGTTTGCGTCGCTGCCGGATATAGCATGTCGGCAGCGGACAGGCGGGTGGGTAATGGAAGACACCCGGATGTGCCATATGTGGCATTTCTGTTTCAAAAATAATGCCATAAAGATACTTTAATATTCAGAATTTTCTGATAATATGAGCAATATTGATTAAATTGTCAAAAAATATTATAAGTGGAGGGACGATATGGGATATATATGGGTATCTGCAGAGTCATGCAGTCAACAGGAATTATTTCAGCTAACAGAGTTGTTTAAAACGGATCGGGATATGCAGATCATATTATCCTGCGTGCCACCAGCGGCAGGAGAGTTGCGGTCGGCAGCGGAAACGAGAGTTGCAGAGCTTCTCGTCAGGCTTTCGATAAAGCCAAATCTGAAAGGATATCACTATTTGAAAACGTCAGCCAGAATTTGCATGAAAGACAAGGAAGAGCTAAATGGAATTACGAAGCGGCTTTATCCATCGGTAGCCCGAAAATACGGAACGACAGCGGACAGCGTGGAACATGCGATCAGACATGCTATTCTGAAAGCATGGGATAAAGGGAATGTGGAGGTACAAAAGGCGGTATTCGGGTATTGCCGCGAGGATGGGAAAAGACCGACTAATGCGGAATTTATTATGCATTTGCTGGAATATGTGGAAAAGATGAATATGCCGTTATGTTCCTGATGAGGATTCCTTTATTTGTGAGAAAGAACGGATTTGGGCATAAAAGTCAAAGGATGTCTACGGTAGGATGTAATGCGTGATGGGTGAAAATTTTGAAGCCATCATGCTTTCGTACGGTCTGCGCGCTTACCGCGCAGACCGTAAAAAACGTAGCGGCAACAGGCATCCGCCCTATCGCAAAGCGATTTTTATGGGCGGATGCCGTTACTATTCAGACGTGTCTGAATAGTAGCAATCCAACAGTTATATGTAGGTAACAGTTCAGCCAGGTCTGCGCGTTCACCGCACAGACCGTGAGAAATCGTGCCGGTAGCAGGCATTCGCCCCATCGCGGAGCGATTTTCATGGGCGAATGCGGTAACAGTTCAGCCCGGGCTGAACTGTTACATATGTAGTTAGAAAAAATGAAAAAGGCTATTGACATTTTGGGAAAAAACGGGTACAATAAATTACGTTGTTGAGGACAATTGTTATTTCTTTTGGTATTTTGAATATGTGCGCGTAGCTCAGCTGGATAGAGCGTCTGACTACGGATCAGAAGGTCGGGAGTTCGAATCTTCTCGCGCACGCTAGGAAGAGCCTGCAAGGTTATTGCAGGCTCTTTTAACAAAGAAATTGAGAGCGTATGTCTGGGCTGTAAAGAAGGATTCGGTTCGCCTTTTATCGGATTTATGAAAATGCGTATAGGGAATTGTGCAGCATTTGATAGGAAGGGAGAGAGCGTGCAAACAAGCGGTAATGATACTATTTTGGAGTCCATGCCTGAGAGTAGCGGCTTTACATACCGGAAGATTCTTCGTGTGGACCTGGAAACGGATCGGTGTACGGTGATTAAATCAGATCCGGAAGGCTGGCAGCCCGGAGAGGGTTCGCTGACCGATCAGATGGCCCGGTTTGCCCTGGAGGGCGCCATACACTGGGAAGATGCAGAGCAGTTTGTCACCTTTACCCGTCTGGATCAGCTGCGGCGGGCCACCGCCGGGAAGAAGGAAGCGCTTACGATGATTTACCGCAGGAAGTCAGGAGAGGATTTTCGCTGGAACCTGATGGAGATCATGCCGGACCGCGGCGGAGAGGCGCGCTATGTCATATTGTGTGTGAAGGATGTGGATGATGTGTTTCGCGAAGGAATGGAGCGGGAAGGTCTGATAGCCCGAAGCAGGGAAATGCTTCGGAATCTGGAAGACCGGGCGTACATCATCAGCAGTCTGAGCAGTTTGTTTTTTTCGACCTATTATGTGGATTTGGAGCAGGATACCTTTCGGACTGTCACGCAGCTGGGCAAGGTGGGGGATGTGCTTGGAGACGAAGTGAATTTTACAGCGGCTTTGCGCATTTATGCCAATCACTTTATCCATCCGGAGGACAGGGAAGAATACCTGCGGATTATGAATGTGCAGAACCTGAGGAGCGTTTTGCGCTGGTGGCAGCCCAGTGTGGCGGTTGAATATCGCAAGCTGTCCGAGGAGCCCGGAGAAGAAGGCGCGGAATGCTGGAGCTGGGTGCGCGCTACGGTTATGCTTGCCCGGACAGTGGAGGGGGATTTGCCCAAGACGGCGATATATGCGGCACAGGATATCAATGACGGCAGACGAGACAGGATGCAGCAGGCGCATGACCGGTAACCAGGGATATGCTGCTTTGAGCCGGGAGAAGAAACTGATACGGAATGAGAGGACTTTTATGGATAAAATATTGGTGATCGATGATAGCCCGGTACAGAGTGGATTTTTATGCTCGATTCTGAAGGAAAACTATGATCCTGTTGCGCGCCACACAGCCGAGGAGGGCATGGAGGCCGCCAAAGAAGGGGGATATTCTCTGATTCTTTTGGATGTGGTTTTGCCGGGAAAAGACGGCTTTGTGCTTCTTAAGGAGCTGAAGGCCATGGAGATTACCCGGTATGTTCCGGTGATCCTTATTACCAGTCTGTCTGATGTGCAGTATGAGGAACGGGGATTGCTGCTGGGGGCGGTGGATTATATCACCAAGCCTTTTAACCCGGCTATCATCAAGGCCCGCGTGAACACCCATATTCAGCTTTATCATTACCAGATGCGGTTTAAGGAACAGGCCATGGTTGATGAGCTCACCGGTGTGGCGAACCGGAGGCGGTATGATGATGGAAGCGTTTCCCGCTGGAAGGAGGCGATCCGTTTTGAACTGCCGTTCTCTGTATGTATGTTTGATATTGACAAGTTCAAGCTTTATAATGATACTTTCGGTCATCCGGCAGGGGATAAGGTCATTGCGGCTGTGGCGCAGAAGATTGCTTCCCGTTTTCAACGTTCCACAGATTTGTTTGCCCGGTATGGCGGAGAAGAGTTTGTGGCGGTGTTTTTGGGCAATCCGGCGGAGGCTGCCTTTGATTTTATGAAGACGGTGCGCCAGGGAGTGGAGGATATGCATATTCCGCATAATTCCCCGGTAAGCCCCTGGGTGACGATCAGCGTGGGCGGCGCTACGGTGATGCCCGGAGCGGGAAGCAGCCTGGAGGAACAGCTGAAGGTGGCGGACAGCATGCTGTACGATGCCAAGGAGAAGGGACGCAATCGTGTGGTATGGTCAGGGCAGAACGGGGAAATATGGCGGGAAAAGTGATTCCGCCGTGCGCCTGGGGATTGGCTCAGCCCTTACCAGAAGCGTAACATGTATTTCTACGGGCAATGAGTCAGCCTGCATGACCAGTTGGAAAATGCCGCGAGACTATTTGCTTTGCGCTGCAAGGTGGCTTCGGCATTCCTTTCGCACCACGAAGAGCATGGTTACAAAGCTTGCCGTTCCGCCGAGCAGATTGGAGATCGGTTCCGCGACAAATACGCCGTTTATCTGCGGCATAAAGAAGTGAGGCAGAAGTATGGTGAGCGGAACAACGATGAAAGCCTTGCGGAGCAGGGAAAAGAAAATCGCATGCTTCGCCTTGCCGAGGGCGGTGAAAGCGCTTTGCCCGGAAAACTGCAGCGACATGAAAAAGAAACCGAAAAAATAAATTCTCATCGAAGGAACCGCCGCTTCAATCAGGGCGGTTTCTTCTGTAAAAAGGCGAATGAAAAACTCCGGAAGCAGATGCAGCGTGATCCAGATCAGGGCGGTATAGCCAATGCATGCAGCGGACATAAAGCCGATCGCCTTTTTGACCCGGTCATATTGCTGTGCGCCGTAGTTGAAGCCGATTACGGGCTGCGCGCCGTTTGTGATGCCCGAGACAGGCATGGTGACGATCTCGCGGATGGAATTGAGTATGGTCATGACGCCCACGTACAGATCCCCGCCATAATAGGAGAGGCTGGCGTTACAGGCGATTTGAACCGCACCGTTTGTGACTGCCATGATAAAACCGGACATGCCGAGGGCGATGATCTGACGGACAATATCAAAGCGCAGCTTAAGTCCTGACGGGCGCAGATTTAAAATGGTGCGCCTGCCGGTCAGAAAGGAAAAGGTCCACAGGGCGGATGCGGCCTGTGAGAGAACGGTGGCGATCGCCGCGCCGCGGATGCCCATATCCAATACGAAGATAAATATGGGATCCAGAATGATGTTGAGTATGGCGCCGATCAAAACGGTGAGCATGCCGGTCTTGCCAAAGCCCTGGGAATTGATGAAGCTGTTCATGCCCAGTCCGATCATGACAAAAAGGCTGCCGCACAGATAGATTGTGAGGTATTCGTCGGCAAAGGGAAGGGTGGCATCGCTGGCGCCAAACAGCATGAGCAAGGGCCTTTTAAAGAGCAGCCCCAGGACGGTGAGCGCTGTGCCGGAAAGCAGAAGCAGGCAGAAGGAATTGCCCATGATGGTTTCCGCCTCTTTGAGATGACCGCGTCCGCGGGCGATGGAGCACAACGGCGCGCCGCCCATGCCGAACAGGTTGGCGTGGGCGATCACAATCGTGATAACGGGCAGGCACAGACCGAGTCCGGTCAGGGAAAGGGTGGCATTTTCGGGAAGTCGTCCGATATACATGCGGTCGATGATATTATACAGGATATTGATCAGCTGGGCCAGCGTCATGGGAACAGCCAGGGACAGGATGCCGCCAACGACGCTTCCCTTTGAAAAATCATTTTTTTTGGTATTTTCCTGATTCATGGGTATTTTCTCTTTTCAACGGTGATAATTTGGGCTATACTTGAACAAAACAGCTTTTTTCATTATAGGCTGTGAAAAATGTTTTGTAAAGAGGTCGGATTATGGCAAGCGTTATTTTTGATTCCACAAAATTGAAGGTATATGAGAGTCTTGGTGTGCTATGCCGCTTCGCAGGGGAATCGCAGGATTGGTGTGATGCGCTCTGGGGGGAATTTCTTCTGGATGGCGAATTGTATGAAGAGCTTCTATATTATATGAAGCATCATACATTTCACGATAAGATGAATTGCTGCGGATATACGCTGGTGGATCTGTATGTATGGCAGATGGAGCATTATAATCTGATGCATGACAGCGGGAAGAATACGGAGAAGTGCAGCAAGGTGGGGATGGTGCTGCATGCGTTTGCCTTCATGGCACAGATGAAGAAGAATCCGGAGGAATGTGTGCGCCGCCTCAAGGAAGGACGGGGGAACGATAAACTGTAGAGAACTATGCGGAAAAAGATGATGGCAGGACAAAAACTATGCGGATAAAAGAAGTACTGGATTTTTATAAAGGGTCCATGCCCTACTGTGACAAAGAGGATGTTTCGGAAGCAGTGTTGGATGCTTATGCCCGGCATGCTCTTTTTTTGCGGGAAAAGGTAGAATGGTGCAGGCAGCTTCCGGAGGATATTTTTCTGGAAAATGTGGCGGCATACCGGATCAACAGTGAACGGATTGAGGACTGCAGGCGTTTCTTCTATGACCTGGTAATGCCGCAGCTTGCCGGTCTTTCCCTTCATGAGGCGATCCTGCGGGTAAATCTGTGGTGCGCTGCCAACGCAACCTATCATCAGGCGGATGACAGGACCGCCAATGCGGTCACCGTGTATAAGAGCGGTTTTGGGCGGTGCGGGGAGGAAAGCACCTTTGCCGTAACGGTGCTGCGCAGCGTGGGCATTGCCGCCCGGCAGGTATATGCGCCGCTGTGGTCTCACTGTGACGATAATCATGCCTGGGTGGAGGTCTGGTGTGACGGCCGCTGGCAGTATTTCGGCGCGTGTGAGCCGGAACCGGTTTTGAACCGTGGATGGTTTGACCTGCCTGCCTCCAAGGCTATGCTGGTGCATGCCAGAGCCTTTGGCGCAGCCCGTGGGCAGCAGGAGGTGATCGGCAGGACGGGGGGCGTTACTTATTATAATGTGACGGCGCATTATGGGGATACGGCAAATGTGGTTTTTGTCTGTACCGATGAGACGGGCAGACCGCTGGCAAAGACCTGCGTGAGGCTGGAAATTTTAAATTATGCCCATTTTGGAAGCATTGCTGCGCTATATACGGATGAAAGCGGAAGGATTGCCGTCCGGCTGGGGCGCGGCAGCCTGCGCCTTTCCTGCCTGAAAAGCGCTGTTTACGCAGAACGGGCAAAAAATCAGTCTGCCTGCCTGCAGTCCGGGCAAAATGCAGCGGAAACGGAAGAACGGTCGTCAAAGGTCCTGCAGGAAATCAGCGCCCTTGTCCGGGTGGAAAAATCCGGGGAGCTTTTGGTGAAGCTAAAAGCGCAGGAGCGGGAGAGCTGGAATGCCCTTCGCTTTTTTGCGCCGAAGGGCAGTCTGCGGGAAAGCAAAGAGAACGATCCGGAGGTATTTGCCGCGTATCAGGAAAAAACGGAGGCGGCGAGAGCGCAGCGGGAGCGGCGGATTTCTTCTTATTATGATGCAGAACGGGGCGGGCATTATCCGGAGGCGGAGGAAATTCTGCGCGCGGCAGCCGGGAATTTCAAAGAGGTGCTCCGGTTTCTGGAAAAGGACGACAGCCCTTACAGATTGAAGCTTTTAAAGGTGCTGACACAGAAGGATTATTATGATTGCAAGGCGGACATGCTGGAGGAGCATCTGGAGTATGCTCTGGGCTATGCCGGACAGGCGGGTGTGAAGGACGACATTTTTGTCCAATATGTGCTCAATCCCCGGCTGGAGAACGAGGAGCTCTCCTGCTGGCGGCGGGGGCTGTCGGAAGCGCTGGCAGAAAAGGCAACACAGTATCGGGAAAATCCGCGGCTGATCTGGACGGACATCTGCGAGCCCTTATGTCCGCCAACGGAGGATGCTTATGATACGCTGCGCATACAGCCTTTATCCGCTTATCGAAGCGGCAAAGCAGGCTCTGCGGATCAAAAGAATCTGTTCGTGGCGGCGGCGCGGAGCCTGGGGATTCCTGCCCGGTTACATCCGGAGACAAAAGAGGCAGAATTTTACCAGGGGGACGCTTTTTGCCCGGTGATTGTTGCGGCGGCGGGCGGCACGCTGACCCTGCTTGCGGAAGGCAAAAAGGGCTGGAGCTACTGGACGGACTGGTGTCTGGAGTATCTGGAGGCGGACGGATATCGGCCGCTGCAGCTTTCGGATAAAAAGTGGGCGGATGGAAAGCTTTCCCTTCCGTTAAAGCGGGGGAGCTACCGAATCACCACGGTTGTCCGCCTGGCAGACGGGGACCAGCTGGGGAAGACATATTGCTTCGAAATGGGGAAAGAGGACAGGTCCATCATGCTGAAGCGGCATGAGGGGGCGCATGACAGAGACGGAAAAAAGCTTCCGCCCATCAAAGTGTGCGCACAGGCCGGAGGCGCAGAGCCGGTCAGTCTGCAGCCGGGCAAAAGGGCTGCCTGTATCTGGCTGCGGGAGGGAGAAGAGCCCACGGAGCATATTTTAAATGAACTGCTGGAACGTATCAGCGATGTGAAGAATGTGCGGGAACGCATTTTCCTGCTGAGCCATGAAGCGCCCAGACCGGCAGGGACCCTGCAGAGGCTTTTGCGGGTGGCAGAGGGAATCGGATTTTATCAGCCGGAAAGCTTTGACACAGCCAGGCAGGTTGCGGCGGCAATGGGAATGGAACAGTCCAAATACCCGCTCGCCGTGTCGATTGACGAGGCCGGGCGGGGCATCTATGCGACCTGCGGCTATAATGTGGGCTCTGTGGCACAGCTTCTTTTACGGCTGTGAAAAACGCATCGCGGACAATGGCAATATGCGTAAAATGTGGAGGATGAAAGATGATGAAGATTATGCTGCGGCGGGAAGTGCCGCAGAAGCGCACGATTTATTTTTTGAAAAAAGAAGAAGCGTCCCAGAAGCGTATGGGAAAGCTGTTTGAGGGAAACTATCTGGAAAGCCGCGTGGTATGTGAGGGACAGGGAGACGGATTTTTTGTTTATGTCGGACTGGGAGAGGATTCTATTGACGTAAACGGCGTGAAAAATATCTGCGCGAAGGCGGTGAAGGAAGCGAAACCCTATACAGAGCAAATCTGGCTTTCTCTGGCAGAGCTGGGAGAGCGGACCGGGAAGCGGTATGAAGAGAGGGAGCTTGTGGGAGCGGCGGCGGAGGGGATTCTTCTGGCCTGCCATGAGCCGGTCGTGTATCAATCAAAGCAGAAGGAGAAAAAAGCGCTTACGGTCGTTCTCTGCGGCGTAGAGCCCTCTGCGGAAAACGAAAGGAAGCTCGATGAAAAGCGCGCGTTGGCGGAGGGGATCTGCTTTGCCCGGGATGCGGTGGCAAAGCCTTCCAATCTGCTTCGCCCGGAAATGTTTGCGCAGGAGGTAAAAGCGCTCTTTTCGGGGCTTCCGGTAGAGGTGGAAATCTATGACGCGGCCCGTCTGGAAGAAATGGGGCTGGAAGCTTTGCTGACGGTGGGAAAAGGCAGCGCATTTTTACCCTGCCTGACCGTGCTTCGTTATCTGCCCGAAAAGGACGGCGAAATCACCGCGCTGGTCGGCAAGGGCGTGACGGTGGACACGGGAGGCTACTGTGTGAAAGGCGCCAAATCCATGGCGGGCATCAAGGGAGACATGGCGGGCGCTGCGGCCGTGGCTGCCGCCATGTATGCGCTGGCAAAATCCGGCGGGCGGCATAACACGGTTGCGGTGCTGCCGATGTGTGAAAACCGGATCTCTCCGGATGCCATGCTGCCGGGAGATATCATTTCCTCCTATGGCGGCAAAACGATCGAAATTCTGAACACGGATGCGGAGGGAAGGCTGATTCTGGCGGATGCGGTTGCCTTTGCCGTGCGCCATGAGAGCGCAGCGCGGGTGCTGGATATTGCTACGCTGACCGGCGCGGCGGCGATCGCCTTCGGCAAATGCATGTCGCCGGTGCTGGCGGATGACGAGAGCTTTTATGAAGCGTTTGCACAGGCGGCGCAGAGGTCCGGCGAGCATTATGTGCGCCTTCCCTTCTTCCGGGAGCATGAGAAAATGATCGAGAGCCGGCTGGCGGATGTGAAAAATCTGGGCGGAGAAACCTGCGGCAGCATTACGGGAGGCCTGTTCATCCGCGCATTTGCGGAGGGAAAGCCCTGGATTCATCTGGATATTGCGGGCACGGCGGAAGCGGGAACAGAGCCGATACGTGAGTATTACACGGCAGGCGGCACGGGCGTGGGAGCGACAACGATGTTCGAGCTTTGCTTCTGAATACAATAAATGCTTAAATTTTTATGAACCTCTTCCCAACCGGCGGTTTTTACGCTATAATGGACGCGGACTATCAAAAAAGGGCGCGTGTGTCCTGTTTAATATAGAGCGAAAGTGGGAATGATGTGAACGCGGGGTGCGTTCTGGGGCGGAAGGAGAAAAGGGATGCAGTATACGGATATCGGAATTGATTTGGGAACAGCCAGTATTCTGGTTTATATAAGAGGAAAAGGCGTGGTGCTGAAGGAGCCCTCTGTTGTGGCCTTTGACAGGGACACCAATAAGATCAAGGCGATCGGAGAGGATGCGCGTCTGATGCTGGGGCGCACGCCCGGCAACATTGTGGCGGTCAGGCCGCTCAGGCAGGGCGTTATTTCCGACTATTCCGTGACGGAAAAGATGATGAAATATTTCATTCAGAAGGCGTTGGGCAGGAAGACCTTCAGAAGACCCCGGATAGCGGTCTGTGTGCCCAGCGGCGTCACGGAGGTGGAGCGCAAGGCGGTGGAGGACGCAACCTATCAGGCGGGAGCCCGGGAGGTGCGGATCATTGAGGAGCCCATCGCGGCGGCGATCGGAGCGGGAATTGACATTTCCAGACCCTGCGGCAATATGATCGTGGATATCGGCGGCGGAACCTCCGACATTGCGGTGATTTCTCTGGGGGGCAGGGTGGTCAGCGCCTCCATCAAGATCGCGGGCGACGATTTTGACGAAGCGATCGTGCGTTATATGAGGAAGAAACACAATCTGCTGATCGGTGAACGGACGGCAGAGGATATTAAGATTAAGATCGGCTCCGCGTTTAAGCGTCCGGAACCGGATCACATGGATGTGAGGGGGCGTAACCTGGTGACAGGACTTCCCAAGACAATCACCGTTTCCTCGGATGAGACGGAGGAAGCGTTAAAGGAATCCACGATGCAGATCGTGGAGGCGATTCACGGGGTGCTGGAGAAGACCCCGCCGGAGCTCGCCGCGGATATTGCGGACAGGGGCATTGTTCTGACAGGCGGAGGAAGCCTGCTGCGCGGTCTGGAGGAGCTGATCGCGGACAAGACCGGCATCAACACTATGACAGCAGAAGATCCTATGACAGCGGTGGCGATTGGAACAGGAAAATATGTAGAATTTCTGGGCGGTTACCGCGAATAGGCGGACGCCCGGCAGCAAACGGGCGGCTTTGGCGGTCCGTTTTTTTATACGTACTCGCGCGCCGTATGCGCTTTGTACACACTTTTTATGGAGGATATGTTGGAACAGGTAAACGGGTATGTTTCCCATATTATTTATCGAAATGCCGAGAATGGATATACGGTGTTTGAACTCAAAAGTGATGAGGATGTGACCTGCGTCGGCACGTTTTCCGCTCTGGACGAAGGGGAACTGCTCGAGCTGGAGGGAGAATATATCGAGCATGCCGTCTATGGCAGCCAGCTCAAGGTTTCTTCCTACAAAATTGCGTCTCCGGAGGATGCGGCGGGCATGGAGCGGTATCTGGGCTCCGGCGCGATCAAAGGGATCGGCGCATCTCTGGCGGCGCGGATCGTGAAAAAGTTCGGTAAGGATACGTTTCGGATCATTGAGGAGGAGCCGGAGCGGCTGGCGGAGGTGAAGGGCATCAGCCAGCACAAGGCGATGGACATCGCAGCGCAGGTGGAAGACAAGCGGGAAATGCGGGAAGCGATGATCTATCTGCAGGGCTACGGCATCTCCAATACGCTGGCGGTGAAAATATTCAAAACCTACGGCAGCCGTCTGTACGGCATTCTGGAGGAGAATCCCTATCAGCTGGCGGAGGATATCGACGGCATCGGCTTTAAAAAGGCGGACGAGCTGGCGGCGCGGATCGGCATACATACGGATTCGGATTTTCGGATTCGCAGCGGCATTCTCTATGCGCTGCAGCAGGCATCCGGAGAGGGGCATGTCTATCTGCCGGGCACGCAGCTGGTTATGCGGGCCGCACAGCTTCTCGGATTGCCAAAGGACGCGGTGGCGGATCAGATCCCCAATCTGGCCATGGACAAAAAGCTGGTGGTCAAAAAGGGAGAAGAGGACACCTTATGCTATGCTTCCGCCTTTTATTACGCGGAGCTTTCCTGCGCCAGAATGCTCTATGAGCGGAACATGAGCATGGTGCTGTCGGGGGAGATGCTTCCTGGGCAGAAAGAGAAGCTTTTGGAGAAAATCGAGCAGATTCAGCAGACGGAAGGCCTGGAGCTGGACGGCCTGCAAAAGGAAGCGGTGCTGGAGGCGATCCGGCACAGCATTCTGATCGTGACCGGCGGACCGGGGACGGGGAAAACCACCACCATCAATACGATGATCCGCTATTTTGAAGAGGAGGGGCTGGATCTGTTTCTGGCAGCGCCCACGGGCAGAGCGGCAAAGCGCATGACCGAGGCGACGGGCTATGAGGCGCGCACGATCCACCGGATGCTGGAGCTGTCCGGAGCGGTGCCCGAGGAGGGAAAACGGGCGAGCTTTGAGCGCAATGAGGAGAACCCGCTGGAAGCGGATGTGATCATTGTGGATGAGATGTCCATGGTGGACATTTACCTGTTCCAGTCGCTTCTGCGGGCGGTGAGCCCGGGCACGAGGCTGATTCTGGTGGGAGACGTCAACCAGCTTCCCAGCGTGGGACCGGGACAGGTTTTACAGGACCTGATCAAAAGCGGCTGTTTTCCCGTGGTGCGCCTGCAAAAAATTTTCCGGCAGGCAGGACAGAGCGATATCGTGGTAAACGCCCACCGGATTAACCGGGGAGAGGAGATCAATCTGGACAACAAAAGCCGGGACTTTTTCTTTCTGGAGAGGGGGAATGTGCAGGTGGTTTACAAGCATATGATCCAGCTGATCCGGGAAAAGCTGCCGCCCTATGTCAAGGCGACGCCCTACGATATTCAGGTGCTCACCCCCATGCGAAAGGGGAATCTGGGTGTGGAGACCTTAAACGGCATCCTCCAGACTTACTTAAATCCGGCGGATGCTTCCAAGAAGGAAGCGCAAATCGGCGATACGCTGTTCCGTGAGGGGGACAAGGTCATGCAGACCAAAAACAACTACCAGCTGGAATGGGAGGTGGTCAGCCGTTATGGAATTCCCATTGACAGAGGCGTGGGCATTTTCAACGGCGATGTGGGAACGGTAAAGCAGATCAATGACTATGCGCAGACGGTGGTGGTGGAATATGACGAAAACCGGCGTGTGACCTATGCGTATGTGCAGATGGACGAGGTGGAGCTGGCATATGCGATCACCATTCACAAGTCTCAGGGGAGCGAATATCCGGCGGTGATCATGCCGCTGATGGGCGGACCGCGCATGCTTTTTAACCGCAATCTTCTCTACACCGGCGTGACGCGCGCAAGGGATTGCGTCACGATACTCGGGAGCCGGCAGGTGGTGCAGGAAATGATTGCCAACAGCAGCGAGGCGAAGCGCTACACCAGTCTGGACATCCGGATCCGGGAGCTTGAGGCGGCAGGTCCGGACAGCTTTTAATGATTGCCAGACAGACTTTGCCCAAATGGCAGCAGTCAATCAATGATGTATATCATGCGGAAGGAGAACATTGATTAGCTTAGTGGATTTGATTTTCCCGCGCAGATGTCCCGTGTGCGACAGGCCGGTAAAGCCGGCGGGAGCGCTCATCTGTGCGGCGTGTAAAAAGGAACTGGAATATGTAAGGGAACCCGCCTGTTTAAAATGCGGGAAGGCTCTTGCGGACGGCGCACAGGAATATTGCTTTGACTGCGCGCATAAAAAACATGAGTACGACAGAGGCGTTTCGCTCTATCGCTATGGCAGCATCAAAAGCTGCGTATACCGGTTTAAATACGGCGGACGCCGGGAATATGCCGCTTTTCTGGGAGAGGAGCTGGCGCAGCATCTGGGCAGGCGGATTCTGGCCTGGAAGCCGGACGCGCTCGTTCCGGTGCCGCTTCACGCGAAGCGGATGAAAAAGCGGGGCTACAATCAGGCGGAGCTTCTGGCGAGGCAGCTGGGAGCAAGACTGGGGGTGCCGGTTTTAACGGATTGGCTGTACCGGACGAAAAATACCGTGCCGCAGAAGCTGCTGGATGGGCGGGAGCGCCAAAATAATTTGAAAAGGGCTTTTAAAATTGGACGAAATGATGTAAAATTAAATACGATTGTAATAATCGACGACATCTACACGACGGGGAGCACGATGGATGAAATTGCATACACCTGCCGGGAGAACGGTGTCGGAAAAATATATTTTGCGGCGCTTTCCATCGGAAGCGGCATGGGGTGACCGGACCTGTAAAGGGAAGGCGCCTGCAGAAGGCTTTGGCGTCTGCGGAATGGAGAACGGATGGTTAATGAAGAAAAGGTTATCAGGATGACCAAAATGGCGTCCTATGAGGAACGGGAAGGAAAGAAGGATAAGGCTGTCGTGGGATATTTCCGGGGCGATTATATCGGGAAACAGCTTTTGATCTCCTTTCTGGTGATTACGATCGCCTTTCTGGCAGTATTCGGAGCCTGGCTTGCCCTGAATTTCGAAGAGGTGATGGAGGATATTTACACGATAGACCTGATGGTTACCGGAAAGCGGGTTTTAAAGATGTATCTGTTTTTGGTGGCGGGATATTTGATCGCGACCTATGCTGTTTATTATCGCAGGTATACCAGGGCGAGGAAGCGCCTGAATGTTTTGCTGGAATATTTGAATTGTCTGGACGATACGGAAGAAGAGGATGAATTTCAGTGACTGTTCCATGATGATTTGCTGAAATTTGAATGAGGGAAAGAAATATGACGAATCTGCTGATACTAAAGGAATATATAAAAAGCTTTTATGCGAAATATGAGGAGTTTGTTGTCCCTGTATGGAAGTTTTTGCTGGCGTGCATCCTGTTTATGACGATAAACGGCAGGCTTGGCTATATGGAGAGGATCAACAGCCCGTTGATCACGCTGGTGGCGGCGCTTTTGTGTTCGTTCATGCCGCTGGGGGTGACGGTGCTTTTATGCGCGGTGTTTTTACTGATGCACGTATACGCGATTTCACTGGAGTGCACGGTCGTGCTTCTGGCGGCGTTTTTGTTTGTAAGCGTGGTGTATCTGCGGTTTTCTCCGCGAAGCTATCTGATTCTTCTCATAAGCCCTCTGCTGTTTCTTTTCAAAATCCCGTACGTGATCCCCCTGGCAGCAGGGCTGTTTGGCACTCTTGCCTCCGCTGTCGCGGTGGTATGCGGAGTCGTGATTTATTATGTATTGTCCTATGTGACCGGCAATGCGCAGGCGCTTGCCGCAGCCGGGGGCGCGGCGGAAACGGAGTCGATTTTGCTGCGGTTTAAGGAGGTCATTCAAGGAGTTTTAGGCAATCGGGAGATGATCATTGTGGCGGTAGCTTTTGCGATTACGGCGGCGCTCGTATACAGCGTTCGCAGAATGAGCATCAGCTATTCCCGGGCGATCGCGATCCTGGTGGGGACGCTTTTGGATATTGTGATTTTGCTGGTGGGAGATTTGATATATGACGCCAATTTTTCCATCGGAGCGGTGGTTTTTGGCAGCATTGCGGCGGCGTTTCTGGCGATGGTCATGCAGTTTTTCCACTTCACACTGGACTATGCGCGCACGGAAAGGGTTCAGTTTGAAGATGATGAATATTATTATTATGTAAAGGCGGTTCCCAAGATGGCGGTTGCGGCGCCGGAAAAACGGGTGAAAAAAATCACCACCCAGCGCGCGCACCGGAATGTCCGCCGCAGTCACAGCAAAGGGAAGGTCAGAAAATAAGCGGGTTGACAGAGTATGGAACAGATCAGAGCATTTGCAGACAGATATTTATCCCGGGTTCAATATATCGGCATGATGGATGCGTTGGAAATCATCATCATATCCATTATGGTTTATTATGTGATGGTTTTTATCAAAAACACGAGAGCCTGGTCTTTGCTAAAGGGCGTGTTCATCATCATGATATTTTTCCTGATGGCACAGCTCTTTCATATGGACACGATCGTCTGGATCGCAAAGAGCGCATTTCAGCTGGCGGCGATCGGGCTGATCGTGATTTTGCAGCCGGAGCTGCGCAAGGCGCTGGAACAGCTGGGAAAGCGGGACTTCATTTATAATATGCTGCCCTTTGAGATTGGCGGGAAGCAGGAGGAAGAGGGACTGTTTTCCGACAGTACGATCCGGGAAATCACCAGGGCGTGCGTGGAAATGGGCAAGGTGAAAACAGGCGCGCTCATAGTGGTACAGCAAAAGGATACGCTGACGGAATTTGAAAGGACCGGAATTGAGGTGGATGGTCTTGTGACCAACCAGCTCTTGATCAATATTTTCGAACATAATACCCCGCTGCATGACGGGGCTGTGATCGTCCGCGGCGACAGGGTGACCTATGCGACCTGTTACCTGCCCCTTTCCGATAATATGGGACTGAGCAAGGATCTGGGTACGAGGCACCGGGCGGGCGTGGGCATTTCCGAGGTGACGGATTCCATGACGGTCATCGTTTCCGAAGAAACCGGAAAGATCAGCGTTGCTTATGAGGGCACACTTTCCAGAGGATTGAGCGCACCACAGCTGGAGGAGAAGCTTCGCTCCATCCAGAATAAGGCGCCGGAGGAAAAGGAGCGTAAGCGCCGGAAAGGACGGTCCAGAAATGAAAAGTAAACTGACGCGCAATCTGGGACTGAAGATTATGGCGATTCTTTTTTCGGTGGTCCTGTGGATGATTGCAAAGGACATCAACGATCCGGTGGTCAGCAATCCGTACTATAACGTGCCGGTGCAGCTGATCAATACAGGAAGTCTCACTGCGAAAAATAAAACATACCGGGTGCTGGATAATACGGATACCGTCCGCGTGACGGTGAGCGCACCCAGCTCCGTGCTGACCAATATTACCAAGGATAATATTGTGGCGAGGGCGGATATCTCCAGGCTGGCAGAGGATAACACCGTGCCCATCGAGGTTTCCTTAAATGATAAGGCGCTGGAGAGCGATGTGGAAAGCATCCGGACGGATAAGGCGAGCGTGCTTTTGGAGATCGAGGACCGGCGGTCAGAGCAGCTGGGGGTTGAAGTGGTTCAGATCGGCGAGCTGCCGGATGGCTACACGACCGGAAAAATTGTGACGGATACCAATACCATCAGCATTTCAGGACCGGCATCGGCGATTGAGCCCGTCAAACGCGCGGTTGTGGAGGTATATCTGGATGATGTGGTTTCCGATGTCAATATGCAGACGCAGATCAGGCTTCTGGATGAGGATGGGAACGAAGTCAGCAATGCCAACATAAAAAAGAATATAGAGAGCATTAAGGTGACGGTTCCGATCATGATGTTAAAAGAGATTCCGATTTCCTGGCAGGTGACGGGAACGCCGGAGGATGGTTATGTGCTGACCGGAGCGAATTCCTGTGTGCCCAATACGGTGGTCGTGGCCGGGAAGGAAAGCGCCCTGGCGGATGTGGACGGCATTGAGATTCCCGCTACAGAGCTGGATGTCACGGATGCGCAGGAGAATGTTGTCAGAACCGTGGATATCCGGAAATATCTGCCTGCCAATGTGGCGCTCGGCGATCCGGACTTTAACGGGAATGTTGTGCTGACGGCCGAGGTGGAGGCGATCCGGCGTAAGACGATCAATATAACGGAGAGCACGGTTCCGGTGCTGAATGTGCCGGACGGGTGGCTGGCGGAGCTTGTGCCAGGACAGAATCTGCGGGTGACGCTGCGCGGTCTGCAGCGGAATCTGGCGGAGGTGACGGAAAGCACCATTCAGCCGCATATCAATGTTGCAACGATTCTGGATGATAACGGAGAGATTACAGCCGGAGAACACGAGGTTGTGGTGAACTTCATCATCCCGGATAATGTACAACAGGACGCGACCGTGCGGGCGACGATACAATTGACGAGACCCGTGGAGGAATGACGGATACATACGGTGTGACCGGATGGAACCGTTCGGACTTGTCTGAACGGTTCCCGCCGGAGTGCCCGTGGAACAGGATGCAGGATCGCATGGCATGAAAAAAGCAGGAGGATAGAATATGGCAAGAATGTTCGGTACGGACGGTGTCCGGGGAGTGGCGAATGAAGAGCTGACGCCGCTTTTGGCAATGCAGCTGGGGCAGGCGGGCGCGTACGTTCTGACGCGGGAGAATAAGCATAAGCCCACGATCATGGTGGGGTGCGACACGCGCATTTCCGGCGATATGCTGGCAAATGCACTGATGGCGGGGATTTGCAGTGTGGGCGCAAACGCGGTATATGTGGGGGTGATTCCCACGCCCGCAATCGCATATCTGACCAAGAAATACAAGGTGGAGGCGGGTGTGGTAATCTCCGCTTCCCATAATCCGATGGAGTTTAACGGCATCAAATTTTTTGACGGTAATGGCTATAAGCTGCCGGATGCCCTGGAGGATGAGATCGAGGAGCTGATTAAAAGCGGCATGAAGGGCGTGGAGTTTCCCACAGGTTCCAGCATCGGAAAGATTAAAAACCGCAAGGATGCGCGGGAGGAATACATCAATCATGCAGTACAGGCGGTGCCGGTGGACTTAAGCGGCATGAAAATCGTTGTGGACTGTGCGGAAGGAGCGGCGCATTATACCTCTGTTGAAGCGCTGCGCCAGCTGGGCGCGACGGTGGTGCCGATTCACAATATGCCTGACGGCACGAATATCAATTCCAATTGCGGTTCCACCCACATGGGAGAGCTGCAGGCGAAGGTGGTTTTTGAAAAGGCGCAGGTGGGTCTCGCTTTTGACGGTGACGCGGACCGGCTGCAGGTGGTGGATGAGCTGGGAAATGTAGTGGACGGCGATCAGATCATGGCGGTGGTCGGTGCGCACATGCGCAATATGGGAAAGCTGAAGAAAAATACGATCGTGGCGACGGTCATGAGCAACCTGGGGCTTTTCCTGTTTGGAGAAAAAGAGAAAATTCATATCGAAAAGACGAAGGTGGGCGACCGCTATGTGCTGGAGCGCATGCGGGAAATCGGCGCGAGCCTCGGCGGGGAGCAGTCCGGACATATTATTTTTCTGGATGAAAACACCACGGGAGACGGTCTTTTGTCCGCGCTTCACGTGCTGGAGGTCATGGTCGTGACCGGCAAGCCGCTGTCTGAGCTGACAAAGGTGATGACCGTGATGCCCCAGGCGCTGGTCAATGCAAAGGTGCCCAACCACAGGAAGGATCATTTCAGGGAATATCCGGAGATCGCCGACGCGATTGAGAAGCTGGAGAAGGAATTTGCGGGGGAAGGCCGCGTGCTGATCCGCCCCTCCGGCACGGAGCCGAAGGTTCGCGTCATGATCGAGGGCAAGGATAAAGAACAGATCGATGTGGAGGCGCATAAGCTGGCTGAGCTGATCCAAAACCTGATGATCTGATGCGGTAACGGTCCGGACAGGTGTGGCTAATCCGGCAGACGCCGGCATAAATCGTACTTGCATGATCGGGCGGATGATGATATAGTGAAAGGGAAGAATGGGTAACAGTCCAGATCTGTCTGAACTGCTACAGGAATGGGTTACATTCAGCGTTGTCTGAATCGTAACGAAATGACAGCCTGAGGCTTTTGACTGTTACGAAAGAACGGCACAGAACGGGAGGGATTGCAATGGTAAGCCGGAAGGTAGTGATTAAGAATCCGACGGGGCTCCATCTCAGACCGGCAGGGATCCTGTGTAAGGAGGCAATGCAATACAAGTCACTGATTACCTTTTCATTTCGGGGAAACACGGCGAATGCGAAAAGTGTGCTGAGCGTGCTGGGCGCATGCGTGAAATGCGGTGATGAAATTGAATTTGTCTGTGAAGGAGAGGACGAAGAGGATGCTTTACATGCGCTGGTAAAAGCGATTGAAAGTGGTCTTGGCGAGTAAAACTTATTCCGGCAGCATGGGGGAACCCGGGCTGCCGGAATCTTATCCTGCAGGAAAGTGCTTCCATTTTCCTGCAATCATTAAGGAAGGGGAAAGTTAACGATGAATTATCAAAAATATGCCCGGAATCCGGTGGTGGATTATCCGGAGAGAAAATGGCCGAACAAAGAAATCGAAAAGGCGCCCGTTTGGTGCAGCGTGGATCTGCGGGACGGCAACCAGGCGCTGATCGATCCTATGATCGTGGAAGAAAAAATAGAAATGTTCCAATATCTGATCAAGCTGGGATTTAAGGAAATCGAGGTGGGCTTTCCGGCAGCCAGTCAGATCGAGTTCGATTTTTTGCGCCAGCTCATCGAGCGGAAGCTGATTCCGGATGATGTGTACGTGCAGGTGCTGACCCAGTGCCGGGAGGAGCTGATCGAGCGCACCTTCGAGGCGATCGAGGGCTGTAAGCAGGCGATCGTGCATATTTACAATTCCACCTCCACCCTGCAGCGGGACGTGGTGTTTCATATGGACCGCCCCCAGATCGTGGAAATCGCGGTAAACGGCACGAAGTGGGTGAAGGAGCGGGCGAAGAATTTCCCGGGAAAGATCATTCTGGAGTATTCTCCCGAAAGCTTCACAGGAACGGAGCTGGATTTCGCGCTGGAAATCTGCACGGCAGTGCAGAAAACCTGGGGCGCTACCAAAGAAAATCCGATCATCATCAATCTCCCCTCTACGGTGGAAATGACCACGCCCAACGTTTATGCGGACCAGATTGAGTGGATGAATTATCATTTTGAGGACAGGGAGAGCATCATATTGAGCATTCATCCCCATAACGACAGGGGAACCGGTGTGGCAAGCTCGGAGCTCGCGCTTTTGGCGGGAGCAGAGCGTGTGGAAGGCACGCTGTTTGGAAACGGTGAGCGTACCGGAAATGTGGATGTGCTCAATATCGCCTACAACATGTTTTCACAGGGCATTGATCCGGGACTGGAAATCGGTCATGTCAACGAAATTATCGAGATATATGAAAGATGCTGCAAGATTCCGATTCATCCGAGACACCCTTATGCGGGCAAGCTGGTGTTCACCGCCTTTTCCGGTTCCCATCAGGACGCCATCAACAAGGGCGTGCAGGCGATGAAGGAGCGGAACAGCCAGACCTGGCAGGTGCCCTATCTGCCCATCGATCCGGCGGATATCGGCAGAGAATACGAGCCGATCGTGCGTATTAATTCCCAGTCGGGTAAGGGCGGCGTGGCGTTCATCATGGATACCTATTTCGGCTTCAAGCTGCCCAAGGCGATGCACAAGGAATTTGCCAACGTCATTCAGGAAATATCCGAAAAGCAGGGAGAGGTTTCTCCGGAGCAAATCATGAACAATTTCCGGGAGCAGTACCTGAACCGGAAGGAGCCGCTGCATTTCAGAAGGCTGCGCGTGGAGGATTTGAGCGCACAGGCGGACGCGGGAGAATTCGATACGAAGGTTACGGTGGACTATACGCTCTGTGGCGGTGAAATCAAAGAGTTTGTGGCGGTCGGGAACGGTCCCATCGACGCGGTGCAGCGGGGCCTAAAGGAGACCTTCGGACTGAGCATCAAGGTGCTGGATTATGAGGAGCACGCGCTGCAGAGCGGCTCCAACTCCCAGGCGGCGGCATATATCCACATGCTGGATGGGGAAAGCGGGCGCGTGACCTACGGCGTTGGCGTCAGCTCCAACATCACCCGGGCGTCCGTGCGCGCGATCTTCTCCGCGGTGAACCGGCTGGGACTTTTGGAGGGAAAATGATGACGGAAAAACCGGCGATAGCGGGCGGTACGCCCGTGCGGGATACAAAAATATTTTATACGCGACATTGCCTGGATGAGGCGGACTGTCAGGCGGTGATGGATGTATTAAAGGGAAGAGATATCACCTGCGGTCCGAAGATCGGAGAGCTGGAGCAAAGGCTTTGTGAAATTACGGGGGCGAAATATGCGGTGGCGGTCAGCAACGGAACGGCGGCGCTGCACATCGCCTGCCTTGCGGCGGGCATTGGGGAGGGGGATGAGGTGATCACCACGCCCATCACCTTCGCGGCGTCCGCCAACTGCGCGCTCTATTGCGGAGGAAAGCCGGTCTTTGCGGACATTAATGAAAAGACGTATAACATCGACCCGGAAAGCGTGCGCGCCCGTGTGACGCCGCGGACGAAGGCGGTGGTGGCGGTGGACTACACGGGGCAATCTGCGCAGCTTGACGAGCTGCTTGCGATCTGCCGGGAGCATCAGCTTTTGCTCATCACGGACGGCGCACATTCCATCGGGACAAGGTACAAGGGACAGCCCACCGGCTCCATTGCGGATATGACCACCTTCAGCTTCCATCCGGCCAAAACGGTGACGGCGGGCGAGGGCGGCGCCGTGACGACAAACGACAGGGCGCTTTATGAAAAGCTCGTGCTTTTCCGTACCCACGGCATTACGAAGGATCCGGAAAGGATGCTTAAGGAAATAGATGGTCCCTGGTATTATGAGCAGCAGGAGCTGGGCTTCAATTACCGGATGACGGATATTCAGGCGGGACTTTTATTGAGCCAGCTTGACAAGCTGGAAATCTTCCGGGCGCGCCGGAAGGAGATTGTCGCCAGATATGATGAAGCCTTCCGGAAAATTCCGCAGGTTATTGTGCAGGAGGAAATTCCGGAATCCGATACCACACGGCATTTGTATATTCTGCGGATCAATCCGGAACGGCTGACCATTGACAGGAAGCAGTTTTTTGAGGCGCTGGGAGCGGAAAATATATGCTGTAACGTGCATTATATACCGGTTTATTATTTTCCCTGGTATCAGAGGCTGGGCTATGAAAAGGGACTTTGCCCGAAGGCGGAAAAGCTGTATGAGGAAATTCTCAGCCTGCCGCTGTATTACAGCATGAGCGACCGGGATGTGGAGGACGTGATTACGGCGGTGGAGCGGATTGCGGCATATTATGTGAAATGAGGACAGCCCATGAAATTGAGCATTATTGTGCCGGTTTATAATATGGCGGCGGAGGGAAAGCTGGCGTATTGCATGGATTCCCTGGTGAATCAGACCATAGGCGATTATGAGATCATTGCGGTGGACGATTGCTCCGCGGACGATTCTTTGGCTGTGCTGCGGGCGTATGAAGCGAAATATGCCGATAAAGTCAGGGTGATTGCTTCGGACCGAAACCGCCATCAGGGCGGCGCGAAAAACATCGGCCTGCGGGCGGCACAGGGGGATTGGATCGGCTTTATCGACAGTGACGACTGGATTGTGCCGGACATGTATGAACGCCTGCTTGCGCGGGCGGAGGAGACCGGTGCGGATGTGGTTGGCTGTGATTATTGTCTGACCGGAGAGCATTCCATGAAGGTTGGACAGGTGGCGCCCAATAACAAAAAGGGGCAGAGCGGCGTTTTGGACCGGGAGAAAAGGCGCAGTCTGATTCTGGATGGCGGCAGTCTGGTGGTCAAAATTTTCAGGCGTTCCATGATTCTGGAAAATGAATTGTGGTTTCCGGAGGATATTTTTTATGAGGACAACGCGGTAGGCAATTCCTATCTGGTGCTGGCGAAGCATTTTGAATATCTGGCGGAGCCGCTGTATTACTATTATCAGCATGACACCTCCACGGTGCATACCTTTTCGGAGCAGCGCTGTAACGACCGCATGGAGGCGGGCAGGCTGATGCTGGCAGAGGCGAAGCGGCATGGCTATTATGAGGAATTTTTGCCGGAGCTGGAGTATAGCTTCACGCTGCTGTTCTATGTCAATACCTTGTTCACTTACATGGCGGGCGTTCAGAAAAAGAAATACAGCTATGTGCGCGCCATGGGCAGGGAAATGAGGGAAACCTTTCCGGCGTTTTCCCAAAATCCCTATTATCAGGAGAGAACCCATGCAGAGGAAAAGAAGCTGGTTGCCATGCAGCAGAAATCCACGCTTTTTTTCATGCTTTATTATAAGCTGCTGTGGGGATACCGGAACTGGCGCAAGGGACGGAAGCGCTGAGGGCGCAGGAGAGAACGATGAAAGCAGCGGTGATTGGCGCGGGGGAGGAATCTCTTCATACAATTGAAAAGGCGCAGGAATACGGACTTATCGTGATTGCGCTGGACGGGAATCCGGAGGCGGCGGGACTTAAGAAGGCAGATGTGCCGCTGGCGGTGGATATTTCCGACGAAGAAGCCGTGGTGCGGGCGCTTGCAGAGCAGTCGCCTGATTTCATTTTGACCGCGCCGGTGGGCAGATATCTGACAGCCACGGGGGCGGCAAACGATGCGCTGGGGCTGCCGGGCATCAGCCGGGAAATGGCGGTTTTGTGCACGGATAAATTTTTGTTCCATAAAAAGCTGGAGGAGCATGGGCTGCGGCATGTCCGCTGCTATGATGTGGAGGACGCAACGCCTGTGGATCTGGCGGGAAAAAGATATGCGGACTGTGCGGGGGCAGAAACGGGGCTTCCGCTGCGCTTTCCGGCGGTTCTAAAGCCCCGCTATGGCTCTGGCAGCAGGGGCATTCATGTGCTTTCGGGAAGCGGGGAGCTTGCCGATGCGCTGCGGGCAGTTTCCGGGGAGCCTTATGTGTTGGAGGAATGCGTGGCAGGAGAGGAGTATGGCATAGACGGTGCGGTCATTGAAAACCGGTTTTACATGGTTTTGCTGCGCCGGAAGGAAAATACGCCTTTTCCGGCAAGACAGGCGGTGGCATATTTTTCCGTATTGCCCGATGAGGAAGTGTGGGAGCGCATGCGCGCCCATATGGAGAAGGTGATCGTCTGTCTGGGCCTGCGGGAATGCCTGCTGCACGCCGACGTGATCGATGGACAGGACGATCCCTTTGTGATCGAGCTTTCCGCCAGACCCTCCGGACATAACCTGCACAATCTTTTCACGCCGCTTTGCACGGGCGTGGATATGGCGGAGGAGTATATCCGGCACCGGATGGGGCTTTCCTGTGATTTTGTGTCCCGCAGGAAATATATCATGATGATTCATTACTTTGATATGGAGGGAACGGTAAAAGCCGTGCCGACACAGGAGCAGGTGTATCAGGGCACCGGAGAGGATCCGTTGATCTGGGAATGCCATATTAAAGAAGGAGAACGGCTGGAGCCCGTGGTAAATGGCCATGACCTCATGGGAAGGGGCTTTTTCGTGTTGGGCGGAGAAAGCCGGGAATGCCTGCGGGAACGGGCAGCGCGTATCAAGGCGCTGTTTGGGACCGAACGGTAGCGGAACCGGAATCGCAGCTTTTATAGAGCTTTATAGAGACAGGAGCGCTGCCGCGATCCGGGCGCTTCCGTTGCCGTCAATTAATCTGCGCATGCTTTCATGGGCAGATTTTCTTTTCCGGAAGGAGGCTGCGAAAGAGGTCGCGGTGTGGTCATCAGGTTGTGACATTTGTGTCAGAAAGCGGAAAATGTGTGTCAGGCTTTCTTCCATGGAGGTGCGGATATCACCGGCATAGTCGATTGCGCCGGCTTCGGCAAAGGCGCGGGCGGAAATCAGCTGGTTATCCGCCATGGTATAGCTGATGGTGGGCACGCCGAGGGCGCACAGCTCATACAGGGTGGTGCCGGAGGCCGATACGGCCAGATCGCAGCTTTCCATAAGGGCCGCCATGTCGGCAACATTCTGGTGGATTTGCAGGCCGGGAAGGGTTTGGGCGAGCGCAAAGAGCTGGGCGGTATCGCGGTTTAAGCTGCCCGCCACAACATGAAATGTCATGCTTTGAAAAGGCTCCCGGGACCGGGCGCTTTCTCGTTGCAGGCGGTTGAGAAAGGAAAGGCAAAAGTGGTGCGGGTCGCTGGCGCCGGTGGTGACGAGCACATGGGAAGCTTTTTGGCGCAGAGGCATTTCTCTGTTTAAGAATTGGCTCCGCAGGGGCGTGTAGGCGCTGCCCAGGAGCGTTTTTTTTGCCCTTTGATAAGCTGTCTGGTAAGCGGGCATGGCGCTTGTGGGGATCACGTCATAGTTGATCAGCAGGTCCACCGGATAATCAAAAAGCTGCAGGTCGTCCAGATAAGCGGTTTTGACAGCCTGCCGCAGGGCGGTGAGATATTTTTCCGTCACAAAATAGGAGTCCAGAAAAAGGAGCGGTCTGGCTTCGGCTCCGCGATTCAGCAGGGGCAGAAGCTCTGCAAGCTCCCGTTCCGGATCATCATAGGCGGCGGTTGTCAGGCGAAGGACAGGAAACGGAGCGGACAGCGCATCCGTAAGCAGGGCAGCGCTGTCTGCGTCGGAGACGAGAAAGCGCGCTTCCATGCCCAGCTTTTGGCAGGCGCTGGCGATTGAGAGGCAGCGCACCAGATGACCGGAGGCGATTTTGCTGTTTCCGTCCGTTCGAAAGTAGATCAGTCGATCAGATCCCATTGCAAAGGCGTTCCTTTCCTGAGAAATTTTTTGGCTTTTTTGCCCAGCACTTCCTCGTAGTACATGGTATGAAGTCCGTCATGGGGGCGGATGGAGCGGATATTTTGGGCGGTCAGCGCTTCGCCTGCCCCGATGTCCTGTACCACGAAGAGGGAACGGGAATCGCCCCGTTCGATTTTCTGCGTTTCGGTGAGGGCATATTCGTGGCTTCCCAGCGCTTTTTCCATAATCCGGATATTTTTTACCATATCGGCAAACTCCTCCGGCTCCATGGAAAAGGAACCGTCGGGACCGCCGTCCGCCCGGCGCAGGGTGAGATGCTTTTCCACCATTTTTACGCCCAGGGCGATCGAGGCGGCGGGGATGATGCTTCCCATCGTGTGGTCGGAAAGACCGGTCAGGCAGCCGTAGGTTTTGGCAAGGGTGGGAATCATGTTCAGGTTGACTTCCTCGTAGGGGGTGGGATAGGAGGAAACGCATTTGAGCAAAATGACATCCTCGTTTCCTTCCTCCCGGCAGGTGGCGAGCGCCCGCTCGATATCCGCAGGGTAAGCGATGCCCGTCGCAAAAATCACCGGCTTATGGAGCCGGGCGACCTTGCGGATCAGGGGAATATCGTTAATTTCATAGGAAGCGATCTTATAGGCGGGCACGTGCATTTTTTCCAGAAAATCCACCGCCGTAAAATCAAAGGGGGAAGAAAAACACTCCATCCCCAAACGGTTTGCTTCCTCCATGAGCTTAGGCTGCCATCCCCAGGGCGTGTAAGCCTCCTTGTAGAGCTGATAGAGCGTGGCGCCGTCCCAGACGGTGCCCTCCTGAATCTGAAAGCAGGGATCGTCACAGTCAATGGTGATGGTATCCGCCGTATAGGTCTGGAGCTTGACCGCATCGGCGCCCGCCTCTTTGGCAGCATGCAGAATTTCCAGCGCCCGGGAGTAGTCCTGATTGTGATTGGCGGAAAGCTCTGCCACCACAAAAACCGGGGAGCGTTCGCTGATGGTGCGGTTTCCGATTTTGATCTCTTTATTCATATGCCTCCTCCTGTTGTTCCCAGTGATTTTTTTGCAGGAATTCCTCGTTTCCCCAGGCGTCCCGCGCACAAAATATCGTTCCGTCTGTACGCTCCACGTAGACGGCGGGGAAATAGTTGATAAAAAGCGGATTCAGGCACATGGTATAACCGCCGGCGGTATCATAAATGATTCTGTCGCCCGGCAGCAGGGCGGCATCTTCCCTGATTTCGAAAAGCCTGTCGTATTCCATACAGGTAGCGCCGCAGACCCATTGGGTCGGCTCCTTGCTCCGTGTAGAAGGGTCTGAGCCGTATGCGATATGGTGGGGATATACGTGTCTGGTCACAAGGGGATTTAAGTTGGTGCGGCTGCCGTCAGTCACAATAAACTTTTGTCCCCGGATATCCTTGCGATCGATGACCGAGGTTTCGAAGGTGGTGGCGCGGGAAACCAGGGAAACGCCGGGCTCAGCGATCAGCACTGTCCGGGAAGGGGCAAAATATGCGGACAGCTCGCGGCAGATATCCCGAAAATAGTCCCGGTAATCGGGCTTGTCCGCCCGTCCGCCGAAATATCCGCCGCCCATATCCACATAATCCAGTTCCAGATCATATTCGGCCGCAATCTTCACCGCCATGTTCGCCAGGGCGGCGAACACCTTCACGGTACGGGACTGGGTGGAGGAATGCAGGTGAAGTCCCAAAACGCGCACATTGGGCAGGGCGCGCAGCCGATCGATCGCCTTTTTTAAAACACCGTTTTCATAGCAGTATCCGAATCTGCCGGTTTCCGAAACGAGGGATTCCTCCGGGCAGAGAGCAGCGATATTGCAGTTGACTCGAAGACCTGCCCGCAGCAGGCGGTCGGGATGAGCGGCGCCGAGCTCCTCCATCCAGTCCAGCTCATAGGAAGAATCCAGATTGACATAGCCGCCGCCAAGCAGCACCCGTTCAAAGGTCTGTCTGTCCTTGATCGGTCCGTTATAAATGATGTGATCATCCGGATAGCCCAGACGGGACGCCAGGTCATATTCGGTTTTGGAGACTACCTCCGCATAAAAGCCCTGCTTTTTTAAGTAACACAAAAGCCAGGGAAGGGAATTGGTTTTTACCGAATATCCCATGACATAATTGCCCCAGTTTTGGGACAGGGCCTCTTTTAAAAGGGAAATGTCGTAGAGCAGGTCCTTTTCCCGTATATAGAAAAATGGAGTTTGCAGCTGATTCATTGATGACCTCCGGTTTGGTGAAGGAAGCGGTATTTTAGCTCTGCCAGCTCCCAGTCTGTCAGGGTGTCGATGTCCTGTACCTCCAGCTCCGATAAAATCAGGGGAACGAGGCGCGCAACGTCGGTGGTGCCTGCAGCCAAAAAAGCGTCGGTGCGGCAGGCGTAAAACTGTCCGCAGTCATGATAGACCTGCGGCAGATCCTGGCTTCGGGTGAGGGCGTGCTCGGGATACTGCCTTGTCACATAGCCATCCTGCCCGATGAGCAGTCCGCGCTGGGGCGGATAGGAGAAAGGCACGACGGGCATGACGGAATCCGCTTCCTCTAAAAGCGCCATGGCGTCGCGCAGGCGTTGTCCGGTGATAAAGGGGGCGGTGGGATAAATACAGCAGAAGGAAGAAAATTCCTCTCCCCGTTCCCGATAGGTTTGTAAAACCTCCATGATCACGTCGTCGGTGGAGGCGTAGTCGCCTGCGGTCCGGGCAGAGCGGTAAAAGGGGACGTCCGCTCCGGCGCTGCGGGCGATGTCGGCAATTGTCTCATCGTCCGTGGATACCATGACAGTGTCAAAAATGCCGGCGCTTTGCGCCGCTTCAATCGAATAGCATAAAATCGGTTTCCCGCAGAAGGCACGGATGTTTTTGCCCGGTATCCGTTTGCTGCCGCCCCGGGCGGTGATGATGGCTAGTTTTTTGTCGTTCATGTGTTTCCTCCGTTTGAGAAGTGGCGCCAATAAGCGCACCTTCGGTTCGCCGATGGAACCTACTCAAACACTGGCGCGTTTGAGTAGTAGCGCCAATAAGCTCACCTCTGGTTCGCTTATTGGCTTCATTATACACTACATTTTCTTTGCTGTCATTATTGATGCGGAAAAATGTGTTGGGAGGGTATGGTGTCTTTTGTAACAGTTCAAACATGTCTGAGCTGTTACTGTCTTTTTGGTATCATGTATCCAGACATTGTATTTTGAAACGGAATGGTTTATAATATCCGATACTAATCTGAGATGGAGAGAATGGAGCACTGGAATAAAAACATTCGATATGATACGAAAATTATACAGCAAAAAGGTATCCGTATATTGAAATTGGCACAGCGGATTGGACATTGTTGTAATTAAGATGAGATGGAGGCAAGGTATGAGTGAATTGATGCGCAATGACGAAGAATATAGGAACTGGGTACAGGAGCTTGGAAGCAGATACCGGGCGAGCCAGATTAAGGCATCCGTCCGTGTGAATAATGAGATGTTGATGTATTACTGGTCAGTTGGTAAGGATATAACCGAAAGGTATGCTGACAGTAGGTGGGGAAACAAATTTTTTCAGACCATGAGTATGGATTTGACGGATATGATTCCAAATGTAAAAGGTTTTTCTCCGACAAATCTGCGGTACATGATGCGTTTTTATGAACTTTTTAAAGATATCGAAATTGTTCCCCAACTTGAGGAACAATTTCAGGGAAATATTGGAAGTGCAATGATTGCCCGGGCTGGGGAACAATTTGAGATGGTTTCCAACAAAGTGTTTTTGATTCCATGGGGACATATTAAGTTGCTGATTGATAAATGTCATGATAAACCGAATAAGTTCAATTTTTACTCAGAATACATATGCTATTTCCGTACCCCTTCCATAGTCTGTTCCACGATGCTTTCCATCATTTCTCCGGTCAAAGCTCCCTGCGCGTAGCCGAACACGCTGCCGTCCTTGCTGATCATGAAGGTGGTGGGATAGGCGCGGATGCCATACAGGGAAGAAAACAGGCCGTTGTAGTCCATGACGACCGGGAAGGTATAGCCGTTCTCGGTCAGAAAAGCCGTGATATCCGCCGCACTGCCCTCATTGCCTGCGTTTGGGGAAGCGATGCCCAGCACAATCAGGTCGCCTTCGTTTTCTCCGTATTTTTCATAAAGAGCCTGGATTTCCGGCATTTCACTGCGGCAGGGAGGACACCAGGTCGCCCAGAAATTTAAGAAAACCGTTTTACCCTGATAGGCGGACAGGGTATGCTCCACGCCGTTTTGGTCCTTTAAGGTGAAATCCGGTGCGGCGCTGGCGTCTGCAGCTTCAGAGGAATTGTCCGAAGCTGCGGCATCGGACATAGTTTCGGTTGAGGACGCAGAGGAGCCGTCTGCCGGCAGGGAACTCTGCCCATCGGCTGACGTGGGTGTTTCGCCTGCCTGAGAATCTTTTGATCCGCCGTCTGCAGGAAGCGCTTCGTCTGCCAGAGAATCGTTCTGTCCGCCGGAAGGAGCCGTTTCGGCGGTCCGGGTTCCGAAGGAGTCAAAGTTAGAGAGATAGCCGGTCAGGCCGTTCATAAAGCCGCTCAGCGTCATGACGCCCATGAAAAGCATGAGGACGGCGCCAATCTTGACCGTATAGCGCACCACGCCGGTGTGCTTTTTGAAAAAATCCAATACAGCGCCGGTGAAAAGTCCCACCGCGAGGAAGGGAAGCACGAAGCCCAGCGTGTAGACCGCGATGAGGAAAAAGCCCTTTGCGGCCGTGGAGGCGGAGCCCGCCATGAGCAGAACGCTGCCCAGAACCGGACCCACGCAGGGCGTCCAGGCGAAGCTGAAGAAAAAGCCCATCAAAAAAGCGGTAAAGGGACTCATGGCGAGCCGGTCAAGACGGAAGGGCAGGCGGCGCTCCTGATCCAGCTTTGCAGAACGCCCGAAAATGTCGAGCTGATAGAGACCAAACAAAATCATGATGACGCCGCTGATTCTGGCAAACAATGTCTGGTTTGCCGAGAAAAATTTTCCCAGTGAGGTAAAGCCGATGCCCAACAGGAAAAAGGTGGCGCTGATGCCCAGCACGAAGCAGACCGTGTGGAGCAGGATGCGCCCGCGGGGATAGTGGACGGTGCCGTCCGGGTCCACTTTTTTGGCTCCGCCGGAAAAGTAGCTGATATAGAGCGGAACGAGAGGCAGCACACAGGGGGAGAAGAAGCTCAACAGCCCCTGAAAAAATACGGTGAGCATGGGAATACTTGCATCAACAGTAAAATTCATGAAGATCTCCTTTATCATTATATGACTGTGGTTAACAGCATCAGAGCTCCCTGCCAGTATGTGCAGGGGGAAAGCGTTTCACTCATTTTTTATAGTCCATGTATATACGGTTCCTGCCGGCATGGAGACGGTTCTTTAAATCAGTCCTGCATATTTCAGGAAAAACACCCACAAAAATATGGTGAGAATGGAGAATGCCGTGCTGCATACCACCAGCTCACCGGCCAGCGCCCCGTCGCCGCCCATATTCTGTGCCATGGGGAAGGATGCGGCGGCGGTGGGCGTTGCGAAAACTGTCAGCAGCACAAAGCGCTCCAGGGGTTCCATGCCGACCGCCAGGGAGACGGCAACCATCGCCGCCGGAACGAGCACCAGCTTCGTCAGGACGGCGGGCAGGATCAGGCGCAGGTCCTTTTTCAAGGAAGAAAACTGCAGTGAGCCGCCCAGAATAAAGAGCGCCAGCGGCGTGGTCAGCGCCGAAAACTGAGACACCGGCTTTTCCACACAGGCGGGTAGACGGATATCCAGCAGGAGAAACAGCCCTGCCGCCAGAGCGCCCAGGATCAGCGGGTTGGTCAGCACGTTTTTGACAAGCTTCCACAGGTCAAAGGTTCCGCCCCGGAAGTATTCCAGAATGATCACCGCCGTCACATTGAAAAAAGGGACGATGATCGCCACCATCATTGCCGACAGGGCAACGCCGGATTGCCCGAAAATGCTTTCCGTCAGCGGAACGGCAAAGAGCACAAAGTTGCTGCGGTAAACGGCCTGTATCAGCACGCCCCGCCGGGGATTTTCTCTGACCAGCTGGGGAACCGTCAGCATGAGCAGCCCGATCAGGATGATTTCGCCCAGAATGCCGGTCAGGGCGAGCCTGCCGATATGCAGCTGCGCGCCTGCGTTCTGGTAGAGGTTGTAAAACATCATGATGGGGAAAAAGGCGCGGAACACCAGCGTGTTAAAGCGCCGCAAAAAGGCTTCGTCAGTCAGCCCGAAGGCTTTTACGCCATATCCGAATGCGATATAAATTAAAAAGGGTACGACAGCGTTGACTGCCGTTAGAAAGTGTGTCATTTTGATTCCTCATTTTGTGCTCCCTGAAAAAAGGCTGTTTCTATCTTAACATATGCCCGAAGAAACGGCAACAGAAGAATCCAGTGCGTCAAGCAGCGGCGCAAGATATTTTTCCGAGGAAATATCAAAGGAGCCGGCGATCATGGCCTCCATCTGCCGCTCGGATTCGGTTTTTTTCTTTTTCTTTGCCAAAAAAGAGCGCAGTCCCTTCATTATCAGCCGGTCAATCGGCGGCATATTTTCATAGCGCAGCCCGGCCTGCATATAAAAATGCGGGATTTCGGACAGCTCTGCGGGGGAAAAATTGTTGTGCCATATTTCTTCTATTGTGGCGGTCGCCTCATTCGGGCAGGCGCCGGTTGCAAAGACGAGAAAACGGTTCGCCCGGCTTTGTCCAAAAAGCGCCTTTGCGCGTTTGAGTCCGTCCAGCGTTCCGGCGTGCAGCCTGCCGCCGAAAACAACTGTGTCGAAACCCGACAGGGCTTCTGCCGTAGCGCCTTTTAACGGGATGCATGCAGCGCCGGTTTTGTTTGCGAGCTTTTCCGCATATTCTTTGGTGAATCCGGTCACGCTTTTGTATAAAATTAAAATTTTCTGATCAGTCATTTTGCTCCTCCAATATGTTTTTTAAGAAAATCTGATATGCCCGTTCCTGTCGGGCGTATATTTCGTCGGCCGGGATGCCCGGCGTGGTCACGGAATATATGGCGCCGATGCCGATTGTGTAAATCAGCATGTCCAGGTGCAGCTGCTTTGCCTGCTCTGCGCTGATGTGCAGGGAGTCCGCAATCGCCTGCGCCATCTGCGGGGCGGCCTCAAAGCGGTATAAATCCTCCAGAGACGAGATGCCCGTTCTGCTTTGAAAAAGAAACATTTTCAAAATGCAGGGTTCCTCCTTTGCGAGCTGGATGTATGCCCGTCCGGTGCTGAAAAACGGATCCTTTGGGTCAATGCGTTCTGCCACGTAGCCCTGCACGAACTGCCGCGCCCGTGCGGAAACGTCGCTGCGCAGTCCTTCCATGCTTTGACAATAGCTGTAGATCGGTTGTACGGAACAGCCAAGCTTTGCGGCGATGTCCGTCACCGTGAGCCGCTCCAGACCGCCGGACCGGGCCAGCGCAAAGGCGGCGTCTACAATCATTTCTTTGGTGATTCTCTGCTTTGGCATAAGAAAAATTCCTTTCTGTCATTTGTTCCTGCGGGCGACAGGGATTTTATTTACATAAAGAAATTATATAAATAATTTATATAAATGTCAATATAAAATTACCGGGGAGAAAATGAAAGGGTTACAAAATTGATTTGACAAGTTCCCTCATTTTTTTGCGTATGATATAATATAATTCCCTCATTTTTTTGTGATTTATGCATTATAATTCCCTCATTTTTTTGCGATCATGTTGTATTCCGGGAAAATACAGAGTATAATTGAAAAGAGAAACAATGAGAGGAAGAACCTGTGGATAGCCGGAAACTGGAAAACGAGGGAGGAAAAATGTTGTATTTAAAGCGGAAAGTTGATATTTTTTTAGATAACTGGAGGAAGGAAAAAGGGCATAAACCTCTTATTGTGAAGGGGCCGCGCCAGGTCGGCAAGACAGAATCCATTCGGCGCTTTGCGCAAAAGAACTATGACAGCGTCATAGAAATCAATTTTGTGGAAGAGCCGAAGTACAAAATGATCACCGAAAACGGATATAAGACAGATGAGATTATCAAAAATATTTCTTTTCTGGATCCGTCAAAACGGTTCATTGCGGGAAATACGCTGCTTTTTTTTGATGAGCTGCAGGAGTTTCCTGAGATTGCGACCGCACTCAAGTTTTTTTGTCAGGATGGACGGTTTGATGTGGTCTGTAGCGGTTCCATGCTGGGAATTCAGTACAAAAAGGTGGAAAGCAACAGTGTGGGATACAAAACGGATTATGAGATGTTTTCCATGGATTTTGAGGAGTTTCTCTGGGCAAAAGGATACGGGGAAAGCTTTGTGGAGGACTTGCTGTCGCATATGCAAAAAATGACGCCGCTACAAGAAGTGCAGATGGCGGTCTGCGCCGGCACTTTTCTGGATTATTGCGTTTTAGGCGGTATGCCTGCGGTGGTGCGGGAATATATTGCGAAAGGAACCTTTGAAGGTTCCCTGGAAATCCAGCGGCAGCTTCTTGCCGATTATAAGGAGGATATCCGGAAGTATGCGGAAGGAGTTGATCAGGGACGCATTCTCACCGTGTTCAATCAGATTCCTGTACAGCTGGCAAAAGATAATAAAAAATTTCAGATTTCCAAAGTTGCGCCGGGGGCACGTTTTAAAGACTACCGGGGATGTATCGAATGGCTGGATGATGCCGGTATGGTAAATCTATGTTATTGCCTGCGCTTTCCGGAGCTGCCGTTGAAGGGAAATTATGATGAAAGCAGGTATAAAATTTATTTCGCGGACAGTGGGCTGCTGGTAGCGATGCTGGACGAGGAGGCGCAGGAGGATTTGCGCGCCAATAAAAATCTCGGTGTATATAAAGGGGCGCTCTACGAGAATTTTGTCGGAGAAGCGTTGGTAAAAAGCGGCTACGGGCTATATTATTATAAGAGGGAGGACTCGACGCTGGAGGAGGATTTTTTTGTCAGGACAGCATCGGAGTTGATTCCGGTGGAGGTGAAGGCGGTGTCGGGAAGAGCGAAATCTCTGCGAACCTTGTTGGAAAGCGAAAAGTACGGCGATATCCATTGGGGGATCAAATTCACTGCGGGCAATATCGGATACAGTGACCGCATTTATACATTCCCGTACTTTTGCGCTTTTTTGCTGAAACGATATTTGAAAAGCATCGGTTGAGACGGGACAGGGGTCCTCAGCCGGGATTTTGGTCAGGGATACTTTGCGGATTTTCTACCTGCTCACTAAATTCCGGATATTGTTCCCGGATCATCCGGTTTGCCGTCTCAGCCTGCGCGCAATAGGCGGCATAGGAAGGTGACAGCCGTTTCATGGCGGGCAGGAAGCGGTCATAATAGCCGGATGTGCGGTTGAATTGATCCAACAGGCATTTGTAGCGGTAAGCGGGGGAAGCCTTGTATTCCTCTGACTGCAAATACGCGGCATAAATGTGCAGCGTTTCCTGATTGTCCTTAAGAAACTGTTCCGGATTGCGGATGCCCTCCTGTGTCTTTTGGGAGAGCGACTGTATTTGTTCTGCCGTGAGCTGTCCCAGCCCTTCATCCAGAAATGGCTGTAAATCCGCCGGGATTTCAAACGAAGGAAGGGTATCGAGAAAATCGAGGATTTCCCCGTAGGCGCGCTGCTGCTCCAAAGTTTTGACGGGCTCGTCCAGAAATCCGGCAAAATGCAGGCAGACATATTTCCCGTAGTAGCCCGGAAAGGCGTCCAGCAGGCGCTGGGCAATGCTCATGCCCTGTTCCAGCGCCTGCAGCGCGGCGTTTATTTCCGCATAATTATGCCGGCTGCCAAGCTGCTCCAGAAGCGCCGCCTTTTTCTCCTCCTGCGAAAGCCGCAGCTTTTTTAGGACAGAAAGCTTCTGCAAAAGGTCGTTCTCATCCCCGTCTAAAATCATCCGGATTTGCTCTGTGCTCAAGTCAAATTTGCGGAGCACGGATATTTTTTGCAGGCGGGGGATCTGGTCTTTTTCAAAATCCCGATAGCCGTTATCCAGCGTGGCGCATGTGATCAGATTTTTTTCCACATAGTATTCGATCGCCTTTCTTGTCAGCCCGGTCCGTTTGCTCAATTCATGAATCAGCATGTCATTCTCCTCCTATCAATGGATTTTTTGCTTTCAAAAAAAGTGTAAACCCGCCTGTCAGGGGTTGGTCAAGAGGAAAAATAGAAAATGTGACAGCGGCAAACAGGGGCGTTTCTGGCAGGTTCAATCTGTCAGGGGAGCTATCGGCGCTTATCCAGGCTAAGCGGCTTAAAATGGTTCGTGCCGGTTACTGTCGCGAAAGAAAAAAATATCCCGGAGCATATGCGAACGTATAACAGTCATAAAAACTGCCGCATAGCGCTCCGGGATATCCGCTTACTGTTTAGCTTATGGGTTCAAAGTCTGCCGCGCCGTGCTTACAGAGCGGGCAGATATAATCCTCGGGAAGCGTGTCCCCTTCGTAGATATAACCGCATACCTTGCAGACAAAGCCCTTCTTTCCGGCGGCTTCCGGTTTGGGCTTGACATAGTTTTGGTAATACGTGTAGGACATGGTTTCCACGGAGGAAATGACCCGCGCCTCCGTGATATGGCAGATGAACATGCCGTGGGTGTCCAGATCCACATACTGCTCCACCTCAAGGGACATAAAGGCGTTGATATAGTGCGGTAAAAAGGCGAGGCCGTTATCGGAATGGAGGGCTTCCATATCCGCAAATTTGTCCGCATCCCTGCCGCTCTGAAATCCGAATCTTTCAAACACCGAAAAAGGCGCGTCGGTGGAGAGGCAGTTGATATTCATGATGCCTGTCCGCTTTATGACCTCATGAGAGTAGTTGCTCTTGTTGATGGTGACAGCAATCCGGTTGGGGGTGTTGGTCACCTGTGTCACAGTGTTGACGATCAGACCGTTATCCTTCTGACCATCGTGGGAGGTCACCACATAAAGACCGTAGCCGATGCGGAACAGGGCGGTGAGGTCATGCTTGTCTGCGGTGGCGTCCTGCTGCGCCAGATATTCCGTGCAAAGCTCCTTTGCCAGCGCGTCAAGCTGATCGTTGTTTTCGTCGTTTAAGGCGGATTTGATGGAAACAGTGGGTTCTGTAAAGGTCAGCTTCTGACATTTCTCCAGCATCTGCTTCATGGTTTTGGCTGCCAGCGGCGCCCAGGTGCCGTTTTCGATCATGCCGATGGTGCGGTTCTGGAAATTCCGCTCTGTCAGGTGGTGGATGAACTCCTTCATGAAGGGGAAAATATCCGCATTATAGGTGGTGGTGGCGAGCACCAGCCTGCTGTAACGGAAGGCATCCGCCACGGCCTTTGCCATATCGCAGCGCGCCAGATCGTGGACGACGACCTTCGGACAGCCGTTTGCCCGCAGCTTTTCCGCGAGGAGCTCTACCGCCCTTTTGGTATTCCCATAAACGGAAGTGTAGGCGATCACGATGCCCTCTGTTTCCGGCGTGTAGGAGGACCAGGTATCATAGAGCTTCAGGTAATAGCCCAGATTTTCAGACAGCACGGGGCCGTGCAGCGGGCAGATGATCTGAATGTCCAGTCCAGCCGCTTTTTTCAAAAGATTCTGCACCTGTGCGCCGTATTTGCCCACGATGCCGATATAATAGCGCCGCGCTTCGTCTGCCCAATCCTGTGCGACGTCCAGCGCGCCGAATTTCCCAAAGCCATCCGCAGAAAAAAGCACCTTGTCGCAGCTGTCATAGGTGACGATGACCTCGGGCCAGTGCACCATGGGAGCTGTCACGAAGGTCAGGGTGTGCCTGCCCAGGCTTAAGGTGCTGTTCTCCGCCACGACAATCTGTCTGTCCGCAAAGTCCGTGCCGAAAAACTGTCCCATCATGGAGAAAGCCTTCGCAGAGGAAACGATTTTCGTTTCAGGGTATTGCTGCATGAAATTCGCGATGTTGGCGGAGTGATCCGGCTCCATGTGCTGGACGATCAGGTAGTCCGGGGAGGCAGAGCCGATGACCGCTCTGATATTGGCCAGCCATTCCGCGGTAAAATGTGCGTCAACCGTGTCGAGGACGGCGGTTTTCTCGTCAAGAATCAGATAGGAATTGTAGGACATGCCGTCGGGAACGACATACTGTCCTTCAAACAGATCGACGGTATGGTCATTGACGCCGATATATTTGATGTCATTCGTGATATTCATGGGAAACGCTCCTTTTTGATAGATTCCAATGCCCTTTGGCTGCTGGCATTAGTATGTCCATATTTTAGAATAGACAAAGGCCAAAGTCAACAGGAACAAAAGATTCTGCCGGAAAACCGCATTCCCGCCAGTCCTGTTCCCGGCACCGCCGGGAACAGGAATCCCCACGCCCGAAAATTGATTCTGCGGAAGATTTTGTTTTCCCGATTGGAAAAACGGGAAAGGCGTGGTATGATAGTAAGCGGTGATATAATGTCAGTTCGTTTGGAAAAAGTCCGCTGGAAACGGAGCGGGGACTGGCAGTGATAAGGAGAAAAGCGAATGATGGATAAAACAAATTTATTTGAAAATATGCCGATCCCGAGGGCGGTGGCAAAGCTGGCAATTCCTACGATTTTGAGCTCTCTGGTGATGGTGCTTTACAATCTGGCGGACACTTATTTTGTCGGAATGTTAAATGATCCGATTCAGAATGCGGCGGTCACGCTGGCGGCACCGGTACTGCTGGCGTTTAACGCGGTGAATAATCTGTTCGGTGTGGGAAGCTCCAGCATGATGAGCCGGGCGCTGGGAAGAAAGGATTATGAAACGGTATATCGAAGCTCCGCTTTCGGCTTTTACTGCGCGTTGTTTTGTGGAATCCTTTTTTCGGCGGCGTGTACGGTATTTAAAAGTCCCCTGCTGAGCCTTCTGGGGGCTGACGGCAACACGAGGGCGGCGACGGCGCAATATATGCTGTGGACGGTGAGCTGCGGCGCGGCTCCGGCCATTTTGAACGTGGTGCTCGCCTACATGGTACGCTCGGAGGGGGCGTCTTTGCATGCCAGTCTGGGCACGATGAGCGGATGTCTGTTAAATATGATACTGGATCCGATTTTCATTTTGCCCTGGGGGCTTAATATGGGAGCGGCGGGAGCGGGGCTCGCCACATTCATTTCCAACTGCATGGCCTGCGTTTATTTTTTCACCCTGATTTATTTAAAAAGAAAAAACACCTTCGTCTGTCTGTCGCCTAAAAAATTCAGCCTGCGCAGGGAGATCGTGCTGGGGGTATGCGGTGTCGGCGTGCCCGCTTCCATTCAGAATCTGTTGAATGTGACAGGAATGACGATTTTGAACAATTTTACCGCCTCCTTCGGCGCGAATGCGGTTGCCGCCATGGGCATTACCCAGAAAATCAACATGGTGCCGATGCAGATGGCGCTGGGCATGTCCCAGGGGATTATGCCGCTCATCAGCTATAATTATTCCAGCGGCAATCATAAGCGGATGAAGAACGCGCTCTTTTTTACGGCTAAAATCATGTTCGGTTTTCTGGCTGTGGTGGTGACGGGGTATTATTTCGGCGCGGAAGCGCTCATCACCTGTTTTATGAAAAACGGGGAAATTGTGGCCTATGGCACGCGGTTTCTGCGGGGATTCTGTCTGGGTCTGCCCTTTTTGTGCACCGACTTTCTGGCGGTCGGCGTGTTCCAGGCGGTGGGCATGGGAAGAGAGGCGCTCATGTTTGCGATCATGCGCAAGATCGTGCTGGAGATTCCGGCATTGTATGTGTTAAATGCGCTGTTCCCGCTGTACGGGCTCGCTTATGCGCAGCTGACGGCGGAAGCGGTGCTGGCGGTTGTGGCGGTCGTGGTGCTGGGACGGTTGTTTGGGCGGCTGGAGAAGGAAAAGAAAAGCAATATCGTGGAGTAGTGCATATTCTGCTAAAAAAAACGAACATAGTTTCGAAAAACTGCTTGCTATATTTCCATGATGGTATTATAATAGACCCTGTAAGGGAAAAAAACGGTACATAATCATACCCAGGAGCTGCGCGATGAAACAGATGCATTTGAGATTTGAGGATACCATTTACGAGGAAATGATTTCCTGTGCCAATGAATCGGATCAGACATTACAGAACATGGTAAAGGAAGCGGTAGTATATTATATGAGCGATAAAAAGCGGCAGAAAGCCCAATCCGGCCCGGCAAGATTTAAGTTTATTGATCTGTTCGCGGGGATCGGGGGAATGCGGCTGGCATTCGAAGCGCAGCAGGGGAAATGCGTATTTTCTTCGGAATGGGATAAATATTGCCAGAGCACCTATTATGCCAATTTTGGAGAGATTCCGGCAGGAAATATCAAGGAAGTGAACGCGGCAGATATACCGGAGCATGATATCCTGGTCGCGGGTTTTCCGTGTCAGCCCTTTTCCATTGCCGGTGTTTCCAAGAAAAACAGTCTGGGAAGAGCGACGGGGTTTCTGGACAAGACGCAGGGAACGCTGTTTTTTGATGTGGTGCGCATTTTGGATGAAAAGCGTCCGAAAGCGTTTCTTCTGGAAAATGTCAAAAACTTAAAAAGCCATGACCGGGGGCGTACCTGGAAGGTGATCCAGGACGCGCTGGATGAATTGGACTATGAGATTTTTCCGGATATTCTGGACGGACAGATTTATGTGCCGCAACACCGGGAACGGATATTCATTGCAGGATTTGACCGAAAGCGCTATGGGGAGAACATCACTTTTACATATGATTTAAAGCGTCCAAAGCAGAAGCCGAAGCTTGCGGATATTCTGGAAAGCGGTGTGGAGGAAAAATACACGCTGTCGGATAAGCTTTGGGAATATTTACAGAATTACGCGGAAAAGCATCGGCAAAAGGGGAACGGTTTTGGCTATGGTATGCCGGACAGAGACGGGATTGCGAGAACATTGAGCGCCCGGTATTATAAGGATGGCTCGGAAATCCTGATTGCGCAGCTAGGGAAAAACCCGCGGAAGCTGACGCCAAAAGAGTGCGCGCGTCTGCAGGGCTATCCGGAGCGGTTTCAGATCGTCGTTTCGGATACGCAGGCATATAAACAGTTCGGCAATTCCGTGGTAGTGCCTCTGGTTACGCAGATTGCCGCATGTGTTGTGAATAAGATGGAAGAATTGGAGGCTGAGCGGATGAAACGGCTGGAGGCCTGCATGTGACGAACCGCTCCAAAATGGGATGGACATTAAGTCAAAAGAGGAAAGAAGCCGGAATATGTCCAAAATCAAAGGGACGAAGACCAGCATCGAAATGTATATCAGAAGCCGGCTTTATGCGGATGGGCTTCGATACCGGGCAAATTATAAGCAGGTGGATGGAAAACCGGATCTTTATTTTACGAAGCAAAGAACGGCGGTATTCATTCACGGATGCTTCTGGCACAGGCATCGCAACTGCAAAATTGCATATACTCCCAAGTCCAATATCGAATTCTGGACGAATAAGTTTCAATCCAATATCACCAGGGACAAAGAGGTGACCCGTCTTCTGCGGGAAAAGGAGATTCGGCAGCTGGTGGTGTGGGAATGCACGGTAAAGCGTATGCAGAAGGATTCTGCCTATGAAAAAGAAATACTGGCGCAGATTGAGGATTTTATCAGGAGCGGACAGGGAGATTACTGCGAGCTGTAGGAGGATATTTTCATATGAAATGTGGATATTTGTCTCAGTATTTTGAACGCGTGGCAGTGAAAAGCCTGGTTGATGTGGAAGCGGGCGGCAGAAGCAACCAGCATGAATTTAACGGAGTGGGGATCTTAAAGAAGCTGTTTGGTACACAGACCGGAAAGAAAAGGATCGGAGCCCGGTTTGTTTATCTGAACGATGAAAGCATGGTTGCGGATGACGGAACGCTGACCTGGTATGATTCCAGAGAGAATATTCCGGGGCGTTCCGAATGGCGTTTGTATTATACTTCCAATGATGTGACAGGGATCATGAGAAAAGATGATACCCTGTTTATTTGCCTGCGGGCGGATGGTACGGTTTTAGTCATTATTGCGCAGAATGGAACAACCATCGAAAATCAGCTGAAATGGCTTTTTGATATAAGGGATGATATTCTGGACAGATTCCGGGTGAAGGAGGATTTTGAACTCGATAAAAGCAAGGTGCTTTTCACTTCCCGGCTGATATTGGAACAGATCGGAGTGGAAAGCTTAGAGGATACGGATAACTGCCTGGAGGAAATGCTGGAACGGTTTGGCGGATCCTTTCCTTCTACGAAGGAATTTTCAGCTTTTGCCAGAGAAATGGCGGGTCCGGTTTCTCCGGTGGAAGAGCCGGATGAAACGCTGCTTCTATGGGTGGAGCGGGAGGAAGCTCTTTTCAGGACGCTGGAAAAGCATATCATTTCTGAAAGGCTGAAAAAGGGCTTTATTGAATATGGGGAAGTTGATGTGGACGGATTTGTGAAATTTTCTCTTTCCGTACAGAACCGTAGGAAAAGCAGAGTGGGGCAGGCGCTTGAGAATCATATCGAAGCGATTTTTCTGGAAAACCGGATTTTATACGATCGGACACCCGTCACCGAAAATAAGTCAAAGCCGGATTTTATTCTGCCGGGGATTGCGGCCTATCAGGATCCGTTCTTTCCCGAAGAAAATCTGACCATGCTGGGCGTCAAGAGCACCTGTAAGGATCGGTGGAGACAGGTGCTGGATGAGGCGGACCGGATTGAAAAGAAGCATTTGCTGACATTGGAGGCGGCGATCAGTGAGAATCAGACGGATGCCATGCAGAAAAGGAAGCTGCAGCTTGTTCTGCCGCTGGAGCTGCATGAAACTTATCATGAACGACAGAGGCGGTGGCTGTACAGTGTAAAGGATTTCATCCGGGAAGTGAAAGAAAAGCAGGAAAAAGAGGAACATGTAAAAAGAATTCAGAATAAACGGGGGTTGTGAAGCATGCTGGAAAACGCAAAAGTGAATTTTTACGAACAGGTTGAGGACTCTCTCTTGAAATTCGCGGTAATTGTTGCGCGGACAGAGGATGGATACATATTTTGCAAGCACAGGGAAAGGGACACGCTGGAGATTCCCGGCGGGCACAGGGAAGCCGGGGAGGCGATTTGGGACACGGCGAAGCGCGAGCTGTATGAAGAGACCGGTGCGGTGGATTTTGAGATGGAACCGGTTTGCGTGTATTCTGTTACTACCAGGGATAACTTTGACGGACAGGAATCCTTTGGTATGCTGTTTTTTGCAAAGGTGAAAGCCTTTGAACGGGAATTGCACAGTGAAATTGAAAAAATTGTGATAACGGGGGCGTTGCCGGAGAAATGGACGTATCCGACCGTACAGCCGCAGCTTTTGGAAAAGGTAAAGGAAAAGTGCGGGATATGAAGAAAAACGGCAAGAGAGTGACGATCAGGGATATCGCGGAGCGATGTGGGGTTACGGCGAACACGGTTTCCCGTGCGTTGCGCAATGATGCGGGGATTTCAGAGGCTACGACGCAAAAGATACGTCAGGTTGCCGGGGAAATGGGATATATCAGAAATAATTTTGCTGCGGCGATGCGGTCAGGGCATAGCAGGCTGATTTCGATCATAGTGGACGATATCCAAAATCCTCATTATGCAACGCTTATTTACATGATGGATGAGCTGCTTCGGAAAAACGGCTATGTCACTATGACGCTGTGCACGCATGCAAATCCCAAAAACGAGCTGGTCATGGCGAATCTGTCGATTGCCAATCTGGTGGACGGAATTCTATATTTTCCGGAATCAAACGATGCAGAAAGCGCAAGCCTGATTCAAAAAAATCAGGTACCGTTGGTTTTGATTGATAGGGAAATTCGCGGGGTCTGTGCGGATGCGGTCCGGCTGGATGACTATCAGGGAGGTCGCATTGCGGCCGACTTTTTATATGCCAGAGGACACAGACAATTTGCGTATTTGAGCGGTCCGTCAGGGAATGGGGCACAGCCGCTGCGGCAAAAGGGCTTTGAGGATGCGTTGGCAGAGCGCGGCATAAGTGCGGAAGCGATTCGGATATTGGACGTAGAGCCGGTTTATGATGCCATGAAAGCGGGGAAGATAATACGGTCAATTTGGCCAGTCGCGTATACAGGGCTTTTTGCCTTTAATGACCAGCTGGCATATCATGTGATCAATTCGCTCAGGGAGGGAGGACACCGGGTGCCGGAGGATGTTTCCGTGATCGGGTTTGATCATATGCGGGGAGCGCTGCCATATCTGTCGCCGTTGTCAAGCGTGGCGGGGGCTGGGGAAAGGACGCTTGCTGAAACGGCAGTGTCTTTGCTGCTGCGGCGAATCGGGGATTATGATGCGGAATTTATCACAGAGATTTTGCCCGTGATGCTGCATGAAGCGAAGAGTACGGTGCGGAATATAGAAGATTAACGTAAATCTTAATTGACATTTATAGGTGTAATATATATAATTAAACAATGGAAGGGGAGGTGACGGAAAATGAAAATTGTGACAAGCGCAGTTGATGTGATCGGGAAAAGGAGCCCGATGCTGTATGGGCAGTTCATTGAGCATTTTCACCGGCAGATCTATGGGGGAATTTATGATCCGCAAAACAGTCTGTCCGATGAGGAGGGATTCCGGAAGGATGTGCTGGAGGCTTTGCGGGCAATCCATGTGCCCATCGTGCGTTGGCCGGGCGGATGCTTTGTATCCTCCTATCATTGGAAGGACGGCGTAGGACAGCCGAGAGTGCCTTATTTTGACAAGGCATGGCGGGTGGAGGAGTCAAATGAATTCGGAACGGACGAGTTTGTTTCCTGGTGCAGAAAGGTGGGATGTGAGCCGTATATCTGCACGAATGCGGGAACCGGAACGGCGGAGGAAATGAGCGACTGGGTGGAATATTGTAATCTGCCTGTAGAAGGAAAATTTGCCCGCATGCGTATACAAAACGGTCATGAGGCGCCGTTTTGTGTGAAATACTGGAGCGTCGGAAACGAGAATTACGGCGGACATGAAATTGGGGCAAAACCCGCCGGAGAGTGGGGCAGGCTGGTGCTGGAATCCGCGAAAATGATGAAGCGTGTGGATCCCACGATTGAGCTGTCCGCTGCCGCCCTGACGGATCTGGACTGGAACATTGATTTGCTGCGGCATAGCGGACAGTTTCTGAACTGGATTTCCATTCATCAGTATTGGGATCAAATCCATGAAACAAATCAGCCGTCAGACTATCCGGCAGTTCTGGCCTTTACGAATCACACGGAAGACGCGATCCGGAAGGTGAAGGGGCTGCTTATGGCGATGGGGCTGGAAAACAGGATCAGAATCGCCTTTGACGAATGGAATCTGAAGGAGTGGTATCATCCTAAGGTGCACACGATCGAGCAGGGAGTCACAAAGGAAGAATATGTGACGCCCAGAGACCAAAATGACGATAATGCAATCTATACTATGGGAGACGCCATTTTTACAGCCTGCTTTTTAAATGCGCTGAACCGGAACTGTGATATTGTCGGTATGGCGAATTTCGCACCGGTGATCAATACGAGAGGGTGCATTTTCACGCATCCGGAGGGACTTGTGCTTCGAAGCACGTACCATGTTTTCTATCTGTACACCAATTATATGGGGGATATTGTCCAGCGTGCGGTATGTCCGGATATGGAGCGATGTACGGTGCGCAATCATAGAGGGGTAGAGGAAACAGTTGACCTGCTGGATATCTGCGTGACAAAATTCAGCGACGGGCCGGGAATGGCGGTAGCTGTCGTGAACAAGTCGCCGGAACATTTCGAGGAGGCAGAACTAGATTTTGAAGCGGGTGGGGCGGTGAAGGGCTATTACATCTGTGGTGAAAGCGTTTCTTCCTATAATGACATTGCTCATACGGAGGTTTTTGTACAGGAGGAGGAGCTGGGCGAATTCGCAAAAGGAATGACGGTCAGGCTGCGGCCACATTCGGTGGAGATTTTCAGGATCGGCTGTTAAATGAAAGTTGCAGAAATGGAGGTGCCGTGAACAGTAACCCAGTAAATTTTGCTGAAGGTTGAAATAAAAAATGTATCTTGTAATTAAAATTTGCATATGCTATAATGCCAATAGGCAAAAAGAAATCACAAGTCCATGCGGACAAGAAGCGAATCCCCAAACCGTGTTGCAGCACAGTTTGGGGATTCTTCTTTTCTTTTATAGTGGCAAAGCACCCACCAGGTTAGTTGTTGCTCTTATCGTCACTGTCTAACCATTTGATGATGTAGTGGCAGGCTACACCAGCCGAAACAGCAACTAAAAAAGAAATCACAACTTCCATGCAAACACCTCCTCCCTGTTGCGGGTGTTGGTGAGCAACACATAAATTGTATCATACTATTCGATTTTTTTGTACTTTTATCTCAAAGATTTGTTCAGAGGATTGTGACTATAGCAATCCGATGCTCGCTATACCCGCGGACACTGTCACAGCTTCTTATCCTTCAGCGCCGTTTCCGTATTGCGGATCGCTTCCACCGTTTTGTTACCCGTATTTGCCACAATATAGGTGTAGATGGCGTCAAAAATTGTGAGCTGGGCGATGCGGGAGCTCATGGCGAGTATGGAATGCTGGGTTTCCTCCGACTGGGTGAACAGACAGATATCGGAAACCTCCGTGATCGGGCTTGTTTCATAATTGGTGACGCAGATTGTCGTCGCGTGGTTAATGCGGGCGAGCTTCAAGGCTTCTACGATATCCGTGCTTTTGCCGGAATGGGAAATGCCGATGGCGACGCAGTCCTTGTCCAAATGGGAGGCGATGATGAGCTGCAGATGGTTGTCGGAACAGGCGGAGGCATTGAGGCCGATGCGCAAAAATTTATGCTGGGCATCCTGCGCTACCGATGCGGAATTTCCGAGACCGAAAATCACGATCTGTCTGGCGGCCATGATTTTGTGAGCGGCGGCATCCATGGCGGCGGGCTTTAAAACCAGACGCGTTTTCTGCAAGGAAACCTGAATGTCGCGAAGCCTTTTGGTGAACATGGCATAGCAGGTATCCGTGGGGGAAATTTGCTCATTTTCGCTGGAAATGGAGGCGATTTCCTGGGCGATTGCGATTTTCAATTCCTGATATCCGGACAGCCCAAGACGCTTGGAAAAACGGACCAGCGTCGCGTTTCCGCAGCCCGCCTTTTGGGCAAACTGACCGATGGACAGCGGAAGGATTGCGTCGGGGGATGTGGTGAGAAGGTCGGCGATCCGGCGCTCTCCGGGTCCCATTTCATGGTATTTTGCGCGAATGTTTAAGAGAATGGATTTCATGTCTGTGCCCATCTGCGCGTTGCAGCGCGAATAAAACCGGTTGGATATGCTTTTTTATTCAACCTTTTTCTAACCTCGAAAACGAAAATAATTTCCGAAGAAACTCAATTTATCGAAAAACAAAAAAATAAATCGAAAATAATTTCCACCAAATCATTGCCTTTTCAGAAATTCGTTTGTATGATGAAAAGGAAAACAAAGAATGGTGAAGCTGCCCGGCACATGTTTTGCGAAGCGGTAACAGTTTGGACAGGTTCAGGCTGTTATCCGGAGCGGGAGTCGGAATTGATAATTATTTTTCAGGTACTGCCAGTATAGCACATTTTTGCGGTGAAGGAAAGGAGAAGCCCGTTATGTTTGCGTATAAAGTGAAAGTGGGCCTTGCGCCCATGCGGCGCAATGTGTCACAGCGGCCGGAGAAAACCCCGTTTAACTGGATATCAGCACAGGAGAGAGGGCAGCGGTTTGTTGCATACATTGAGGAACACTTTGGCAATGAAAATGTGGAGTTTGTGGATACAAAGGGACTTGGCTGCGAGGGGCTGATGTATGACAGAGACTCCGCCACAGCGTTTGCAGAACATTTTGAAAGGGAAAAGGTGGATGCGATCCTGCTAATCAATGACAGCCAGGGAAATGTCTTCCTGTGGGACCCGGGCAGGAGAAAGGAGCATACAGATGCAGACAAATGAATTTTTACAGGCAATGATCCTTACCGAGCTGGAGGATGCCGTGGGGGCAGAAAACTGTTCGGCAAATCCGATCGACAGGGTGACGCACAGCGTGGACTATTACTGGCTGTCGCGCATGTGGGCGGACAGGGGAAGGAGAATGCCCGAAGCGGACATCGTGGTGTCGCCGAAGGATGCGCAGGAGACCGCAAAGGTATTAAAAATCGCTAATTACTATAAGATCCCTGTGACATGCTGGGGCGGCGGAGGCGGCACTCAGGGCGGCGCGATTCCGGTTTGCGGCGGCATTGTGCTGGACACCAAACGGATGGACCGGATCTATGAGGTGAATACGGAAAGCATGTATATAGAATGCGGAACGGGAGCCATTTATAAGCACATCGAATGGGCGGCCAATGAGGTGGGAATGGCGACCATGCATTATCCCTCCTCCTTAAACTGCTCCACGGTGGGAGGCTTTCTGGCACATCGCGGTATCGGCGTCGTTTCCACGAAATACGGAAAGATCGACGATATGGTGCTGCAGATGGAGGTGGTGCTTCCCAACGGGGACATCATTCATACCTCGCCCGCGCCCAAGCATGCCGCAGGGCCGGATTTAAACCAGATTTTCATCGGCTCAGAGGGAACGCTGGGCATTATTACCAAAGCGCAGATGCGCATTTTTGCGCAGCCTGAGGAAAGGCGCTTCCGGGGTTTTCTGTTTCAGGATATGCACGCCGCCTTTACAGCATCCAGGGAGCTTTTACAGAAATTCAAGCCCTCCGTCATGCGCCTGTATGATCCGGCTGAAACGGCTACCCTGATCAAAAAGATCGTCGGTGTGGAAAAGCCCGGCGCATTCATGAATGTGGCGTATGAGGGCTGCAGGGAAATGGTGGAGGTGGAAGAAAGGATTTTACTGGATACGTTCCACAAATATGGGGCGGAGGATCTGGGCAGCGAATACGGCGAGAAGTGGTGGGAGGAAAAGATCACCTTTTTCTATCCGGGCCATATGATGGATTTGCCCCAGATGTTCGGCACAATGGATACGATCGCCCCCTATGGAAAAATTGAAGAGATATATGATGCCATGAAGGATGCCGTAGAAACAAATTTCCCGCAGGCGAGATTCATCGCGCATTTCTCTCATTGGTATGAATGGGGAGCGATGGTGTATGACAGGTTCATTGTGGAGGAGGAGCATGTGCCGAAGGACCCGGTAGAGGCGCTCAGGCTGCATCAACAGATATGGACGGCAGGCGTGCGCGCCGCAATCGCCCATGGCGGCGTGGTGAACGATCATCATGGCGTGGGGATTAAGCTGGGCCGGCTGATGAAGGAGCAGTATGGACCTGCCATGCAGGTATTTGAGGGATTGAAGCGGCAGCTGGATCCCAATGGAATCATGAACCCGTTCAAGCTGGGCTTATAAAGGTGTATTTGAGACGCTGCGTTTCAGACAGGTCAGCAGATTGCCTCTGGGCGCAAATACATCGGAATGAGAGGTTGAAAATGACAGAAAGCAGTAAAAAAAATGTGGATTCCTGCCGCTTTTGCTGGATGTGCCGGCATATTTGCCCGATCGGAAAGGCGACTGGACAGGAACGGAATAACGCCCGCGCAAGGGCGCTGGGATTGTCTTTGGTAAACCGGAATGCCCTGGGGCTCGCAGAGGTCATTGATAATCTATATGAATGCGCCTGCTGCGGCGCCTGCACAAAGGAATGCGTGACCGGCTGGGATCCGATGCTGTTTACCAGACAGGCGCGGCTGGATGCGGCGATGGAAGGGGTGCTTCCGGAGTATATCGGCAGGCTGGTGGATAACTGTCTGGAAACAGGGAATGCCTATGGTATTACAGAGCCGGAGGATTTTGTGCAAATGGAGATCCAAAAGCATGAAAAGCAGGAAGAGATCCTCCTGTTTCTGGGAGTGGATGCGCGATATCGCGCACCGCTGGCGGCGGTGAATGCCATACGGGTGCTGGAAACGGCGAAGGTTTCCTTCACGGTGCTGGAAAAGGAGCCGGCCAGCGGATGGCAGCTGGAATATCTGGTCAGCGCGGTGAAGGAGACGAAGGAGCAAATGACCGCGTGTGCAAAGGAGCTGAACCGGTTTCAAAGGGTCGTTGTTTTTGATCCCCAGGACGCCCGGATCTGCAAAAGGGAATATCCGGAATGGGGGGTGGAGCTGACGGCGGAGGTGGTGACCTTCACCGCGTTTGTGGCCAAATTGCTTAAAACGGGCGCACTGTGTCCGCAGAACAGAAATTTGACGGCGGTTTATCAGGATCCCTTCCAGCTCGCAAGGGAGCTGGACGAAACGCAACCGGCGCGGGAAGTGATTTCGGCCTATGCGGCACGCAGGGAAATGCTCTGTCATGGGAAGGATACGATGTGGGCGGGAAATCTTTTGATGAGGGAATGGATGCCGGAGGTGATGCTTCTGGTGGCGGCAGACAGGATCGAACAGGCGGAGCGCGCGGGAGCGGATGCGATCGTGACAGCCAGCGTTTCCGAATATGCCTCTTTAAAAGCTGTGAAACAGGATAAAATACGGATTCTGTCACTGGAAGAATTGATTCTGGGAGAATGAGCCGGATCGGCAGAGGAAATGATGTCTGATGGGGCGTGCCGGCAGGAATTGAGAAATGAGCCGGACAGGTAGAGGAAAATGAGCGAGAGGAAAGACAAAAAAGGCAGAAAAGAAATGCAGGTGGTCGGGATCGGCGCGTGCGTTGTGGATACGCTGATTACCATACCCTCCTATCCGAAGGAGGACAGCAAGCAAAGGGCGTTGTCTGTCAAAACTGCGGGCGGAGGCCCGGCCGCCACAGGAGTTGTGGCGGCGGCCCGTCTGGGAACGTCTGCTGGATACATCGGCGTCCTGGCGGATGACGGGGGCGGAAGGTTTCTGAAGGAGGACTTTGAAAAATACGGCGTGGATACGACCTGCGTGGAAATGCGGCGCGGCTTTCGCAGCTTTTCCTCCACCATATGGCTGGCACAGGACCGGGCGACCAGGACCTGCGTCTTTGACAGGGGAAACCTGCCGCCGCTTGTGCTGGATGTGGCGAAGGAGGAGATGGTGGCAGGAGCGCAGGTGCTTTTGGTGGACGGAAATGAGATGGATGCGGCACAGGAAGCCTGCCGGATCGCAAGACGAAGGAATACGAAGGTCCTGTATGACTGTGGAGGGCTGTATCAGGGGGTGGAACGGCTGCTTTCTCTCACCGATGTGATGATCCCTTCCGAAGAATTCGCGCTGGAGCATACCGGGTGCGATACGGTCATGGATGCGGCGCAAAGGCTTTATGCGCAGTATCGGCCGGAGGCGGTGATCGTTACCTGCGGGAAAAAGGGCGGTATTTTCTATGATGGTAATAAGAGCAGACAGTATCCCGCGTTTTCGGTAAATGCCGTGGATACGAACGGCTCCGGCGATGTATTTCACGGCGCTTTTGCCGCAGGAATGGTCAGAGGCTTTGATTACTGGAAATGCTGCTGCTTTGCCAGCGCGGTATCCGCGCTCAAATGCATGGGGGTGGGCGCCAGAGAAAGCATACCGGATATAGAACATACGTTTGAATTTCTTAACAGGCATGGATATGCCGGGTTTGTAACAGCGCAGACTTGTCCGGACTGCTGCGAGGGATTTGAAGGAGAGGAACGGTTGCAGAATGAACTATTTGCTGGGGATTGATTTTGGCGGCAGCTCCACAAAGGCCACGCTGCTGGATACCGCAGGAAGCATTGTGGCAGAGAATACGGTTGCATATCCGACCTGTTATCCGCAGCCGGGGTATTGCGAGCAGAGGCCGGAGGACTGGGAAAGGGCATTATCTGATAATGTGACCGGGCTGCTGGAAAAATGCAGCGTGGCAGCAGGGGACATTTTGGCGGTTGCCGTGGATTCCGCCACCCATACCTGGGTGATGTGCGATGAAAATTTTGAGCCTCTGCGTCCGGCGATTCACTGGACGGATTCCCGCGCCGTCCGACAGGCAGGGCTTTTGGAACGGGAATACGGGGAATTGATTCTGGAAAAAAGCTTTCACAGGCCGGATCCCATATGGACATTGCCGCAGCTTTTGTGGGTGAAGGAAAATGAGCCGGCATTATTTGCCAGGATGCGTTATCTTTTTTTCGAGAAGGACTATATCCGCTTCCGGCTGACGGGGGTCTATTGCACAGATTATGTAGAGGCGCAGGGAAGCATGCTGTTTGACGGCGTCAGGAGAGAGTGGAGCAGAGAGCTTCTGGCATTGGCCGGAATTTCCGAAGCCATGCTGCCGCCGGTATGCGCGCCGACTGATATGGCCGGTAGAATCACAGGGCAGGCGGCACGGCGGACCGGATTGCAGGAGGGAACTTACGTGATCTGCGGCGCGACGGATACGGCATTGGAGGTGCTTGCCGCGGGAGCGGTCCATCCGGGGGATATGACGGTGAAGCTGGCAACGGCGGGAAGAATCTGTGTGGTGACGGACAGGCCTTATCCGGACCGTTTTCTCATGAATTATCCCCATGTGGCAGAGGGGCTATGGTATCCGGGAACAGGAACCAAAGCGGCGGCGGGCTCCTACAGGTGGTATCGGGATACGTTCGGGGGCGAATATGAGGTGCTCAACCGGCAGGCGGGAAAAATCCCGGTCGGCTGTGACGGATTGGTCTATCATCCCTATTTGAACGGGGAATTGACACCTTATGGGGATCCCGTATTGTGCGGAAGCTTTGTCGGCATCCGCGCGTCTCACACAAAGGCGCATTTTACCAGAAGCGTGCTGGAGGGAGTTTCTCTTTCCCTGCTGCATTCCAAAAAGGCGCTGGAGCAGCTGGGCATTTTTGGCGGGCCCAGGGCGACGATCATCGGCGGCGGCGCGCAGGGAGAGCTGTGGAGGCAGATTACGGCGGACTGTCTGGGCATGGAGCTGGTGAAAACCAGAAGCAGCGACTCCTCGCTGGGCTCCGCCATGCTGGCGGGAATCGCGTCGGGCGTGTTTTCTTCCTGCAAGGATGCGGTGAAGGCCTGTATCCGGGAGGAAGGAGTGACCACGCCGATTCCGGAGAACAGGGAAAAATATGAAAGGCTGTTTGCAGAATACGTGCGCATTCACGATGCGCTTGCGCCGGTCTATCATGCGCGGCAGGAGGAGGGGATATGAAGGTTGTGGTATGCGTGAAACAGAACGCGGACGGAGAGCTAAATCCCTTTGACGCATGTGCGTATGAAATGGCGCTGCGCATTCCGCAGGCGGAGGTGATCCTGCTTTCCATGGGTCCGCCAAAGGTGGGGGATATGCTGCGGTCATTGACCCGGTTGGGGGCCAAAAAGGCATACCTTTTGTGCGACAATGGATTTGCGGGAGCGGATACGCTGGCGACGGCTTATACGCTGATGCTTGCCATCAGAAAAATTGGCGCAGGTCTTGTGATCTGCGGGAGACAGACGATGGATGGGGATACGGCACAGACCGGCCCGGAGCTGTCCGCCATGCTGGGGTATTTTCTGCTCACGAATGTGGTGGAGCTGACGGATACGGGCGAAGGCTTTCTTGCCCGGACCAGGGAGGGAGAGACGCAGGAGGTATCCCTTCCGGCGTTGCTTACGGCGGAGCGAAGTGACAGGCTCCGGCTGCCCGGTCTGTCCGCAAAGGCGGGAGAGGTGATTGTCTGGGGCGCACAGGATCTGGGGGCGGAGGCTTCCCGATGCGGACAAAGGGGGTCCCCGACAAGGGTGGTGGAAACCTTCCGGAATGAAGAGGGAAAAAGGCATTGCCGGTTCATCGAAGCGTCCAGGCTGGACGAGGTGATTGCCGCAGGGGTGGGAAAGGAAAGAGACCGGGTATTTACCAATGCGGCATCCGGCACAAAGCTGAAACAGGTATGGATCGTGGGAGAAGCGCCCCGGCAGATGGCGGAAACGATCGGAGAGGAAATCAGAGTGATCGCTCTACAGGCGGATATGTCAGAAGCGGCGGGGCGGCGCAGTACCGCAGGAGTCGCCTGTGATCTGCGGGGAAATGAAAACGATACAAATTTCCTTTCAGAGTTCGTACAAATTGTGCGACGGGAAAAGCCGGCGGTCATTTTATGGGGAAGCGATCCATGGAGCAAGAAAATGGCGGCGCAGGCGGCGGCCCTTTTGCGGACGGGGCTGTGTGCCGATTGCACGACGCTGGAAACGGACGGAAAAACGCTCTATATGTACCGCCCTGCGTTTCTGGGAAACGTGATCGCCAAAATTGTATGCTGTACCCGGCCGCAGATGGCGACGGTCCGCACATGCAGTGGGGAGCGTGCGGATGTGATGCTGAGTCTTGGGCGGGGGGCGGCGGACGCGATCGCTGCCGCCCGGGCGTACAGGGAACGGAAGCAGGGCAGGAATCTGTACAGCTGGGAAATGGGAGCCTCCAGAGGGCTTGTGGACGACGGACTTGCGCCCTGGGAAATGCAGGTGGGGCTTACCGGGAGGAGCGTCTCTCCGGCAGTGTACTTGGCCGTCGGTATTTCCGGGGCAGTGCATCACATCACAGGGATGAAAGGGGCGGGCACTGTGATCGCGGTGAATCCGGATAAAAGAGCGCCGGTTTTTGACTATGCGGATTATGGAATCGTTGCAACGGCACAGGAATTTTTCCGCCAGTCGCTGTGAGCGATGAAAAGGGAAAGCTTTGTCAGAACAGAGGAAATGCAGGGGAACAGGCATAGTGGAAAGGGAAAGGAGTGGGAAAATGGAACTGAAAAGGAAATATAAAAAGACCTCCGGCTATACGCCGCTTTGCAGGATGGGGGAATGCTCTTTAAAACGGCTGGAATTCGGCATTCTGGAGCTGGAAGCGGGAGAGAGCGCAGAATATGACACGCGGGAGAAGGAGACGGCATTTATCCTGCTGGAGGGGTATTGCACCGTGCGTTTTGGGGACCAGACATGGGAAAGAATCGGAAACCGCAGCTCTGTCTTTGAAAACAGGAGAGCGGTCAGCTTTTACATGCCCGCCGCGCAAAAGCTGCGGATAGATGCCGATACCCATGTGAAAATCGCGGTCTGCGCCGCGCCGGTGACGCAGAAGACAAAACCGCAGCTTCTGCCGGAGGAGCATGTGACGGTAAAGACCCTGGGCACTGCGCCCTGGGAACGCGTCACCAGCTTTATCATTGACCAGAATACCAACGCGAAGACGCTGACGGTTGGGGAATGCTATGTGACGCCCGGCAACTGGGCGGGGTTCCCGCCTCACAAGCATGATGTGGACAATATGCCCACAGAGTGTATCGCGGAGGAAATCTATTATTTTTTGTTCGAGCCAAAGGAAGGGTTTGCTTTGCAATGCGTATACACGGCGGATGGGTCTGTGGAGGAAGCATATCGGGTGAAAAATGACGAACTGGTGGAATTTCCTTATGGATACCATTCCACGGTGAGCGCGCCGGGATATTCGACTTATTTTCTCTGGATAATGGCGGGGGATTATCAGGGCTTCAACCGTTCTCTGGATCCGGATCATGCGTGGGCGGTAGACCCAAAAGGCAGATGACGCCATGAAATGCGGGAAAGCGGCGATAGATCAGATTTGTCTGAAACGTGGCGAAAATTGTGCAAATTATTGATGAATAATGATTTATAAAAAGAATAATGGAAAAAATAAGACAAAACATATATGCCAAAATATAGAATTTATATGTAGAATGCACGAATAAAAGAGCGGATTCTACTAAAACGAAATCAAATCATCCCTATTCCGAAAACGGGATGTGGAGTAAACTAAAGAAAGCAGTCAGGCAGGGGTTTTGAGGAGGATCCGTATCAATTCAGACTTGCTTGCATGGAAGCGGAAGGGATATTTGAATGTAATAATGAAGGAGTGAACGCATGCAGGTGAAAACAAGAGAGACACAGAAAGCGCTGACACAGAAGAAAACAGGACTTTGGAAGGAAATACAAAAAAACTGGTTCTTTTATCTGCTTCCGATTCCGGGAATCGTCGTGCTGATTTTGTTCAGCTACATTCCCATGGCGGGCATTTATATCGCTTTTGAAAAATACACCTATCAGGGAGGGCTTTTTGGAAGTGAGTTTGTAGGTCTGGATAATTTCCGGTTTTTCTTTGCCAATATCAATAACGCATTGCGGGCGACAAGAAATACGCTTGTGATCAATGCGGGGAGCATTCTTTTGGGCACGACGCTGAATGTTACCGTCGCAATCATGCTGGGAGAGGTGCTGCATGAACGATATCGTAAGGCGACGCAGACGATCATACTGTTTCCCCATTTCCTGTCATGGATTGTGATCGGGGCATTGTCGGAAACGCTGCTTGCCAATAAAGGCGGTATTTTAAACCAGGTGCTCCAAATGCTCGGGAAGGAACCGGTTCTGTGGAATACGAGCCCCGGCTACTGGTGGGCGATCATCATTATCGCGTCGATATGGAAAGGCTTCGGATATGGAAGCATTGTATATTATGCGACCCTGACAGGCTTTGATACAAGCCTGTATGAAGCGGCGGATATCGACGGGGCAAGCCGGTTAAAAAAGATTCGCTATATCACGCTTCCTTTGCTGAAGCCGACGATTGTGGTCTTATTTTTGCTGGATGTGGGGAAGATTCTGAACGGGAGCCTGGACCAGATCATGGGTCTGACAAAATTAAATCCGCTTCTGTTTGAAACGACGGATACGATTACAACCTTTGTCTATCGGACGACCACGCAGAACGGACAGTTTGGGACGGCTTCCGCAATCAGCCTGTACCAGTCGCTGTTCGGGTGCCTGCTGGTGCTTTCTGCGAATTTGATCGCCAGAAAAGTGGATCCTGAGTATTCCCTGTTTTAATGAAGGAGGCTGAGAATGAAGAAAAAGCATCGTAAATTGAAAAGGGAAAGCCTGGTCTGCGTACTGGTACTGGCGCTGCTGTCGCTGATCTGCCTGCTTCCGCTGTGCCTGGTGGTATCCGCCTCCCTGACGGAAGAGAGCTATATTCAGCAGAACGGTTATTCCCTTCTGCCGCATTATCCAAGCCTGGACACCTATACGTTTCTGATTGCCAATAAGGGAAAAATAATCATGAAGTCGCTGCTGACCACCTGTAGCGTGGTGGCGCTTGGAACGCTGTACTCGGTAACGGTGGTGACCTGCTTTGCTTACGCCGTATCGCAGAAAAAATCCGTGTTCCGGTTCACCAGAGCGCTTTCGTTTTTTGCCTGGTTCGCGACGATTTTCAGCGGAGGCGTGCTTCCCTGGTATATTTTATGTACACAATATTACGGTTTGAAAAACAATCTGTTCGCCCTTTTCATACCGTATGGCATGAGTGTCTGGAATATGTTTATTTTAAGGGGGAATTTCCGGCAGATTCCGGATGAACTGATTGAATCCGCGAAGCTTGACGGGGCGTCCCATGGGCAGATTTTTACAAGGATATCCATTCCGCTGGCCAGGGCGGGAATCGTGACGGTAGCGCTGTTTAATGTGCTCGCCTTCTGGAATGATTTTTATCTGCCGAAGTGGCTGATTACGAACAGTGATTATTACACGCTGCAAATCATCCTGTACAATATGCTTTCCAATGCCCAGGCACTTTTGAAAAATTCGGAATTGTCGGAATTGAGCCAGAAGGTAAAAATTCCGACCGAGACAGCGAAAATGGCGGTGGCGGTGATGGCCATTCTGCCGATCGTAATCCTCTATCCCTTCGCGTTGAAATATTTTGTTAAGGGCATCAATGTGGGTGGAATCAAGGGATAAAAAAAGAGGGATTACCTGTCCGCTTGCGGGCAGTCCATCATAAAATCCATAACAAAATCCAAAGGAGGAAAAAGTATGCGTAAAAAAGGAGTGGCGGTACTATTGGCGTTAGCGCTGGCGGCGTCTGCGCTGACAGGATGCGGGAAGGGCGCGTCAGAGGAAGGCAGAGCGGACGCACCGGCTGCGCCGGCGGAAAGCGCAGAGCAGGCGCCTGAGACAAAGGCAGAGGAGCAGGCAGAGGAAAAGGGGGACCCTGCGTCGCTTCGGCTGGTCATGTATGGGGAAGCCGGTTCCCGGAATACGGATTTTTTTAAGAACGAATTCCATGACCGGGTGATGGAAGAGCTGAATCTCGATGTCAGCATCGACTATGTTCCCTGGGGCGGCAACGATCAGATCGCGACCATGTGCGCTTCCGGCGAGAAATTTGCGTTTATGATGACAAACACACTGGCGACCTTTCCTACATGGGGGCAAAGCGGCTATTTTGCGACCTTTGACCGGGAGATGATCGACAGGGTGGCGCCGGCTTATCTGGAGGCCCGTCTGGGAAATAACACCTTCAGCGCCGCGAAGTATAACAGCGAAATCGTGTTGATTCCGGTGGGCGGAAGCGTATACAGCTCCATGTATGATAACTTCTGTATCCGCAATGATATTTTAAAAGAGGTTGGCATGGATGTTTCGGATATTCATACTTACGATGATCTGGTTGCAGCGCTTGAGGCGGTGCATGAAGCGAAGCCGGAGTTTGCTCTTGTCAAGGATGTCAAGCATCTGATCCGGGGACTGGATTCCGTATATGGGGATGGGGCGATTTTTGATGAAGCCTCACCGACGGAGCTGGCGGTCGTGAATCTGGCGGATGACAGTGACGAGGTGATCAACTGGCTGGAATCCGATTACTTTGCGGACCTGTGCCATTTGGCTGAGGAATGGTATGAAAAGGGATTCATCACCGTAGAGCATGTGACGGACCAATCCGTTTATGAGACCGCTTATAACAATGGGGAATGTCTGACCGGCTTTGGCTCAACAAATGTCATTTATAACCACAAGGTTTATACAAATGGGGAAGAAGTGGAAGATGGAGATATGCGCTATCTGAAGCTGGATGATAATCCTTATTTCATCACCAAGGATTATGACTGGGCGTGGGCGGTATCCTCTGCAGACCAGGACAACGTGGAAAATTATATGCGTCTGTTCAACTGGATTTATGAAAGTGAGGAAAATTATCTGTTCTCTTTATACGGTGTGGAAGGCACGGATTATGAGTTTGATGAGGATGGCACGATTGTCAGGAGCACCACGGACGGTCTTTTGTATGACTGGATGTTTAAAACATTTTACTATGAGCCCATCTCGGAAGAAAAATTTGATGCCGGTGAAATCGCGCAGTATATGGACCTGGATGGAGGGGCGATCATCAACAAGAGAACGGGCTTTGTGTTTGATAATTCTGCGGTGACGACAGAGGAAGCGTTATTGACCGCCATTGTACAGGAAAAGGTAAAGCCTATCGCATATGGTATTTCCAGCTATGACGATCAATTTCCCGCCGTTTTGGAGGAGCTCAAGGCTGCCGGACTGGACAAATATGTGGAGGAATATCAGAGACAGTTTTCCGAATTTATGGCGAATAAGTGATTAAAAAGAAGAAAGGAAAATCAAAACGGGACTGTGGTTTTGTACAGTCCCGTTTTTGGACAAAACAAAGGGGAAAAGGGTATAACGCTATGGATAAACGGGACTGGCAGATCTATTATTCGAGCTATGAGGGGCCGCAAAAGAGAGCGGTGGAGCTGGTATCACGGGAAATCGGGAAATATATTTTGCGGGATCAGGGAATTTACGCCTATCATGTGCTTGCCTGCGAAAGCGTCGGGCAGGGGGAGCACAGCGAAGGAGGCGGCATAGTAAAAGGACGGGGCATGGTAGAAGGAATCCGGACAAACGCGGTCGTGCTGGGGACGCTGGAAGAAAACGCGATCCTGCAAAAATACATCCGTCCCTGTGAGGTGCCCAAAAACGGATACGTGGTGAAGGTCATGGACAATCCGGAATGCGCAGGGCGAAAGCTGGCGCTGCTATGTGGAGATTCTCCGACAGAGGTGTTTTATGGGGCTGCAGACTTTGTGGATGATTATCTGGCAGGGGCGGTCCCCGTCTTTGACGCATATATTCATCTGAAAAATGAGCTGTTTTTACATCCGCTTCCGGATTATTTTGTCGCCACAGCGCCGGATTTTCAGACGAGAAGCGTGTTCACCTGGGGACATCCGATCAATGATTACCGGACATATATTGCGGATCTGGCCAGACTGAAATTGAATCAGCTGATTATCTGGAACGATTTTTTGCCGGTAAATGCGGAGGATGTGGTCGCGTATGCGCACAGCTTCGGCATGGAGGTTTTGTGGGGCTTTGCCTGGGGCTGGAATCAGAAATGCGGCGAAGCGGATGTGCAGAATCTGGAAGCCTTAAAGGACAGCATTATAGAGCAGTTTAACCATAGCTACAGGGGAAGATGCGGGGATGGCATTTATTTCCAGTCCTTTACGGAGCTTCCCTTTGACAGGATCGGCGAGACCGTCATCGCCCAGGCGGTGACCAGGCTGGTGAACATGACGGCGGGGGAAATCCTTGCGCAGAATCCGGGACTTCATATTCAGTTTGGCCTGCATGCCTCCTCTGTCAAGGACCATCTGGAGGATATCGCTGTGGTGGATGAACGCGTGGAAATTGTGTGGGAGGACTGCGGATCCTTTCCCTATAAGGCCTGCGGCATGCAGTTTACGGACGATAACGACGAAAAGCTGGCATTGACGGATCGAATATCCGGGCTGCGGCAGAACGGCAAATACGGGCTGGTATATAAATGTCAGGTGACGATGGACTGGTCCCGGGGGCGTATGGAGCACCAGGCGGGTTCCTATGTGATGGGGAAAATGTCCCAGGAGCTGATGACACATGATGAAAAGATATTGCGGCCTGCATGGCGCGTCTATGGGGTGGAATGGCTGAAATATGGGGAAGAGGCATGGCGTCTGACAAGGCAAATCCATGAAAAATCAGGCGGCGGCGCCAATATGTGTCTGGCGGGCATGTTTTCGGGAGGAATCTGGTTTCCGACCGCACTGTGCGCACAGATGTTCTGGAACTGCCACGAACCCTATGATGTCATACAGAGAAAGGTTCTGCTGCGGGACTGGATCCGGTTTTAGAAAAAGAGAGGGCAGGAGCATGAAAGAGCTGTGCGTATACAGGGACGAATTTTATCAGGTTCTGACACAAAACTTTGTGCCTTTTTGGGAAAGGCGTTCGCCGGATCCGGTCTATGGCGGATTTTTATGCGGATTTGAACGGGACGGGAGTTTGTTTTTTGAAGACAAGTCCGTCTGGCAGCAGGGGCGCAGTCTTTGGATGTTTTCGAAGCTGTACCGGGAATTCGGGGGAAAACGGGAATGGCTTGAGATTGCGCAGTCCGGCTATGACTTCATCAATGCGCATTGCTTTGACGAAAAGGGGCACATGTATTTTAAGGTCACCCGGGACGGAAGACCGCTCATAAACCGCCGCTATTATTATTCAGAGGCGTTTGCCATCATGGGATACGCAGAGTTTTATCTGGCGTGCGGCAGGGAGGAGGTTAAGCGGCGGGCGCTGGCTCTGTTTGAAAAAATGTATCATTACTATACGACGCCGGGATGCTTTGTGCCGAAGGTGGATCCCAAAACGCGTAACAATCAGGGGCACAGCATCGTCATGATCATGCTGAACGTGTGCCAGCATATGAGAAGGATCGATTCCGATCCTTTGTATGACAAAACGATTGCAGAATGCATCGATAAGATATGTAACAGCTTCGTAAAAGAGGACGAGGAGGCATTGCTCGAAACGGTGGGGGCGGACGGAGAACGGCTGGATTCCCCGGAAGGGCGTCTGATCAATCCGGGCCATTCACTGGAAACGGCATGGTTTCTGATGGAGGAGGCAATTTACCGCCGGGATTTTTGGCTGATGGAAAAGGCGGTGTTGATCAGCACATGGTCGCTCAAACGGGGATGGGATCAGGAAGAAGGGGGCATTTTTTATTTTCAGGATGTGGAAAAGAAGCCGGTTTTGAGCCTGGAATGGGATATGAAGCTGCTCTGGCCTCATTGCGAGGGGATGATCGCGATGCTGTACGCTTACTGGTATACCGGAGAAAAAACTTATATGGAATGGTTTGAAAAAATCAGGGAGTATGCCTTTGCCCATTTTTCAGATCCGGAGTATCCGGAATGGTACGGACATCTGCACCGGGACGGGACGCCGGTTTCCAGGATAAAGGGAAGCGACTGGAAGGGTCCGTACCATAACGTCAGGGCATTTATGCTGATCACACAGATTTTGGATCAAATCATCAAAGGAGAAGAGATATGGGGAAGATAAGGCTTACCGTATGGAATGAGTTTATTCATGAAAAAAGTGGAGAGATTGCCCGGATCTATCCGGATGGGATCCATGGGGCGATCGCGCAGATGCTGGGACGATACGACGAATTTGAGATTCGGACGGCAACGCTGGATATGCCGGAGCATGGGCTTTCCCAGGAGGTTTTGGAGAATACGGACGTATTGATCTGGTGGGGACATGTCAACCATGCCGGGGTTTCGGACGAGGTGACGGATCGCGTGGTAAAAAGAGTGCTGGACGGGATGGGGCTGATCGTTTTGCATTCCGGCCATTTATCCAGGCCCTTTGTAAAGCTTATGGGAACATGCTGCCGCTCCAAATGGCGCGAAAATGATGAAAAGGAAAGGATATGGGTGATAGAGCCCGCCCACCCGATCGCGGCCGGGCTGCCGGAATATATCGAATTGGAGCAGGAAGAGACCTATGGGGAACGGTTCGAGGTGCCGACGCCCGATGAGCTGATATTCATCAGCTGGTTTTCCGGCGGCGAGGTGTTTCGGAGCGGCTGCTGCTACAAGCGTGGGCTGGGGAAGATTTTCTATTTCCGTCCCGGACATGAGGAATATCCCACGTTTTACAGGGAGGACATCACGCGGATATTGAGAAATGCCGCTGACTGGGCAAAGCCCTCCGGCGGGCCAAAGCCGACGCTGGGGCATTATGAAGCTTTGGAGTAGGCTATCATGCGGACAGCCTTGTGCGTTTATACGATTTCCGGGTCGTTTTTGATGGATACGCCGTTATATTTTTTATATAGCTTTGAAAAATAGTTGGCATCGCAGAAGCCGACGATTTCCGCGATTTCCTGCACGGAACGGTTTTCCTGATACAGCCTGCGGGCGGCGTGAAAACGCAGCTTATTCCGGTATTCGATGGGAGACATGCCGGTGCATTCCGCAAACTTTTTGCGAAAATAGCTTTCGCTGAGCGTGCATTGCTCCGCGTAAACGCAGATAGGGGTGTTTTCGCTGTAGTGGGTGGTGATATAACGCAGTGCCGGTTCGATCAGGTGATAGCCGGGGGAAGTATCCGCGATCTGCGAGACCATATTGTGAAGCAGACGGTACATCAGGCTTTTGCGCTTCAGGATGGAGGAGCAGGGATCCAGCGCGCATTCATTCAGGTTTTGGAACAATTTGTCGTATTGATGCGGGGAATCGTTCCAGTGGTGATAAATATCAGGAGTGATGCAAATTTTTTCATTGGAGGTGTCCAGAAGATCAAAGGTTACGCCAATGCCCTGGCATACAAAATCAGCGGATGGCACGGGCTCCGTATAGTAATGTGTGGCGTCGGGGATGAACAGGGGGGTACCGGCTGAAAGCGTAAATTCCCTGTCTCTGATCCGATATTTGCGCTGACCGGAGGTGATCAGATGAATGAGCATATGGGTTCTGGGAATGGTCCGATAATCATTTGCCTGATAATTGCCGAATTTCCATTCCTGTACCACGATATTGCGGATATCGAAATCCTGGTGGAGCAGCTGGGATAGCGAAATGTCTTTCATAAAAAAATTACCTCCGGTTTGCATATCAATATGATCAGTTTAACATAGTGCTTTGGGTTTTTCAATATCAGGAGCGGATCATACGTCGCTGTCCACGGAGTGAACAGTGACGGTCACACCGCGGCCTGTAAGGAGGAGAAAATGGATCAGGTAAGAATAGGATTGATTGGAACAGGCGGAATCTGCAATGGAGCGCATATTCCCGGATATCTGGAATGTGAGGACTGCAGGATCACAGCGATCTGTGATTGCGATGAAAAGGCGCTGGCCCGGACAGGAGAACGTCTGCATATTCCGAAGGAAAACAGATTTACGGATTATAAGGAGTTGATCGGCAGCGGTCTTGTGGACGCTGTCGATATCACCACATCGAACGACAGTCATGTGGAAATTGCAATCGCAGCGCTGGAAGCAGGGCTTGCGGTCAGCGTGGAAAAGCCCATCGGCATGGATTTTGAGGAAAGCCTGCGCCTGCAGGAGAAGTCCAGGGAAACGGGACTGCCGGTATTCATCTGCTTTTCCTGGCGATACCGGGATTTTCCCCGTTATATGAGAACACTGATCGAGCGGGGGGAAATCGGTGAATTATATCATATGTACTTTGAAAGCATCAAGGACAGCGGGCTGTGGAAAGGAAGAAAGCTGGAATGGAGATTCCAGGAGGAACGGGCGGGCTCCGGCGTTTTATGCGACCTGGGCTCCCATATGTTCGATCTGATCCGCTTTTTTGGGGAAGAGGTGGAAAGCGTTTATTGTGACAGGGGCACGATTATAAAAGAGCGGCCGCGCCTGGATTGCGACGGGCTGGCGGAAGTGACAACGGACGACTGGAGCAATGTGATCTGCCGGTTAAAGAGCGGAATCGGCGCGACGGTAAAAATTTCCCGGACGGTGACGACGGTCAGAGAATATGTGGAGCTGCATGTGATTGGTTCAAAGGGCGGTCTGAAATTTACCAGCGGCATCGATGGGAGCAGGCTTCTCAAATGCGTGGGGGAGGATATCGCGACCAATACATACCGGGAAGTGGAGATTCCGGCGGAATATGCCAAAGGAGGGCAGAGCCGTTCCTTTGTGGAGCTGCTTTTAGGACGTCCGGACGCATATGCGGCTACGATTGAGGATGGTATTTACAGTCAGGCGATTGTGGATGCGGCAAAGCTGTCCTCGCAGATCGGGCGTAAGGTGCCAATCAGCGAGCTCTTTGAAACAGGCGGAGGAGAAAAATAGGCAGCGATTCATACAGGTCTGCGCGCAGAGCGCAGACCGTGAGAAATCATGCCGGTCGGACGGCGAAAAGGAGGGAGCGATGAAGTACGGTACACTGGTCCGGATTCCGGAAGGGGCGGATATCCAAAGGGCTTGTGAGGAAAAATTCGGGAAGCTGCAGAAAATGGGGCTGGACGCATGCCAGCTGGTATACAAGCCCGCGGTCTATACGCCGGAGGACGCAGAACTGATAAGGGACTGCGCAAAAGCCTGTAAAATAGAAATTTCGGCACAGTTTTGCGGCTATTATGACGGGCTGTATACATGGGACACCTATTATGACTATCACCTTGCGGGAATCAATTCCCCCGTTTTCGGGGCGGAACGCGTGCGGTATTTATTGTCGGCGATTCCCTTCATGAAAAGGCTGGGAGTCAGCGATATGATCATTCACGGTGGCTTTATATCGAACAATCCGTTTGCCCAGGATTACACGCAGATGCTCGCCTGTGTCCGGCTTCTGGGAAGCAGGCTGGCGGCGGAAGGGATGAATCTTTTGTTTGAAACGGGAGGAGAATCTCCGGTCACCCTGCTGCGGCTGTTTGAGGACAGCGGTCTTAACAATCTGTATGTGAATCTGGATACGGCAAACCTGATCATGTATGGATACGGAAATCCTGTGGACGCCGTCTATACATACGGAAAATATGTGCGCAACATGCATGCAAAGGACGGATTTCCGCCCACAGCGGGGCGGCGGCTGGGAAGGGAAGTGCCGATCGGAAGCGGGTACGTGGATTTTGAGCGGGTGCTGGGAGACCTGGCAAAGCTGGGCTATGACAGGTATGTGATCATAGAATGCGAAATTCAGGGAAAGGATCACGAGGCAGAGATTGCAAAGGCATTCGGTTATTTGAAAGGCATTGTAAAAAAAGTGATGCCGGAAGGAAACTGACGCAGCAGTTTGGTCTTGTCTGAACCGTTACAAACTGACATGCCGCCTGGGAGATTGGGGGGATTGGACGAATGGAACTGATTGGAAATATTGTGTTGGCCGACCGTATTTTGTATCAGGGCTCGGTACGGTGTGAGGACGGAAAAATCGTGTCAATCGGAAAGGCAAAAGAGAAGCCGGACGGAGAGCTTCCCTATATTTTTCCGGGGCTGGTGGACATTCATAATCATGGAGCCATGGGACACGATTATATGGAAGCGACAAAGGAAGCCTTTGACGCCATATCGGGGCGCCTGATCCGGCATGGGGTGACCTGCGCGCAATGCACGACCGTGAGCGCGCCGGTGGATGAGCTGAAGGATTTCCTGCGTTTTTTCAGGGAAAACATCTGGGAGAAGCAGCCCAAAGGGCAATGCCGGTTTTGCGGGGTGCACCTGGAGGGACCCTATATTTCTCTGAAAAACAGGGGCGCTCATGCGGCAAAGACCCTGCTTACGGCGCGGGATGGATATGAATGGATTTTAAAAAACAGGGATATCATCAGGGAAATCACCGTTGCGCCGGAGCTTATGGGGATGGAGCAAATGATCGAGGCGCTAAACGGTGCAGGAATCGTCGTTTCGGGGGGACATGACGATGCGGAGCCGGAGGAAATCGAGCGGGCTGCCCGGAAGGGGATGCGCCATTGCACGCACATTTATTGTGCCATGTCCACGCTGCATAAGACGGGCGGGCAGAGAAAAAGCGGACTGTGTGAATACAGCATGACCCACGATACCATGACGGCGGAGATGATTGCGGATAACCGCCATACGCCTCCTTTGCTGGCACAGATGATATACCGCTGCAAGGGGGCGGACAGGCTGTGTGTGGTGTCCGATGCGATCGCGCCGGCGGGATTGCCGGAAAACGGAGAGCTGTTTTTGCTGGGGACAGGAGAAGGCAGCACAAGGGTGTTTGTGAAGGATGGCGTGGCGTTCGTGGAGGACGGCAGCTGCTATGCGGGGAGCGTGCAGGCGCTTGACGACATGATCCGGAATCTGGTAAGGGACTGCAATATTCCGCTGGTGGATGCGGTCAGAATGGCTTCCCTCACGCCCGCGGGCGTGATCGGGATCGAGAAGGAGTGCGGCAGCATTGCGGTGGGGAAACGCGCGGATTTTTGCGTCGTGGATCATAATCTGCGGGTGGTCGCAACGATCGTTGGCGGCGCTTTGGCATACGGGGGAGAAAGCATATGGAAAAGGTGATCAATCAGGTTACATGCAGAGTGGTGGAGGAGGAATGGGACGTTTATTTCGATATGGCGTTGACCATGCTGGAAGAGATTCTGTTACATAATAAGAAGGGAGAGGATACTGTGATGATAGTGCCGGTTGGACCGACGCAGCAGTATCCGATTCTTGCACAGATGGTAAACCGGCTGCGGGTTTCCTTAAAAAGGGTGCATTTTTTCAACATGGATGAATATATGACGACGCCGGAAGCGGTGATTCCCCGCGAGGATCCGCTGAGCTTTTATGGGAGAATGGAGCGGGAATTTTATGAGCGGGTGGATCCGCAGCTGGTGATGCCCAAAAGTCAAAGGCATTTTCCACAGCCCCAAAGGGAAGCGGAGTATGACCAAAGGATCGCAGACCTTGGCGGAGTGGATTTATGCCTTGGCGGGCTTGGGATCAACGGTCACGTGGCGTTTAATGAGGCGGCAGGGGAGGATGACCCGATCACGGCAGACGCTTTTGCAGCGCTCAACACCAGAATCCTGCCGGTTTCCCGGGAAACGAAAACGATGAATGCTTACGGCTATCAAAGAGGGGATCTGCAGGGGATGCCCCGGTGGTGTATCACGGTCGGCATGAATCAGATCCTGCATGCGAGAAAAATTTATATCGCGTTAAACCGCCCCTGGCAGGCTGGTCCCTTTCGGCATGCATTGTATGATGAGCCCTGCGGGCAGCTTCCGGCTACGCTGCTGCGCAGAAATAAGAATGTATGCTATTGTATGCCGAAATCCATTGCGGAAGGTGTGATCCTGTGAAAAATAAAAATTTTGAGATCCGGTTCCATCCGGAAAGAGGAACCATTGTTTCTATTGTAAATCCCAATGATGCGGTAGAGATGAACTGGTGCGATCCGGCAGAGGGGCTGGAATGGGGGACGGTCGTCAATGAAAACCGTGAAACCGTCAAGCGCAGCGTAGGGATGAAAACGGAGCGGTTTGAGGAAACCGATGGGTCCGGGGTGACAGTCTGGTCAAACGGAAAGCTGCAGGTGACGGCGAAGCGGTTCTTCAAAGCCACGGGAAATTTCGTGGAAGAATATCATGTCAAAAACCTCCGGGACGATGACCTGTTTCTGGAACGGGGGGAGCTGGGCATTTGCGTTCCCTTCAATGACAGATATACCTGGGCGGAGGATTGTCAGCTGCACAGGTGTAACACGCATATCTGGTGCGGGGAGCATACCTCATGGGTGAATGCGCTGCGGATGGGAAAATCTGGCTGTAATCTTGGCATGGTTTTGACGGAAGGGGAGCTGGATTCCTACAGCGTTTCCGGCAGCCGCAGCAATCAAAGGGGAATTTTCATTCTAAACTGTGGGCATAAACAGCTGCGCGCCGGGGAGACATTTACGGTCTCATGGGAATTGTTCTGGCATGCGGGGGATGAGGATTTTTATCAAAAGGCGCGTCAGAGCGGACAGTTCATCGATGTGCGGGCAGAGCATTTCACAGTCTTTTCGGATGAAACGATCCGGTTTACGGCATCGCTTCCTCCCGATAAGAGGGAGGTGCTGGTTTTTGCGGATGACGAAAAAGCGGACTTTTTGCGAAACGGCGATCTGGTGCGCGTTGTGTACAGACCCAAAAGGCCGGGAGAGCACCGTTTCCGGATTGTGGCGGATGGAATCTGTACCCATGCGGATTTTCTGGTGGTGTCCGGTGTGAAACAGCTGCTGGAAAAAAGGGTCCGCTTCATCGCAGAACGGCAGCAGTACCATTGCCCCCAAAGTCCTCTTGACGGCTCCTTTCTGATTTATGATAACCGGGAAAAATATCCGGTTTATGATGCCGTTATCACCGACCATAATGCCTGCAGGGAGCGGGTGGGCATGGCGCTTTTGCTGATCCGGTATTTGCAGGAGCATGAGGATGCCAGGCTGCGCGCCGCGCTGGATGCGTACCTTACGTTTCTTTACCGGGAGTTTTTTGATGCGCAGACCGGAGAGGTGTTTGACGGCGCCGGAAAAAATAACAGCCGTATCCGTCTATACAATGCTCCATGGATCACGCTTTTGCTGACGGAGCTGTATAACCTGACGGAGCAGAAGGAATATCTGGAGCAGATATTGCGGATTTTGGAGAAATACTATGCGCAGGGGGGACAAAGATTTTATCCGAACGGGTTTTCCATGGCAAAAACAGTGGAGGCCTTTCGGAACGCACAGATGCCAAAGGAGGCAGAGCTGGTGCTGGGACTTTTTCGAACGCATGTGGACAATATGATCGCTAACGGACTGGCATATCCGAAGCATGAGGTGAATTTTGAACAGACAATTGTGACGGCTCCGGCAAATTATATTTCCGAAATGGGGCTTTTGACCGGGGACGGACGATATCTGGCAGAGGCAAAAAGGCACATTGAAATTCTGGAGCGTTTTAACGGTCATCAGCCTGGTTTTCATCAGCATGAAATCCCGATCCGCTGGTGGGATGATTTCTGGTTCGGGAAAGGACGGGTGTTTGGGGACACGTTTCCCCATTACTGGAGCTGCCTGACCGCCCGGGCATATATGAATTACTACCGGCTTTCGGGAGAGGAAAAATACCGGAGTGCCGCGCATGAATGCCTGCGAAACTGCCTGTGCCTTTTTACGGAGGACGGGCAGGGAAGCTGCGCGTATGTATTCCCTTTTTTGGTGAATGGGAAAAGAGGGGAATTCTATGATGAATGGGCCAACGATCAGGATTTCGCGCTGTATTTTTTTCAGGATTATTATGAAGGCGATGGGGCGTAACAGAATGCTTGACGTTTTTGCCGTGTCAGCTTACAATAAATGCAGGGTTGGGCTACTGGTCATGGCATGAGCAGCAACAGTTTGTGACCAGGAGCCTGGGAGCATATCAGGCAGATTGTAAGGTGCAGCGTCAGGAAAGATGCGGCATGGCGGAGAGTAGGATGGCTGTAATTGAGAAATATGAAAAGAACGGGTTTGACATATTGCGTTACATTGCGGCATTGAGCGTTATGATGCTTCATTATTCCAGCTATACGATGATTTTATCGACAAACCTGTCGGACCGGGGAGCGGCTGTTATGGACAGAAGCAGACAGACCGCTCTTTTGTTTCCGGGCGTGGTGATTTTATTTTCCATAAGCGGCTTTCTGGTTTCCGCCTCCTTTGAGCGGGCAAAGACACGAAAAGAATTCTTTCTTCGCCGCGTTTTACGCATGTATCCGGAATTGTGGCTCTGCACGGCGGTCAATCTGGCGGTGATCTGCCTGCTGGTTCCCCAATTGCTGGACCGGAGCATATTTCTGTGGCTGGGAACGCAGGTGCTGGGAATCGCCAATACGCCGGGCTGCCTGAGAGACTTTGCTACCGGCAGCGTCAACGGTGCTCTCTGGACCGTTTTTACGGAAGTACAGCTCTATCTTGTGCTGGGGCTTGTCTATCCCCTTTTGCAAAAATTCAAAAACAGGCAGTGGGCGGCGCTGCTCATCGCGCTCGCCGCGCTGAATGTTATCCTGGGAGTCTGGGCGGCTGGAGAAGGGATGGTATCCAGGCTGATCGAAAGGACTTTTTTCCCGTATGCGTTGTGGTTTTTTGTGGGCGTTTTCTGTTATGAGAGGCGGCAGAGAATATTGCCCGTTTTAAAAATGGCTTTCTGGCCTATGCTGCTTGTTTATCTTGTCGTTGAATTGTGCACTGCAGAGATACCCGGATATTATGCGGATATTGTGACGGGTGTGATGCTTCCGTTTCTGGTGATCGGATGCGCGTATTGCCTGCCCGCCATACGCTTAAAGGTCGATCTTTCCTACGGCATGTTTTTGTATCACTGGATCATTTTAAATGTCATTGTGCATTATGATCTGATGAACAGACTGCCCTGGTATGCGGGGATGTTTTTGTTTCTGGCAGGAACCGTAATGGCGGCGGCAGTTTCCCGGAGTCTGAGCCAACGGATCATGGGGCGACTGCGCAGTAACATTGTTTCCGCAACAAAATAACGCATAATTAAAATGAGATTGATAGATTGCGGATAGTATGATATAATTTGCGAAAAGAAGCGCTGGATATTGCGGAACGATTGGAGGTTAGCATGTATGAAGACATGTAAGCAAATTGCGTCAGAATGGGGCCTCTCTGAGCGAACGATTAATGATCTGTGTAAAAGGAACAAAATCCCCGGAGCCGTTAAGCCGGGAAAATCCTGGCAGATTCCGGATGATGCAACAAAACCGATCGATAAAAGAATTGTATCCGGAAAATATATCAGCCATGAAAAAAAAGTGGAAAAGAAGCCTCTTCCTATTGGCATATCGGATTATGTGCGCGCACAGTCAGATTACTATTATGTTGATAAGACATTGCTGATCCGGGAGTTTCTTGACCGAAAGTCGCTTGTTTCCCTGTTTACGAGACCGAGACGATTCGGAAAAACATTAAATATGGATATGCTCAGAGTCTTTTTTGAGATATCAGAGATAGATACGGGCGTCTATTTTCAGGATAAAGCGATCTGGAAGTGCGGCGGGAAGTATACGCAGCACCAGGGAAAATATCCGGTGATTTTTCTCACTTTTAAGGATGTAAAGTTCGATTCGTGGGAGGCAACGCTGGATAAAATCAGGGGACTTTTACAGGCAGAATTTGGCAGACATTCCGAGCTGATGGAAAGCGGGAAAACAGCCAGATATGAGAAAGAATATTTTGCCAGGATCATGGATGGAAGCGCGACAGAGGTGGATTTGACTTCGGCGTTGGAAAATCTGTCAAGGATGCTGGCAGAGCACTATGGCAGGGCGCCGATCATTATTATTGATGAGTATGATACACCGATCCAGGAGGGATATGCGAAAGATTTCTATGATGAGATTACCGGATTCATGCGTAATTTTTTTTCCGGGGCTTTTAAAGACAACAGAAATCTTTCCTATGGCTTTTTGACAGGTATTTTGCGGATCGCGCAGGAGAGCATCTTTAGCGGATTGAACAATCTGACGGTAAATTCCGTCATGGATGAGGAGTATGCCGGCTTTTTTGGATTTACCTATCCGGAAGTACATCAGATGATGGAATACTATGGTGTAGCTGGCATGGAAGATGAATTGAAGGCCTGGTATGACGGCTATCTGTTTGGAAGTGAGGAAATATACAATCCCTGGTCTGTAATTAACTATATTTCAAAGGGATGTATTCCTTTGGCATATTGGGTGAATACCGGAAAAAATGAAGTGCTTGAGGATGTGCTGAGGGTGGCGACAGATGACATAACAGAACGGCTTTATGCACTTTTGCAGGGGGAGATGGTTATCGCAAGGATAGATGAGAATGTGCTCTATCGATCTCTCAGTGAAGAACCTGCAAATATCTACAGTCTGCTATTGGTTGCCGGATACCTGAAAGCGCCAAAAAAGGAACTGCAGGCGGACGGGACATATTTATGTGAAGTGATGATTCCGAACAGAGAAATAGCAGCCGTTTATAAAAGTGAAATTCTTGCGCACCTGCTGCAGATTGGAGCTATTACAAAAACGACAGCCAACAAGGTTGCGGAGAGCCTTTATGCAAATGATTTACAGAATTTACAGCAGGCGATTGCAGAATATATGGATAAATCTATCAGTTTTTACGATTCCGGTGCAGAAGGATTTTATCATGGATTAATTCTTGGATTGATGGCTCTGATGGATAATCAGTACAAAATCAAATCGAACAGAGAATCCGGGAAGGGAAGGTATGATATCAGTCTGATTCCGAGAAATAAAAAACATCCGGGAATTATCATGGAATTAAAATCAGAGACCGGCTTAAGCGAAGAAGCACAGGAGAAGCTGGCGGCAAAGGCGCTGGATCAGATCAGTCATAAGCAATATGATATGGAAATGCAAAGCGACGGAGTGGAAAAAATTCTGAAGCTTGGGATCGCATTTTCCGGTAAAAAGGTAAAAATCAAAAGTTTTCCGGATTTATAACAAATGACATTGGGTTACTGTTTCCGTCTGCATTTGCTTCTTTTCGCCGGGTATCTGTCATTTTTGGCATTTGAACTGTAACTTTGAACATCAGCCATAAAGGTAATAAATTAATTATTTGACACACCCGCCATCATACGATATAATGAGCGTTAGCGAGAAGGATGAGCTCGCTCATCCGGCGAGCGGCGAATGGCGATCATGGACCGCAGGTCCATGATATAATGAGCGTTAGCGGGAAAAAGTCAACTATAGCAGGAGTCAAAGGGCATGACAGTGAAAAATGAACGGAACGCGGGGAGGAAGCCAGCCCTGGCAAGCGAGCAGGTGACACAAGCCAGGAAAGCGGCACAAAACGGTGAAACAGTGACAGCGCTGGCAAAGAAATACGGCGTATCCCGGCAGACGATGTCCCGGTATCTGCATGAGGAGCGAATAGAAGTGCAAAGGAAGCAGCCGGAAGGCTTCACGATGCGGATGGAGTATATGTTTTTGGAGAAGCTTTGTACGATTATCTGGGTTGATTTTCAACACAGGCACATAGCCATTGAAAACAGGACGAATGATATTCTCCATTGCGCTTTCGGCATAAAAAGGAAGCCGGACTGGGAGGATTTTACGTATTTTCTGGAGAGTCGCTGCTTTCCAAAGGGGCGGGATCACAGGAAGGCTATTCTGGAAGAGCTCGGGCTGGATTGCTACGATCCACTGACAATCATTGAAAAAACGAAGGGGAGGATGGCGGAGGATAAACAGTGGCTCCGTTTATTTTTCATGGAAGATGGTAAAATGGTGGAAAGATGAAGCGTGTGGTTTTTCAAAGCTGTGGACCGGAACAGGAAAATGGACGTTCTTCAAAAGGAAATCAGTTAAAGTGGAGTGACGGCAAATGGTGGTATAAGGCAGACTATATGGGGTATGAAGGGCTGGCTGAGGTTGTGGCATCCCAAATGCTTTCCCACTCCACAGTGCCAAACGTCGTTGCATATGAGCCGGTTGAAATCGAATTTCACGGTGAGAGATTGATGGGCTGCCGCAGCAGAAATTTTTTGCATCCAGAGGAAGAGTTGATCACGCTGGAGCATTTATTCCGCATGCATACCGGCATGGGGCTTTCCGGTATGCTGGGAAAAATTTCCTCCGTGAAGGAAAGAATCAGATTTTTGGCGGAGCAGGTAACAGTCTACACCGGTCTGGAGAAGTTTGGCAGATATCTTGCCGGTATGCTGGAGGTGGATGCTTTTTTTCTGAATGAAGATCGCCATACGAATAACATGGCGGTGATCTATCACACCCGGACAGGGGATTTTCGATTGTGCCCATATTTTGATATGGGACTTTCTCTTTTTGCGGATTTGCGGGAAGCATTTCCGCCGGAAATGGGAGCAGAAGAGTGCCGCAAAAGGATTTGGGCGAAGCCGTTTTCCCGGGATTTTGATGAGCAGATGGATGCGGCGAATGAATTGTATGGTTCCTGCCTGCGGTTTCAGGAAAAAGGAAGCGTATTGCTTGAGGAACTGAAGCGCATGGATGTATTTGGAAAGGGATGCTATGAAGAGCGGGTACTGCTGCGGGTAGAGGAGACATTGCGGCAGCAGATGCGGAAATATGCGTATATGTTTCGGGTAACCAGATGAGATGCTGCTGCGCGATTGACAGCTGACCTGGATGTCATAAAGTGGAAAAGAGATTACGATGGTCACATTAAGGGAAATTACAAAAGAAAATTATGAGGAATGCCTTAGCCTGCGCATTGCGGACAGCCAAAGGAATTTCGTCTCATCCAATGAACGCTCGCTGGCGCAGGCGTGGGCGTATTACGATACAGCGTACCCCTTTGCGATCTATGCCGATCATGTCATGGTTGGATTCATGATGCTGGGATACTATGAGGCTGAGAAATACTATACCCTGTGGAAATTTATGATCGATCAAAGGTATCAGAATAGAGGATATGGGAAAGTGGCATTAAGGCTGGGAATCGCTTATCTGGTGAACCGCTTTGGGGTGAAAGAGATTTATACAGCCTATTACGAAACAAATGCTGTCGCAAGAAATCTTTATGCCTCGATCGGCTTTCGGGAAACCGGTGAAAAAAACGGGAGTGAAGTCGGCATGAGATTAATTATCGGTGATCAATGAAAATTCATTTAGCGGCGGACGCCGGTTCTTTGCTCCAGCGCTTGTCGCTAAACGGAGTGACATTGTGTCGGTGGTATGGACAAAACTTGCCGAATGGCCCTGTTTTTGGATGAGAAGCGTTCATTGTATCATAATGGCTTTTTTGCGAAATCTTGTTGCTTCGTTATTTTGCCTGCTATTGTTACGAAGCAATAAGCAGGCTGTACAGACGTTGCAGGAGTTATTTTCCCTTTAATTTATGTGGTATTGCGGGCATTGAAATAACGGGGTAAGAGTTTTATATAGCAGGACTCAAAAAACGCGTCCTATTGCGTAACAAGATAAAAAGTGTTGTTAATTTCGTGAATCTTGCTATAATAAAGATATGGTCACATGTTGTGAGAAATTGAATATAGGGAGGAAAAGTATGGCAATAGAGAATTTAATCGAAAATGTAGATAGTCAAATTATTAAAATCAGAACAAAAAGTTTAGATGTCTCATTTAATGAGTTGTATGATATGTATCAAAATAAAGAATTGACTATTGCACCAGATTATCAAAGACTTTTTAGATGGGAAGAGGAAAAGCAGTCACGTTTTGTAGAGTCATTGATTTTAGAAATGCCTGTTCCACCGATTTTTGTTATTGAGACAGATGATGGAGTTTATGAATTAATTGATGGATTGCAAAGAATATCCAGTTATCTACATTTCAGGGGAGAACGTTTAGGTGAAACCGATGATGATTTTTTAGTGTTACACGGATGCGATATAGTCAAGGATTTAAATGGATTAACATTTGACAGTTTACCAAAAGCTTTACAGATAAAAATAAAAAGAAGTTTTGTTCGTATGGAAGTTATTAAAAAGGAGAGTGAGATCTCTTTAAAGTACCATATGTTTAAACGACTGAATACAGGTGGTGAAATTTTATCTGCACAGGAAATACGGAATTGTACAATCAGGTTATTGGGTGCAAAAGGAATTGATTTTTTAGAAGAGTGCAGTAAAAATGAGGACTATAAGTCTGTAATTAATAGAGTCGCATCAGACAAGAGAAAAATGAAATATGATCAGGAGCTTGTTTTAAGATTCTTTGCTGTTAAAAATGATATAGAAAATTATAAAAATCCTGTAACGGAATATTTGACTAGATATTTAGAAAAAATAACCACCGAAGAAATTCAATTTGATTATCAAAAGGAGAAAAATATTTTTGAACAAACCTTTAAGTTTATAAACGAAAATTGGGGTGAAGAAGCTTTTTCAGGAAGAACAGCTAATGGAACCATAAAAAATGAATTTGTGCTCTACTATTTTGATGGGATTGCAATTTCAATTGCGTCTTTGATAGAACAAATAATATCGTATGATTGTGCGAAAGCAATTATCGAAGCCGTTAATCAAATTAAGTATGGAACAGAGCTACAGTCCTATAAGACTGGTAGTGTGAATGGAGTAAAAACGAGAATAAAGCTATTTACGGAAGGAGTGCGTAGAATTCTTGACGGCAGATGAATTGAGGGCAGATCTTGAAGCAGAGTTAGCCTGGAGACAAGAGGAACTTGCTTTTTTCAAGAATCAATTGAACGAGATTGCGGAAGAAAATAAAAATAAATATAGAAAAAGTCTGGTATTAATATTGTATTCACATCTGGAAGGATATATAAAAATTTGTTTGCAGACGTATGTGCAGTATATAAACTCGCAAAGATTAACTCGCAAAGATGTAAATACGGGCTTGATGGTAGCAAGTATGCATAAAGAATTTATTGCTTACGAAAATTTAGATAGAAAATGTGAAATTTTTCGTAAAGAATTGCCAGATGATGCCCGATTACATCGTTTATATCGTCGCGTTGATTTTATGGAAAAGGTTGAGGATTTTAAAGAACAGGAATTAAATATTGACGATCAAATAATAGACACGGAATCTAATTTATGGTACATAGTATTGCAGAAGAACTTATATAAAGTAGGATTACCCATAAATTTATTCGATGATTGTCAAACTGATATTGATGCATTAGTAAATAGAAGAAATTCTATAGCACATGGAAATTTTCGTTCAGGAGTAACGGCAGAAGAATTTTCTAATTGGGAAATTAAAGTTTCTGAAATTTTGTCGTCAGTGACAAGATTGCTTTATGACTATGCTAATAATAAGGAATACCTGGCGTGAGCGGAAATTTTCAGATACAACATTTGAAAATGACTATTTGGCATATAGAGAAAAGTGAGTAGATATATAGGACGAAAAACAACCTTCTAAATGTAATGAATGGGAACGCTTTTCCGAGAAGAGATTTTTTAAAAGGAGAACAATCAAAAGGACATTGACTATGACACAAACCTCCACCGCCCAGAACATTTTCCGGGCAATCCATGAAGGAAAATGGCTTTCCATCGAATACCGGAATAAGGAAGAAAATGTGACCCGATACTGGATCGCGATTCACCGGATTGACATGCGCTACCGGGGGCTTCGGGTGCAGGGCTTTCATCTGGGCGACCACACGGTGAAGCAGCTTTTTATTTTCGTGGATTCCATCCTGTCCTCCGGCGTTGTGGAGGGCTCTTATTATGAGGGGAGCCGGGAGCTGGCGGCGGAGCTGGACGGGCATCCGGAAAAATATGAGCCGCTGTTTGGACAGACGGCGAATCTGAAAATTCTCAATTACCTGACGGACTGTAACCGGCTGGACACGCAGCCCTATCAATGCGACTATTCTCTGATTTCCCATCTGGATCAGGATAAGCTGAGCAAAAGCGGCTATTGGCTTTCAGGAGAGCAGTTTGCCGAAATTGTGAAAAAATTTCAGGAGGAGGCGGCGGATAAAAAGGGGCGGACGGGCTTTCGGCTGCGGCAGCTGTGCATGAATGTGCTGAGCGTTCCGGTGCGTGGGACGAAGCGGGGAGACGGGCAGGATGCCCTATATGTGCTGGCATACCGGAAGCTGTTTCTGGACGTGGAAAGAAGACTGTTAAAGCCGGCGGAGGAGATTACGATCTGCAGGGAATTTACGATCAACGGGGAGCGGCAGAGCATCCGGAAATTTCTGGAGCCCTGCGATTTTGCGTTATTGGAGGAATTTGAAAAAAATCAGGAAGCGATCAAGGATCTCATTACGGAAGGAAACCGGCATATAGACGGCGTGGACGATCGCCCTTACCTGATCGCGCTTGCCTTTGACGGGAAGGTGGACTTAAAAGCGGAGTATGCCGCGATCGTGAAAATGTCTGAGGAGGACAGCCTGACCGAGCCGCTAAAGGCTTTTTTCGGAAAAATGACAGGCAGGCCCGTCCGGCGGAAGGACTATCCGATTGCGCTTTTGAAGCGTCAGGCGAATCTGGATCAGCTTCTGGCGATCCATAATGCGGTAAAATATCCGGTCACCTACATACAGGGACCTCCCGGGACGGGCAAATCCTATACGATCGTCAACACGATTGTGACCGCCTTTTTTAATGAAAAAACGGTGCTGCTTTCCTCCTACAACAATCATCCGATTGACACGGTGGTGGAAAACTTAAAGTCGATCCCCTGGCAGTCCGGAAAATACATCCCCTTTCCGGTGCTGCGGCTGGGCAATGAAGCGGTGGTGGCGCAGTCCTTAAAAGAGGTGCGCGACCTCTATGAGCGGGTGAAGGGGATGAACGTATTTGAAAGCACGCTGGACCGCAACAAGGGGGACAAAATCCTGCGGACGCGGCAGCTGACGGAGCTTTTGAAAAAGCATGAGGAAATCCTGACGCTGCGGGAGCAGAAGGAATCCATTGAAAGCCTGATGCAGACCAACCGGCATCTGACCTTTCAGACCGACCTGCAGGGCAGACAGCTCGCCGCCGTGGAAAGGCGGCTTGCAAAGATCGGAGAGGTGACGGATGAAGAAGCGCTCGCTCTTTTAACCGACGATGAGGCGAGCTTTCGCACCTATCTGAATTTCACGTCGGTGAAATATTTAAAGCGCCTGGGCGAACCGAAAAATGAGGATTTGCTCAAAATTATATGTATGGATGAGGAACGGCTGCAGCTGGAGGAATTTCGCAGCTGGATTGGCAAGGCGGGAAATATCAAACGGCTTCTGCGCATTTTTCCGGTGGTGGCGACTACCTGCATATCGGCGCATAAGCTGGGGGAGCCGGAACCATATTTTGATATGACGATCATCGACGAGGCGAGCCAGTGTAATCTGGCGCTATCCCTGGTGCCCATCATCCGGGGGAAAAGCCTGATGCTGGTGGGCGATCCCCAGCAGCTATCGCCGGTGATTTTGCTGGACCAAAAGGACAACGAGGTGCTGCGCAAGCGCTATCTGGTGTCGGAGGAATATGATTACCGGAAAAATTCCGTTTACAAGGCGTTTCTCGCCTGCGACGCGGTCAGTGATGAAATTCTTTTGCGGCATCATTACCGCTGCGACAAAAGAATCATACAGTTCAACAATGAGAAATATTATAACAGCAGGCTTTGCATCGACAGCCGAACCTGGTCTCCCAGACCGCTTCTGATGCTGGATGTGGGAGATAATCCTACGGATTTTAAAAATACCGCGCCCCGGGAGGCGCAGGAGATTCTGGAGTTTGTCAAAAAGCATCCGGATAAGGAGATCGGCATCATCACGCCCTTTGCGAACCAGCGGGCATATATCGGGCAGCTTTTGTCCGAAAATCATCTGGAACGGGCGACCTGCGGCACGGTGCATGCGTTTCAGGGAGATGAAAAGGATGTGATTTTATTTTCTCTGGCGTTGACGGACCAGACCACGGAGCGCACCTATGGGTGGCTGAAAAATAATCAGGAGCTGATCAATGTGGCGACCTCCCGGGCCAGGGAGCAGCTCGTCATTCTGGGCAGCGGGAAAAATCTGGAGCGGCTGCACCGGGAAGATGAGCGGGACGATGTGTACGAGCTGGTAAACTATGTGAAAACCAATGGGAAGTGCAAGGTGACGCCGGAGGCATCCGCGTCCCGGGCGCTGGGAATCAAGCCCTACAGCACGGAGACGGAAATCCAGTTTCTGACCAGCCTGAATTTTGCATTGGACAATGTGCTCAACAATAACCGCAGGTGCTCCGTGAAAAAGGAAGTGGCGATTTCTCAGGTCTTTCAGGAAAATATTACGGCGGACGGTCTTTTTTATAACGGGCGGTTCGATTTTGTGATCTATGAGCATCAGTATGGCGGCAGGCAGCTGCCGATTCTGGCGGTGGAGCTGGACGGGAAGGAGCATATGACGAAGGAAGCGGTGCGGCGGCGGGATGAGCAAAAGCAGCGGATTTGCAGGGCGCACGGCTTTGAGCTGATCCGGGTGGAAAATTCCTACGCGCGGCGCTATCACTACATCAAGCAAATCCTGGAATCCTACTTCACCGGCACGCGATAAAGTGGCGGGCGAATGAAAGGCGGCGGACAGCCGCCCAAAGTTATGAAGAATTGATGAAATAAGGATGGGATAAATTGCATGTTTTCTTTTTTGTTGTTATAATATTGGATCATGGAAAGGGAGAGGGGGTTCCTGAGACAGAGGGTATGAAATGAGGAGTTTGTGTGAAGAATAGAGTTACATTTGTGATAAGGCAGGCGTTTTATAAATCGGTTCCGGTGCTGGCCGGATATGTGATTCTCGGGATCGGATTTGGTATTTTGCTGCGGAATGCGGGGTATGGGGTTTGCTGGGCGTGCGCGATGAGTTTGTTGATCTATGCCGGTTCCATGCAGTATGTGGGGGTGGGGCTGCTTGCCGGAGGGGCTTCTGTCGTGACGGCGGCTCTCACGACCGTTATGGTGAATGCGCGTCATCTGTTTTACAGCATCTCCATGATTGAGCGCTATCAGGGTGCAGGGAGGTATAAACCGTACTTGATTTTTTCTTTGACGGACGAGACGTATTCTCTGCTTTGTGACGGAGAGGCGCCCGATGAAGAAAACGGCGATTTGTTTCGCTTTCTGGTTTCGCTCTTTAATCAGTGCTATTGGGTCGCGGGAAGCGTGATTGGCAATCTGCTGGGAGGGGTGCTGCCTTTTTCAACAAAAGGAATTGAGTTTTCCATGACGGCGCTTTTTGTTGCGGCATTTACGCAGCAGTGGATATCCGGAGAAAATCATATTCCGGCGTTGACGGGTCTTTTGTGCTCGCTTGTGTGTCTGGTGTTGTTTGGACCGGAATATTTTCTGATTCCCGCGATGCTTCTGATCACCTTTGTTTTGACGGTCATGAGAAAGCGGATTTCGTCCGGTTGGGGAGGAAAAGGGAATGGGCTTTGATATACATGCGGCGGCTCTTGTGCTGGTCATGGCGCTTGTGACGTGCCTGCTGCGCTTTTTGCCGTTTTTGTTTTTTCAGAAAAGCACGCCTTCCTATATCGTTTATCTGGGAAAGGTGCTTCCGGCGGCGATCATCGGAATGCTGGTTATTTATTGTTTAAAGGATGTGCATATCATGGCAGCGCCCTTTGGACTGCCGGAATTGCTTGCTGTCGCGAGTGTGGTCGCTTTGCAGCGCTGGAAGCAAAATTCTCTGATCAGCATACTTTTTGGAACCATATTATATATGATAATTTCATGATTATGACCCTTGTGCGCTTTAGCGCACATACGAATCAATAGGTTGGAATTTATCTCCCTTTTTTGGTATTGTGTACCCGTTAGTAATCGGTTATAATTTTTTCAAAATTCTGTAATTACCAATTGGAAAGCTTAAGTTATTTTGAAATTGTTTGCAAAAAGGAGCTTAAAATATGAAAATTGCAACATACAATGTGTGGAACGAAACCAAAGGGATTGGGAACCGGTTCGAACAGATTCTGGAAGAAATCCGGAATGTCAATGCTGATTTAATAGCTCTGCAGGAAATTACACCACAATTTTATCAGGATTTTTTATCAAATATGTCAGAGTACCCTTATTCTGAATTTGGAAAGTATACTAATGAAAACGAAGGTTTAGCTATTTTAAGCAAATATTCTTTTGCAAACTGTATGTTTCTTCATACTGACAAGAATTATAAGAATAGTTGTGCGTTGAATGTATTGATTAATATCAATAACATAAGAGTTTCAGTCACGAATGTACATTTGCCATGGGATTCTATAAAAGTAAAAGAGGAGCAAATTGTTGCTATCGACAAATTTAGTCATGAACAGAGCGCACTGGCTGATTATTTTATCGTTCTGGGTGATTTCAATTGTGGCGTCAATTCCAGTGTACATCGATTCATGATTGGTGAGCAGACAATATATGGAAATGAAGCGAAACCGTACTGGTACGAAGTGTCAAGCGTTTACGCTGCTGTGAATGGGCAGGAACTTTTGCCGACTCTGGATTGTATTAACAATCCGCGTTGGAAGGGAAAAGAATCAACATATGCCCCTGAAAATTTTGACAGGATATATGTTATGGATATTCGAAATGGTTATCGATTTGACCGGGTAGAACTATTTGGAACGGAAATAAACCCTGTTAATAATTTATGTGCCAGTGATCATTATGGAGTGATGGCAGATATAGAATTCTTAAAAAAATAAACACTTTTCCGATAAGAGAGAAATTTATTTCGTCTGGCGGATGGGTGAAAGGAAGATTTGATATGAAGGACAGGGATATTTATGATGGTTCGGATGGCGGGTTTGGCGGCGATCCGGAGGAGAATTTTTTCAGGGGAGAAATCACGTACGTGGACCAGGATATTTTGCTGGGAAAAGAGCGTGCGGACCGGGACTACGATGGCAGAGAGGAAGCTGTGGGTGCAGAGAGCGATGAAGGCCCAGAGGATTGGCAGGACATAGAGGATTATGAAGACAATGATGAGGATATAGAGGGCTACGAAAAAGAGGACTATGCGGATACAGAGGATTATGAAGATACAGAGGATTATGAAGATACAGAGGATTATGAGGATGACGACGGGGATGACGATGAGGAGGAGAGCGAGTTTTTCCATGAGAAAAGAACGCCTGTCCGGCGAACAGGGAAAGGTATGAGCATGAAGGGGGAAAGGAGAGCGCCCCGTAAGAAAAGGAAAAAGCGCGGTCGTTTCTTAAAGAAGCTGGTGTGTTTGCTGGCGGTGCTGGCGGTTGTGGTTTTGGTGGGGCTGTATTTGCTGGTACAGCTGGTATATGGGAGGATGCGCTACTCCGAGATCGAAAATGTGTCAGCCGAGTCCATGACGGAGGACGGTGTGACCAATATTTTGCTGATCGGCAACGATTCCAGGGAGAACGGAGAGGACGGCAGGTCGGATGCCATGATTTTGTTGTCGGTCAGCAGCAAAACAAAACGGATCCAGATGACGTCGCTGCTGCGGGATATGTATGTGGAAATTCCGGGCCATGAGGGCAATCGGTTAAATGCGGCCTATGCCTTTGGCGGTGCGGAGCTTTTGATGGAAACGATCGAGCTCAATTTCGGGATTGAGGTGAACCGGTATGTGCTGGTGAATTTCGAGGCATTTGCCAATCTGGTGGATGCGGTGGACGGCGTGGATCTGGAGCTGAGCAATGAAGAGGTGCAGTATGTGAACGGCTATCTGGTGGAATATAATATGCTGACAGGACGGCCGGAGGGGACGGATTATCTGGACACTTCTGCCAGCGGCATGCTGCATTTGAACGGACCACAGGCGCTCGCCTATAGCCGGAACCGCTATATCGGAACGGATTTCGGCCGCACGGAGCGGCAGCGCAAGGTTCTTACGGGGGTCATAAAAAAGCTTCCGAAAACGGTTCTGACAAATCCGCAGGAGCTGGCGGAAGGGCTTTTGCCGAATCTTACCACAAATCTGACCGCGATGGAATGCTATCGTTTGGGATTGCAGGCAGGGGGAATGCTTTCTTATGATATTGTGCAGGGGAGTGTGCCGGTCAGCGGAAGCTATCAGAATGCGGATATCCGGGGCATGGCAGTGCTGCAGGTGGATTTTGAGGCAAACCGCGCATATTTGAGAAGCAGCATCTACGGAGAATAGGAGCGGGTAGGGAAAACCATGCCTGTTTTCGGATAGCCTGAAAAATTACGTTCATAAAAGGATGCTTCCAATGGTTTTCTGAGAAGGAAGATGGATACAATAGACAAATAATATCCGATTTAGAGGTAGCAGATCGTGTATTATGATACGTCTCTTTATAATATATATTCACAAAATATGGAAGTTGGTTACATAAAAAAGTGAAAATTTTTATAAAAAAGCAGCAGAACAAAAATGTGCTCTGCTGCTTTTCAGGCAGGCGCGAAATCCGGTCTGCCGGTATTGCTTTGGTTGGACCATTGAAATGTTACATCAGCTTCCGGAACAATGCCTTAAGATCCTCCACGCTGGCATCTTTTGGGTTGCCGGGCGCGCAGGCATCCGCATAAGCGGATTCCGCAAGGAATTGCAGATCCTCTTCCTTTAAAGCCTCCAGCTTAGAGGGAATCCCGACGTCAGCGGACAGCCTGCTGACCGCATCGACGGCTGCCTTTCTATAGGCTTCCTGATCCATTGCGTCCACGCCTTTTACGCCCATCGCGCGGGCGATTTCCCGGTATTTTTCCCCGGTGCAGTCCGCATTGTATTCCATGACGATGGGAAGCATCATGGCACAGGCGACGCCGTGAGGCGTATCATAAACCGCGCCCAGCGTATGCGCCATGGAGTGGGCGATGCCGAGCCCTACGTTGGAGAAGCCCATGCCGGCGATATACTGGCCAAGAGCCATGCCTTCGCGTCCCTCTTTGGTGTTTTCCACAGCGCCCCGCAGGGATTTTGCGATAATTTCGATCGCTTTTAAGTGGAACATATCCGTCATTTCCCAGGCTGCCTTTGTGGTGTAGCCTTCGATGGCGTGCGTCAGGGCATCCATGCCGGTGGAGGCGGTCAGTCCTTTGGGCATGGAGGACATCATGTCGGGATCCACGACGGCGATGATGGGCATATCATGGGGATCCACGCATACGAATTTGCGTTTTTTCTCCACGTCGGTAATGACATAGTTGATGGTGACCTCGGCGGCCGTGCCCGCTGTGGTGGGAACGGCGATGATGGGCACGCAGGGATTTTTGGTGGGTGCGACGCCCTCTAAGCTTCTGACATCCTCAAACTCCGGATTGGCGATGATGATACCGATCGCCTTGGCTGTATCCATGGAGGAGCCGCCGCCGATCGCCACGATATAATCTGCGCCGGAGGCCTTGAAGGCGGCAACGCCATTCTGTACATTTTGAATGGTGGGGTTTGCCTTGATATCGGAATAGATTTCATAGGAAAGCCCCTCTTTTTCCAGCATATCCGTAACCTTGCCTGTCACATGAAATTTGATCAGGTCAGGGTCCGAGCACACAAAGGCTTTGGAAAAGCCATGCGCCTTCGCTTCGTTTGCGATCTCTGCGATCGCGCCAGCACCGTGGTAAGAGGTCTGGTTCAGCATGATTCTGTTTGCCATAAGAAAATTCCTCCTTAAAAAGCGGGAACGCCCGCCGCCTGCGGCTGTACGCTGTGACAGCCGCGTCATGATACCTGTCATTCTTATTTTACCACGATGAATATTCTTTTAAAAGGGCAGATGCAAAAAAACCAGGGAAATCAATTTTGGGTCCGCAGCAGGGAGCGGGGAGAAAAACCGGGCGGGGCGGATGGGACAGGGAACGGCGGGAAGATGGGCGGACGGAGGACACAGGCTGTTTCCAGCCGCATTATCCGGAGCGGGAAATTCCGCAAAATGACCGGCTATTCCTAAACAGGACAGGGCGCAGCCAGCACCCTGTGGGGGTGCTGGCTCTCGCGGCAGTCGCCAAATGTGCATGCAAGCATGCCCGTTTGGCTCGTTGCCCGCGGAAACTCACTGCGTTCAGACAGTTTTGCGCCCTGTCCCAGGAATATCCTGTCATTTTGGGAATTTCTCCGCTCCGGATAAAAGCGTCAGGAAACAGCCTGTGTCCTCCGTCCGCCCATCTTCCCGCCGCTCCCTGTCCCATCCGCCCCGCCCGGTTTTTCTCCCCGCTCCCTGCTGCGGACCCAAAATTGATTTCCCTGCGAAAAACCTTGACGTTTATTGGCGTTCTTTTTATTATGATAAGTGAGCTTTAGAGAGAAGGATGAGCAGCCCTACGGCGGGCGGCGAGTGACGAACACAGACGCAGGCGTCTGTCATATTGGAGAAATCATTGGATTTGGTGATAAATGAAAGAAAGGGACCGGAGGAAAACATACCATGGCACAGATTGATCTGACAACAGGAAATATCACGAAAACGATGCTGCGCTTTGCACTGCCCATGATATGCGGCAACATGCTGCAGCAGCTTTATAATGTGGTGGATACGCTGATTGTGGGACAGTTTCTGGGAGCGGACGCGCTGGCGGCAGTGGGCTCCTCTTATGCGCTGATGACCTTTCTGACGTCGATTCTGCTGGGCATGTGCATGGGAAGCGGCGCTGTTTTTTCCGTACGCTTTGGAGAAAAAAATGAAGAAAAGCTGCAGGAGGATATGTTTGTGTCCTTTCTTTTAATCGCCAGCTTTACGGTGCTGTTAAATGTACTGGTTTTTGCCTTTCTCGATCCGATCATGCATCTTTTGTCGGTTCCGGATCAGGTCTACATGCTGATGCGGGAATACCTGTGGGTGATTTTCTGGGGGATAGCGGCGACCTTTTTTTACAACTATTTTGCGTCGCTTCTGCGGGCGGTGGGGAACTCCCTTGTGCCGCTGTTGTTTCTGGGGCTGGCGGCGCTTTTAAACATCGCGCTGGATCTGATTTTTGTGCTGGCGCTGCACATGGGAGTGGCCGGCGCGGCATGGGCGACGGTGATTTCCCAGTGGGTGTCCGGACTGGGGCTTTTTGCCTATACAAAGCTGTTTGTTCCCGGACTTCGCATAAAAAGGGAAAATATGCGGCTTCGTTTGTCCACTGCAGAGGAAATCGGGAAATTTTCCGCCCTCACCTGCATGCAGCAGTCGGTGATGAATCTCGGAATTTTGATGGTGCAGGGGCTGGTGAACAGCTTCGGCCCTGTGGTGATGGCTGCATTTGCGGCGGGGGTAAAAATCGATTCCTTCGCCTATATGCCGGTGCAGGATTTCGGAAATGCGTTTTCCACCTTTATCGCGCAGAATTTCGGGGCAAAAAAGAAAGAGCGGATCGATGCCGGCATGCGCGCCGCCATAAAAACGGCCGGAATTTTCAGTATCTGCATCTCCGCGCTCGTGGTACTTTTTGCAAAACAGCTGCTTTTGATTTTCATTCGCCCCGATGAAACGGAAATTCTGGCGGTGGGCGTTTCCTATCTGCGCACGGAAGGGGCCTTTTACTGCGGGATCGGATGCCTGTTTTTGCTCTACGGGCTGTATCGTGCGATCAACCGTCCCGGCATGTCGCTGGTGCTGACGGTGATTTCGCTGGGGACGCGGGTTGTGCTCGCCTATGCGCTGTCTGCATTGCCGGCGATCGGCGTGACGGGAATCTGGTGGTCGGTGCCCATCGGATGGCTTCTGGCGGATGTGACGGGAGTTTTATATTATCTGCGGATCAGAAAAAAGGAAAAGGCCGCAGAGCTGTCATGAATCATGTTCTTTGAAGCTGCGCAGTTTCTTCGTATTTCTGACCAGGATTCGTAACAAGAAAACAGCCATGCCTCTTTTGCAGAAAAGAGCATGGCTGTTTTTTGGCAACAGTCCAGACCTGGCCGAACTGTCACGTTTTATGGAATGTCAGGATTTAAACGGTCTGGAACTTCGCCACATAAACCGGGAAGGTATCGGTTCCACGGATGGATTTGTCGGCGGAGATGGTCACGTTCTTGTCTGTGATGACGTATTCCACGTCTGCGCCTTCGCCTACGACAGTATCCTGCATGAGCACGCAGTTTTTCACCTTTGCACCCTTGCAGATCCGCACGCCACGGAACAATACGCAGTTTTCCACTTCTCCTTCGATGATGCAGCCGTCAGCCGCCATGACGTTTTCCGCCTTTGCGCCTGTGATATAGCGGGTCGGATTGTCGTCACGGATTTTGGTGTAAATCGGGCTTTCGGAGAAGAGCGCGTCCAGATTCGCCTCGTCGAGAAGCTTCATATTCTCGTCGAAATAACTCTTCATGCCGCTGATGTAAGCCAGGTAGCCGTCGTACCGGTATGCCTGAATGTTCAGCTCATTCAGCTTGGGAGAAAGGACATCCCGCTCGAAGTAGATGTTGCCGCGCACGAAAGCGTCGTTGATCATTGTAATCAGGCGTTCTCTTTCTATGAGGTAAATATTCATGGAAAGGTTCTGGATGCCGTCGTCCTGCGGGCGGATGCGGATATCCGTTATGCGTCCGTCTTCAATATTGAAGGTATAGTACAGATCGGAATTGATCGTGTTGATCTGCTTCATTGCCTCCGGAATTTCCATTTCCTTATAGGCGACTGTTACGTCCGCACCGCTTGCGATATGAGCGTTTAGCATGGCGCCGAAATCGAAATTCACAGCGATGTTGGCGTCGGAAAGGAAAACGTATTTTTCCTTCTGATCCTTTAAAAAGTCCATGATGCTGGCGAGCGCTTCTACGCGGCCGTTGTAGATCTTGACCGTCTTTTCAGAGTAGGGCGGGAAAATGCTTAAGCCCCCGTTCTTGCGGGCGAGATCCCATTCGCGTCCGGAGCCTAAATGGTCCATCAGGGAATGGTAATTGCTGCGGACAACGATGGAAATGTTTCCGATGCCGCAGTTGACCATGCTGGATAACAAAAAATCCACCATGCGGTAACGGCCGGCAAAGGGGATGGATGCCATCAGTCTTTCCGTGACCAGTTCCGGAACCAGGGAATCATAGCTGTTGGGGAAAATAATGCCCAAAGCGTCTGTATTGGATTTTACCATTGTTCATCACCGTCCTTTACATTATTGCTGACCATGGCGTCAGGGCCGATCTTCGCGTTATCTCCTACATATACGCCGGAGCCGATGGTAGCCACGCCGCTCTTTCCTTCGGTGGGCATTGCGCCGACGGTTGCGTTCTCACCGATGACAACATTTTCGGCTACAATACAATGTTCTACAACAGCGCCGGATTTAATCACCGTGCCGCCCATGATGACGGCGTCCTCCACTCTGGCGCCTTCCTCGACGGTAACGCCTGCAAAGAGAATGGAATGCTTCACATCGCCTGCGATGCGGCAGCCGTCCGTGATCATGGAGTTCTCCACGACAGCGCCTCTGCTGATGCGGTGTCCGGTCATGCCGCTGTTACGGCTGTAGATCTTCCAGTCGTCATCAAACAGGTTGATGCCGGAATGCTCGGGATCCAGCACCTCCATATTGGCTTCCCATAAAGAGGAGATCGTGCCGACATCCTTCCAGTAGCCGCTGAAATGATAGGCGTACATATTGCGCCCGTCGCGCAGCAGGTTCGGGATGATATTATTGCCGAAGTCGTTCTCGGATTCGGGATCCGCTTCGTCCTCGATCAGATATTTTTTCAAAATATCCCAGTTGAAAATGTAGATTCCCATGGATGCCAGATTGGACTTGGGCTCCTTGGGCTTCTCCTGAAACTCGGTGATCTTGTCATTCTCGTCCGCGACCATCAGGCCGAAACGGGAAGCCTCTTCCCAGGGCACTTCCATGACCGCAACGGAGAATTCTGCGCCCTTTTCCTTATGGAAGCGTAAAAAGTCGCTGTAGTCCTGCTTGCAGATCTGGTCGCCGGAAAGGATGATGACATACTGCGGGTTGTAGCGCTCAATGAAAGAAATATTCTGATAAATGGCATTCGCCGTTCCCTTGTACCAGTCGGAGCCGGAAGCCTGCTGATAGGGAGGCAGAACATGAACGCCGCCGTAGAGACGGTCCAGGTCCCAGGGCTGTCCGTTTCCAATGTACTCATTGAGAACCATGGGCTGATACTGGGTCAGAATGCCTACGGTATCAATCCCGGAGTTTACGCAGTTCGATAACGGAAAATCGATAATACGGTACTTTCCGCCAAAGGGAACTGCAGGTTTTGCCAGTTTTTGCGTCAGAGCGTATAAACGGGAGCCCTGACCGCCGGCAAGAAGCATAGCAATCATTTCTTTTGCCATAGTATTTCCCCCTGAAGATAGTATAGTGGGTTACTGTTCACTTTGTGACCAATAACATAGTGATGTAAAAATTGTACCACAAAATTTGGAAAAGGCATAGCCTTTTGTGAAAAAGAACGGATTTTTTTATAAATACTTTAGAAACAGTCCGAAAAATCCCGGAAAAGTTCCGGAAATCGACAGGACGATTTTCGTATATGGCAGGGATTGCGGGAATGGGTGGTGGTGGTGTATGATGAAAAAAGAGATATGGCGGGCGGCGTGACAGGAGTTGATAAGAAGGAGGACATATATGAAAATACTGGTAATTGGCGGAAGCTATTTTCTGGGCAGGGTGTTTACCATGCTTGCGGCGGCTCAAAATGAAGTGACAGTGGTAAACCGCGGCACATATTCCATGGAAGAATTCGGCGCGGCGTGCATCCGGGCGGACCGGCATGACAGGGAAGCCATGCGCCGGATCGGGGAAATGGATTTTGACGTCATTGTTGATTTCTGTGCCTATCAGGAAGGGGACATTGCCGGAATTTTAACGCAATTTAAGCGCATGCCGAAGCAGTATATTTTTATCAGCACGGCGGACGTTTATCAAAAATGGACGGGGCAGAAGCTGACGGAAGCGTCCCCTCTGGAAACGCGGCGTTTTGGCGGCGAAAACGGAGAATATATCTGGCAGAAGCTTCTGCTGGAAAAGGAGCTTGTCGCCACATGTAAAAAATACGGCGTAACCTATACCTCTGTCCGTCCCGCCATTTTATATGGCCCCTTCAATTATGCTATGCGGGAAGCGTACTATGTACAGCTTGCCTGCACGGGGCATGAAATTCTCTGCCCGACCGGCGCGCAGGGACGCTTCCAGCCCGTCTATGTCAAGGATGCCGCGGCAATGCTTCTTTCTCTGTGCGGCAGCCCGGCGGCTTTTGACAGCGCATTTAATCTGGCAGGAGAAGCGGTGGACTACGAGGCCTTTCTGGATGCCTTCGTAAACGCCTCAGCTGGACAGGCAAAGCTGAAAAAGCTTCCCGCAGAGCATGAGGCGTTTGGAGCGCCGGACGCTTTTTTACCGTTTCCCTTTTTAAAAGAAGAAACAGAATTCTATGACGGCGCCAAAATATGCCGGACAACAGGTCTTTCCTGGATCCCTTTGGAGGAAGGCCTGAAAAAAACCTGGCAGGTATTTTCACGATTATATACTTAAAGCCAATTACCAGGGCCGATTGTATAAAGAACGATGCCATACAGGGCATTTCTTTTTCCGGCGCGTGTGCTATACTTTCCTTAAGGCTTGAGACAGCCGAATCAAATTCAAAATGTGATTTCTTGTATTTCCTGATTTTCCGAATTCTGATTTTCAAACATTCGAGGCAAGAATCCCATCATGAATGAATCAAGCAAAGGAGGTACGAATGAACCAGAGGGAAAAAATTGAATACGTGCAAAACTACCTGCAGGAGAGGATTGATGAGGAATTTCCTTATCCGTTTCAGGTTACCTGCGAGGACGGTCAGTTCATGTTCCGGCTCAGAAACGGGAAAAAGGAATGCTGCGCCCGTTTGAAGCAGACGGAGGAAGTGATCACATGTATCAGCGAGGGCAGCGAAGAGCGGAAGAAGGAGGAGGTTGCCCGTCTGTTTGAGATTCTGCGCGCGGCGATCCGGGCACAGGAAAGCACGGCCCTTTCCGACTGCAGCGACTATGACAAGGTGAAAAATGAGCTGGTGCTGCGTCCGCTAAACTATTATTTCGCGAAAGCAGAGCTGGAGGATGTGCCGCATATCCGGATTGGCGATATCGCCCTGGTGCTGTATGCGGTGATGGCGCATGCGGGAGGGGATTATTTCACCGCGAAAATGCACCGGAGCCAGATGGAGAAATGGAACAGACCGGAAAAGGAAGTGCTGGAGGCGGCTATGGTGAATACCAGCTTTTTATATCCGCCGCGGCTTTATTCTGTGGAGGATCTGCTTTCCTGGGACGGAAAGCAGCATGAGGACGGCAGGTTTATGGCGGAAGGGGAGCAGGTGCGGATCAAAAAAGGAATGCGGGGATATATTCTGACGAATACGCTGGAAATAAACGGCGCGATCGCCATGTTTTATCCGGGCGTGGCCAGAAGGATTGCGGAATGCTTCGGAGAGGATTTTTATATTGCTTTTACAAGCATCCATGAGGCGCAGGTGCACAGTATGGGCATGATTTCGCCGGATGTGGTGCGCAGCAGTCTGCGCGATACGAACAAGCACTGCAACCGGGAGGAGGAAGTGCTGACCAATAAGGTCTATTGCTACAGTCTGGAAAAGAAAAGCTTTGGGCTGATTGCAGACGGGAAATTTCGCGAGGTGTATCAGGATGCATGAGGGAAAAGGATGTCTTTATTTTTGCTGCGCGGAGGAAGACAGTATGTATGCGATCCGTTTCCTGCGCAGACAGCAGGGAGCAGGAAAGCTGTCTGTGCCGGAAATGAGACTGCTTAAGATCATGGAAGGGCGGATGGAGGAAAGCTGGATTTATCTGGCTCCGGCGGTCATTTACGCGGTGGCCAATCAGAGAGGCTGCGAGGTGTGGATGCAGCGTGCGGGAGAAGGCAGCCGGCGGGAATGGTATTTGAAGGGATTGATGTGGATGCGCCGTTATCCTGCCTTTCTGGAGCGGTTTGGCTGGAAAAAGCGCAAGCATGCAATCATGGCTGCGGGAGTGCTTTCGGCTGTGGAAACGGAAGGGTCAGAACGGGCGCGGGAGGACCTTGGCAGCCTTTTGCGCAGCGGCTGGAGATTTTTGTGGGAAAGGATTCGCCATAGCGGGTATCTGGATGGAGAGAGCTGGTATGAAATGATGGAGCCCTGGCAGGATTCGGCCTGCATGTGCGGCGGCATGGCGGGCGTATTACTTTTGATGGCAATGCTGTTAAACAAGCCGGTGTACGACCGGGACCAGCTTTGGCAGGACTGGCAGAAATTGCAGCGCTTTTGCCGGGAGTGCCTGTGCGCGCCCGGACCGGTGGCGATTCCGGAAAAGAAGGATATTCATACGGAGGAGGAAAAATTTGAATGGCTGTTCCAGCATTTTAAAAATCCCCAGCGGCTTTGTTACATCAGGGAGAAGGAGCGCTTTGACAGCGAGTGGCAGGATCAGATTACCCGGGTGATGCGTATGGCGGGGCTTTCCCTTTCCTCCTGTGAGACGGTAACGCTTTCCTGCCGGGAAGTGAAGCTTTTGCTGCGGGAGATGGAAGGGCGCTATTCACCTCAGAAATATATCACCTTTCTGGCGGTTTACACGCTGGCAAAGGAGCTGGCGGCGGCAGGAAGGGCGGCTGCGGCTCTGGATATTCCGGTCAGGGAAGCAGAAATTTAGGAACAGTTCCGGCAGGTCGGCGCGTTCACCGTGCAGACCGCGGGAAATCGTGCCGGTACAAAATTTAGTGTGAAGATGGGACAGAACCTTTTGACAGGGGCTGTCCTTTTTACTATAATCAATATCATGGATGCATGTGGGCAGAATAAGAAGGGAACAGATTGGTTTGATGGATGAGAAAGACAGACAGGAAAAAACGGTTCGGCTGGCGGAGCAGGTGATGCAGCTTGCCCGGGATTCCATTCTGGTACAGCTGCGGTTTCTGGATGTGGCGCTTTTTAAGCTGCAGCCTGTGCCCAGGGCCGGCAGCAATATGGCGGCGACGGATGGGGCGTCTCTTTTTTATGATCCTGTGTATATTCTGCGCCATTACCGGGAGGAGGCAGGGTATGCGGCGCGGCTGTATTTGCATGTGCTGCTGCACTGTATTTTTTATCACAGCTTTCAGTATGACAGGCTGGAGCGGGAGCTGTGGGATCTGGCGGCGGACATCGCCGTAGAAAATACGATTCTGGAAATGCGTCTGCCCTTTGCCGGACTGGGAAATGATGCGGAGGTCCGGCAGGCGCTTGCCGGGCTGCGGGGAGAAATCGGCGCGCTGACGGCGGAACGCGTTTATCGCTATTTTCGCAGGCGTCCGCCTGACCAGGAGAGCAAGGAGGAGCTGCGCGGTCTTTTTTGGCGGGATTCCCATGCGCTTTGGATGCCATCCGGGGAAAAGGAGCTGGTGATCACACAGGAAATGTGGAAAAAGATCAGCGAAAGGGTGAAGGCGGACTTAAAGAGCTTTTCCGCCGGAAAATCCTCTTCGGAGAGCATGGAAAAAAATCTGGCGGAGGCGACCCGGGACCGGTATGACTATGCGAAGCTTTTGCAGCGTTTCACGGTGACGGGAGAGGACGTGCAGGTAAACGAAGAGGAATTTGATTATATTTATTATACCTACGGGCTTTCCAGGTATGGGAACATGCCCCTGGTGGAGCCGCTGGAATACCGGGACGCTAAAAAGGTCAGGGAGTTTGTGATCGCGCTGGATACCTCCGCTTCCTGCCGCGGGTCCGTGCTGCGCAGCTTTTTGCGGCGCACCTATTCCATTTTAAAGGGAACGGAGCAGTTTTTTCAAAAAATCAACGTGCACATCATACAGTGTGACAACGAGATCCGCTCCGATGTGAAGATTACCTGCCAGGAGGACTTTGACGCCTTTTTGCGGACGGAGACGCTAAAGGGCTTCGGGTCCACGGATTTTCGTCCCGTTTTTGCTTATGTGGACGGACTTTTGGAGCGGGGAGAATTTGAAAATCTGAAAGGGCTGATCTATTTTACGGACGGCTATGGCGTATATCCGGAGCGCATGCCGGACTATGAGGTGATTTTCGCGTTTCTGGGCGAGGATGACAGAGCGCCCGCCGTGCCGCCCTGGGCGATCCGGGTGGTGCTGGAGGAAGAAGAGCTGGAAGAGAGGGAGCAATAGATGAATATTACACAGGCGAAGGAATATGTCAGGGATTGTGTGCGTCTTTATTTAAAAAAGGACGAATACGGAGATTATGTGGTGCCCGTCGTGCGGCAGCGCCCGATTTTTCTGCTGGGCGCGCCGGGCATCGGCAAGACGGCGATCGTGGAGCAGGCGGCGCAGGAGCTCGGCGTCGCCCTGGTTTCCTATTCCATGACCCACCATACAAGACAGTCCGCGCTCGGGCTGCCCTTCATCAGCCATCGCCTTTATGATGGGATGGAGACGGATATTTCCGAATATACGATGAGCGAAATCATCGCTTCCATGTACGATGTGATGGAGGAGAGCGGTTTGAAGGAGGGGATTTTGTTTCTGGATGAGATCAACTGCGTTTCTGAGACGCTTTCGCCCTCCATGCTGCAGTTTTTACAATATAAAACCTTCGGACGGCACCGGGTGCCGGAGGGGTGGGCGATCGTGACCGCAGGCAATCCGCCGGAGTACAACAGGTCCGTGCGGGAATTTGATGTGGTGACCATGGACCGGGTGCGCGTGCTGGAGGTGGAGGAGGATTACGAGGCCTGGAAGGTTTACGCGCAGGAAAAGGGCATTCACAATGCGGTCACCAATTTCCTCGACCTGAAAAAGGAATATTTTTACCGGATCGAAACGACGGGAAAGGGCCGTTCCTATGTGACGGCGCGGGGCTGGGAGGATCTGGCGGGCATTCTGACGCTGTATGAGCAGGAGGGGCTTTCGGTGGACGAAACTCTGGTGGGACAATACCTGCGCAATGAAAGGATTGTCAAAGAGTTTACGGCGTATTATGATCTGTATCAGAAATATAAAAAGGATTATCATGTGGAGGATATTCTCGCGGGGCGCGCGGAGGAAGAAACCGTAAAGAAGGCTCAGGAAGCCCCCTTTGACGAAAGGCTTTCCCTGCTGGGCATGCTGATGGATAAGGTGCAGGGAGAGATCCGCAGCGCGATGGAGACCTCCGCTTATCTGACCGATATGCGCAATCCGCTGCTCGCGGCGAGGTCGGCGCTTACAAAGCAGCCGGAGGCGGACGCTTTGTTCCTGCTTTCCATGCTGCAAAAGCAGGAGGAGGGGCGTCGGACATTGCTTTCCTCCATGGAGAAAGCGAATTCCCTCTCCGATGCCGACCGAAGAAAGCATAAGGCGGTGCTGCGCTTTTTACAGGAGGCGCAAAAGGAGAGCCTGACGGAGGGCTTTGGGAGCGGGGAGGCTGTTTTTGCCTTTCTGAAAAGGAAATTCGACGGTCAGGTGGAAGGGCTGAAAAAGGAAACGGGCAGGGTGCAGGAGCGGCTGCATCAGCTGTTTGCATTTGTGGACTGCGCATTTTCGGGAGGGAATGAAATGCTGATCCTTCTGACAGAGCTGACGGTAAACGATGCCAGCGCCCGCTTCATCGCGGCATTCGGCTGCGCGGATTATCAGAAGTATAACGAAGAGCTGATGCTGTCCGAGAGACAGGGGGATATCCGGCGGGAAATCGTAGCGCTGGAGCTGTAAAGGGGCGGAACACAGCGCCGGACGTCCTGATGATGTGGGAGCTGCCAAAAGCGGTTTCCTGCAATTGCCAGGCTGATGCAGAAGGGAACGCAAAGCGGGCATCGTGCGGTGTCTGGCAGTAAAAAGAGGAGTGGGCTTCATGCAGGAAAAGAAAAAATGGCTGGAAATAAAAGGCGGAAGCCTGGCCTATGAGGAAAACCGGGAGGGCGTGACGATTCTGGGCGCAAAGGGCGATATGCTCTACGTCAGCGTGCCGGAGCTGATTGCGCAAATGCCGGTAACGCAGATCGATAAAAAGGCGTTTTTTAATTGCCGCAGCCTGCGCAGTCTGACCATACCCGATACGGTGGAAAAAATAGAAAGCTGGGCCTTCGCCCATTGCCCGAAGCTGGAGCGGGTGGAGCTGCCATTAAAGCGAATCAGCCTGGGAAAGGATTTGTTTCTGGGAAGCGACAGGCTAAAGGAGATTGTGCTGCGCCCGATGGAAAACCGCGTGGACCGGGATGGGCACGGCGCAGAGATTTCCCGTCTGTTGGCCGCAGCGGCGACAAAAATGGACGCGCCGCACCTGTTTTTGATTGAGGAGGCGGGCAGCGCAGACTGGCTGCAGCGCTGGGATGCCAGACTGCTGGTGCTCATGCGGGAGGATGACAACGACGGTTATGAGAAGCAGGTGCTGGCAGGGGAAGAGGACTACGAAAAAACGGATCAGGTGCGTTACCGTAGCCTGAAACGGCAGGAGAAGGTGCGCCTCGCGCTTTTGCGTCTGCTCAATCCCTGCGGCCTGTCCGGGGAAGTGCGCGGGGAGCTGGAGGAATACCTGCTGGCACACACGAAGGGCTGTGCCCATGAGGAAACCTGGGAAGTGATTTTGCAGGAATATGGGGATGAGAAAGCGTATTATGAGCTGTTTGCGGCGCTGGGCTGTGTGACGAAGGACAATTTTGACGGAATTTTGCAGGACATCGGGGATAACCATACGGAGATGAAGGCATATCTGATGCGCTATCAGGAAGAAAAGCTGGGACGCAGGGATTTTTTTGACGGGCTGTCGCTGGATTTTTGACGGCAGGAGAAGCGGAGAACATACCAATGAAACCCACATCGAAGACAGAGCTCAATTTCATATTACAATGGCTGGATGAAGCCTATGGCACTCAAAAGGAGCATTTTTATCATCACGAGCCCTGGCAGCTGCTTGTGGCGATCATGCTGAGCGCCCAGAGCACGGACAAGCAGGTGGATGAAGCGATTCCGGCATTGTTCGATCACTTTCGGACGGCAGCATCGGTGGCGGAAGCGGAACTTACGGAAATTGAAGGCTATATCAAATCTGTCGGTCTGTATAAAAACAAGGCGCGGAACATGAAAAAATGCTGTACACAGATTGTGGAGGAATACGGCGGACAGGTACCGCAGACGATAGAAGGGCTGCTGACGCTGGCGGGCGTGGGCAGGAAAACGGCGACCCTGTTTTTGGCGGACGCTTACGGAATCCCGGGGGTGACGGTGGATACCCATGTGTTTCGGATTTCGAAGCGGCTGGGCTGGGCGAAGGGCAAAAACCCGGTGGAGGTGGAGCAGGAGCTGATGCGCCTTTTGCCAAAGGAGCATTGGAACCGGATCAATTTTCAGCTGATTTATCATGGCAGAAGCATCTGCACGGCGCGGAAGGCGAACTGTAGCGCCTGCGCGCTGGCGGAGCACTGTCCGCAGATTCTGTGAGCGATGCCGCTGCCAGGCGGACAGGTTTGCGGATTATTATGCGGGTTGCATGAAAACGGGAAGGGAGCACCAAAATGAATGAAGAGGAAATGATTCAGGATATCATGAAGCATCTGGACAGCGAAATCCGGCTCGGTGCGGCGCGCATGAGCGTGGAGATGACTGCAGGAAATGCCGGGAGCAAGGAGGTTTCCCATAAGTGCTGCAATGCCTATGGCAGGCCGGCGAGTGAAACGGTGGGACTTCTGGATATGTATACGGATATCAGCGCGCCGCAGATGGAAGAGGAGGCAGCAGGGAATGGCAGAAACGCTTGATATGCTTTGGCGTTTGACATGTGATACGGTGTATTTTGCGGGCAGGCACATTCTGGTGATGAACTTTATTTTCTCCATCACCATCGTGTTTTTTCAGCGAAAGGAGCCGAAGTCTGCATGGGCGTGGCTTTTGGTGATCAATGCGCTGCCCGGCATCGGATTTTTATTGTATCTGCTGGCGGGAACGGACATGCATAAGCGGAAAATGTTCAAGATCAAGGGCATTGAGGAGCAGCTAAGCGATGCGGTCAGGATGCAGGAATACAGCGTGCAGAGCCGGCAGATGGAGCGGGAGTATCCGCAGCTTCTGGGCTATTCCGATCTGGTTTTTTATAATTTAAAAACGGTTGACGCGGTATTTACAGAAGACAATGAGGTGAAAATTTTTACCGACGGAAACGACAAATTTGATGCTTTGGTTGAGGATATCCGGTCGGCGCGGCAATATATTTTTTTACAATATTATATCATAAAAAATGATGTGCTTTTTGGCCGGATCCGGGATGAGCTGGTCAAAAAGGTATCCCAGGGCGTGGAAGTGCGCATCCTCTATGATGCCATGGGCTGTCGGAGCACGGGAAAAAAATTCTGGAGGGAGCTGGAGAAACAGGGGATCCATATCGCCGTATTTTTTCCGGCGCTGTTTGGCAGGCTGCAGCTGCGCATGAATTACAGAAACCACCGGAAAATTGCGATTATCGACGGACAGATCGGCTATGTAGGCGGTTTTAATATCGGAAAGGAATATATCGGGCTGGACCCCAAATTCGGTCATTGGCGGGATACCCATCTGCGCATTCGAGGCAGCGCGCTGGTGCCGCTTTTGGTGCGCTATATCCAGGACTGGGATTATGCCGCGAAGGAAAATCTGTTTACGCATAAGGAATATTTTCCCGATCCCGGGGAAAAATGCGGGGATACGAAGATGCAGATCATTTCCAGCGGGCCGGACTCGGAAAGGCAGAGCATCCGGGACAACTATCTGCGGCTGATTCACAAGGCGAAAAAGCGGATTTATATTCAGACGCCTTATTTTATTCCGGATGAGGCGATCCAGTCCGCGCTGCTGATCGCGGCGAGCTCCGGCGTGGAGGTCAATGTGATGATTCCCTGTAAGCCGGATCATCCCTTTGTATACTGGGCTACGCTGTCCCATATCGGCGAGCTGGTGATGGTGGGCGCGAACTGCTATACCTATAACAATGGCTTTTTGCACGCCAAGGGAATCTCCATTGACGGCGAAGCGTGCTGCTACGGGACAGCCAACATGGATATCCGCAGCTTTTCTTTGAATTTTGAGGTGAACGCCATGATCTATGACGCGCGCGTGGCACAGGAAATGGAAGCAATTTTTATGGAGGACTTAAAGCTCTGCACACGGATCACAAAGGACTGGTACAGGGGGCGCTCCTTGTGGCTTCGTTTTAAGGAACAGCTGTGCAGGCTGCTTTCTCCGGTATTGTAAGTGGAAAAAAAATGTGTTAAAATACAAGCTATGACCAAAAGGCAAACGGGCTGTGGACTGTGATTTCCCTGTGGGAGGACAGAGGACGGCAGAAGAAGAGGAGAATGGATGATGAAAAAATTGGGAATGTTGTTCACTGCGGTATCCCTTTCGGCGATGTTGCTTGCCGGCTGCGGGGACAGCGCAAAGGAAGAGACGGCAGAAAGCGAGGCTGCCGGAACACAGCAGGAAAGCTCTGCCGCAGAGACGGAGGAAGAAAAGGTCTACGCGGACGAGGCTTATATGGATTATCTGAATGTGGATGATTATGTGGAGCTGGGAGAGTATCTCGGCGTGGAGGTATCGCTTCCGGCGCCCTATGTGAGCGATGAGATGGTGGAAAGCTACATCCAGCGCGCGGTGGCGAATAATCCGGTCAGGACAGAGGTCACCAACCGTGCGGTGAAGGATGGGGATGTGACGGATATCAGCTATGTGGGAACACTGGACGGCGTGGCCTTTGCGGGCGGCACGGCGGACAATTATGAGCTCACGATCGGTTCCGGCAGGTTTATCGACGGCTTTGAGGATGGCGTAATCGGCATGAAGGTCGGCGAGACGAAGGATTTGAATCTGACGTTTCCGGATCCTTACGAGAATAATCCGGATATGTCGGGAGCGGAGGTTGTGTTTACCGTCACATTGAATAAGATTTATGAGGAAAAGGAAGCGCAGCTCAACGACGAATTTGTGGAAGGGCTTGGGATTACGGACGTTACGACCGTAGGAGAGTACCGGCAGTATATTTATGACGGACTGATGATGACCATGGAGCAGGAATACGCCCTGGAGGAAGAGAACGCCGTGCTGAACGCTGTGCATGATAATGCGGTCTTTAAGGAAGTGCCGGAGGCGATGGTGGAGCGCTATTATGACCGGCTGGTTTCCAACATGTCCTATCAGGCGTCCATGTACGGCATGGATCTGGAAACCTTCATGCTCTACGGATACAATATGGAAGTGGAGGCCTATGAGGCGGATATGAAGGATTCTGCGAAGCAGGCGGTGGAGCAGATCCTGATGCTGCAGGCGATCGCGGAAAAGGAAGGCATGACCGTATCTGATGAAGAGATGGAAGAGGAGCTTGCGGCCCGGGCAACCCAGTATGGTTATGAGACGGCGGATGCCTATAAGGAAGTGCTGGGCAATGAGGTGAAGGGCTACCGGGAATACGTGATGAGCGAGAAAATGACCGCTTTCCTTGTGGAAAAGGCGAATATTACGCAGACGGAGCCGGAAACAGAAGCGGCATCAGAAACAGAGGATGCGGACAGCACGGAAACGGGAACAGAGGATGTTGACAGCACGGAAAGCACGTCCGATGCAGAAGCGGAGAGCGAGACGGAAACAGAGACAAAGACCGCTTCCGCGAAAAAGAGCGCATCCGGCAGCAAAGCGGCGTCCGAAGCGGAGACAGAGGAAAGCGCCACAGCAGAGGAAGAATGAAGAAAGAAGGGCACAGGCGGATTTGTGCCTGTGCCCGGATTCATGGGTTGAGCAGGAATGGAGGATTATCATGGAACTGACGAATGTAAGACAGCTGTTTCGGGAAAAAGAACAGTATATTGGAAAAACAGTGACAATAGGCGGCTGGGTCAGGAGCAACCGGGATTCCAAAAATTTCGGGTTTCTGGTGGTCAACGACGGCACCTTTTTTGAACCCCTGCAGGTGGTTTATGCGGCGGATAAGCTGGACAACTATGGAGAAATCGCTAAAATCGGCGTAGGCGCGGCGGTCATCGTGACCGGCACGATCGTGGAGACGCCGGAAGCGAAGCAACCTTTTGAAATGCAGGCGCAGGAGGTGGTGCTGGAGGGCGCTTCGGGACCGGATTATCCCCTGCAGAAAAAGCGTCACAGCATGGAATATCTGCGCACGATCGCGCATCTGCGGCCGCGCACCAATACCTTCGCGGCGGTGTTCCGCGTGCGTTCTCTGCTGGCTTACGCGATTCATAAATTTTTCCAGGAGCGGGATTTTGTCTATGTGCATACGCCCCTGATCACCGGAAGCGACTGTGAGGGCGCGGGCGAAATGTTCCAGGTCACGACGATGGATCTGGCGAACGTGCCAAAGACAGAGGACGGCAGTGTGGATTATTCCAGGGATTTCTTTGGAAAGCCGACCAACCTGACCGTCAGCGGGCAGTTAAACGGCGAGACCTATGCCATGGCGTTTAAGAATATTTATACCTTTGGACCGACCTTCCGGGCAGAAAACTCCAACACCACCCGCCATGCAGCGGAATTCTGGATGATCGAGCCGGAAATCGTCTTTGCGGATCTGGAGGACGATATGATGCTGGCGGAATCCATGCTGAAATATATCATCCGCTACGTGCTGGAGCATGCGCCGGAGGAAATGGCGTTTTTCAACAGCTTCGTGGACAAGGGGCTTTTGGAGCGCTTAAACCATGTGCTGGAATCCAATTTCGGGCGCGTGACCTATACGGAGGCGATCCGGATTCTGGAACAGCACAATGATGAATTTGAATACAAGGTATCCTGGGGGTGTGATCTGCAGACCGAGCATGAGCGCTATCTGACGGAGAAGGAGTTTAAGCGTCCCGTATTTGTGACGGATTATCCCAAGGAGATCAAAGCGTTTTACATGAAGCTCAATGAGGATGGGAAAACCGTGGCGGCGATGGATTGTCTGGTGCCCGGCATCGGGGAGATCATCGGCGGAAGCCAGAGAGAGGACAGCCTGGAAGCTTTGGAGAAACGTATGGATGAGCTGGAGCTTAAGCCGGAGGATTACGGATTTTATCTCGATTTAAGAAGATATGGCTCCGCACGTCACGCGGGATTCGGGCTGGGATTTGAACGGTGTGTGATGTATCTGACCGGCATGGGCAATATCCGGGATGTGATTCCGTTCCCGAGAACCGTGAAGAATTGCGAGTTTTAGGCGGATGTCCGGTTTGAATTAAAGGGGTAGGGGAATGCGAAAGAAGATTGGTCTGATGGCCGCTTTGATCTGTTTTATGGCGGTGGCGCAGCCGTTGACCGCTTTGGCGGAGCGCACCCGGGAAGAGGTGCAGCGGGAGCAGGAGCGAATGCGCCAGGAACAGAAGGATACTCAGCGGCAGTACCAGGAGGCAGAGGGGGAGCTGGATGCCCTGAATGAGGAACAGGAGGAGCTGGAAGGACAGATTGACGAGCTCAATGAGCAGCTGATTTCGGTGTTGGCCAGCATTGCCCTGATGGAGGAACAGATCGCGGATACCGAAGTGCAGATAGAGAAGGCACAGGAGGACTACGATGCCGCCAAAGAGCAGGAGGATGCGCAGTTTCAGGCGATGAAGCGCAGAATCCGGTATCTGTACATGAAGGGAGAGGCGGGCGTTCTGGAGACATTTCTGACCGCGACGGACTGGAGCGCCATGCTCAATCAGGCCAACTACGTGGAAAAGCTTCACGAATATGACAGAAAAATGCTGAACCGCTACATCGCTATCAAAGAAGAGGTGGCGGTGAAGCAGAACGCGCTGGAGGATAAAAAGAGCGAGCTGGAGGAAGAAAAGTACGAAATCGAGGAAGAGAAAGCCTACATGCAGGAGACCATGGAGGAGCTGAGGAAAATTTCTGCGGATTACGATACCCAGATCGCGCGGGTACGGCAGGAAGCGGCTGTCTACAAGGCGCAGATCAAACAGCAGAATGCGGCGCTTGCAAAGCTGGAGGAAGAAGAAAATGCCATCATCCGGGCGGAGGAGGAGCGCAGGAAACGGGAGGAGGAAGCGCGTAAGGCGGCGGAAGCGGCGCGCAAGGCGAGCCAATCCACAGAAAGCTCTTCTTCTGCCAGCAGCTCTTCCGGCGGTAACTCTTCGTCGGGGGGCGGGCTGAAAACTGTTCCGCCCGCAACCGGATCCAGCGGTGCAGACATCGCGCAGTACGCCTGTCAGTTCGTGGGCAACCCATACGTGGCGGGCGGCACCAGCCTGACGGATGGGGCGGACTGCTCCGGCTTTGTGATGGCTGTCTATAAGCAGTATGGCTACAGCCTTCCCAGAAATTCTACGGCGCTGCGGACCGTGGGCAGAGAGGTTTCCTATGAGGAAGCGCAGGCAGGTGATATCATCTGCTATGCTGGGCATGTGGCGATTTATCTGGGCGGCGGCAGGATCGTGCACGCCAGCACACAGCGCACCGGCATCAAGTATGGCTATGCCAATTATAAGCCAATCATCACAGTGCGGCGGGTAGTGGGATAACGGCGTCGCCGGATGCGGACTGCCAGCGGCACTGTAAATGGTAACAAACCCAGAAAGGATTACCGGATAGCAGGATATGCATATTGCAGTTTCCCGGCGCTGCTGGTATAATGGGCAGGAAGCATAACGGCAGCAAAAAAATGGCTGCCGGACAACAATTTATTCATTGCAGAGTAGGCCCCCATGCGTTAAGTGCCTTCCGGACAGGGAGTTGCCGGTCGGACGAAAAGCGCCAGAACGCTTGCGGTATGGGCGCCGCATCTCGCTGCAACGGAAGACGGGGCATATCTATGCAGGAAACGGCAATCCGTTTGTCGTTTCCTATAGCATCAGGACTAAGGGATATGCTGTCTGCTATCTCCTTTTGCGGTCGGATGTCTGTAGAAGGAGGTAGCGTGAGAAGAAGTTCTAACACTCGCAGCAAAGGCTGCTTCGTGAAGAACTTCTAAGTCTCACGCTGAAGAATGCCTTGAAAAGCAGGCATTCTTCCTCCTGATTTGAGTCGCCGTCAGGCGGCGACAGGAGGGAGTTTTATGAAAAAGCTGACAGCCTTGTTCACAGATTCTGCGCAGGAGTTCAAAAGCATCCGCACCATCGCGTTGTGCGGATTGTTTGCCGCTCTTGCGTTTATTCTGGAATCCTTTTCCATTCAGGTGACGAATTACGTCAAGATCGGTTTTTCCGGCCTGCCCAATGAAATGGTGGATTTCCTTTTTGGTCCGGTGGTGGGATGTCTGTTCGCCGCGGCGATGGACGTTTTCAAATGGGCGGTCCATCCCACCGGTCCCTGGTTTTTTGGCTATACGCTCAACGCGTTTCTGGCGGGGCTGATTTACGGCGCCTTTTTGTATAAAAAGCCGGTCCGGATCTGGCGGATTCTTGTGGCAAAGCTTATGGTGGCGATGCTCATCAATGTGGCGCTGGGGACGCTGTGGAGCAGCATGCTCTACGGCAATGTGTTTCTGGTGATTTTGCCGCCCAGGTTTATCAAAAATCTGGTCATGTGGCCAATCAATTCGCTCGTGCTGTATGTGCTTTTAAAAGCCTTTGAGGCTTCCGGGGTTTTACGCCTGCTGGGGACAGTCAGGCAGGAAAGCCGGAAAAAGGAGGGGCAGAAATGAAACTGTTGTTTAAGCAAAGAATGTTTTCCTGGTTTGACAGCTATGATATTTATGATGAAGCCGGAGAAACGTTATATGTGGTGAGGGGGCAGCTTTCCTGGGGGCATTGCCTGAAAATATTCGATGCCGCCGGACATGAGATCGCCACCGTAAAGGAACGGGTCCTCACATGGCTGCCCAAATTTGAAATGTATCTGGGCACGCGTTATGTGGGCTGCATCAGCAAGGAGCTCACATTCTTAAAGCCCAAATACAATATTGACTGCAACGGCTGGCATATTGAAGGGAATTTTATGGAGTGGGATTACAATATTCTGGACGGCTCCGGGCGTGAGATCGCGACCGTGTCAAAGGAGCTGTTTCGGTGGACCGACACCTATGTGATCGATGTGTATGATCCGCAGGATGCGCTTTGCGCCCTGATGCTGGTGCTCGCCATCGACGCAGAAAAATGTTCCCGCGACTGACGGGAGATTGTGAGCCAATGCCAACAGCAAAAGGCGGCGGACACGGGCGGAATAAAAAATGTGCTTGACAAATATCTTTCTATTCTTTATAGTGGAACAAAGAAAAAGATAGTGAAGAAGAGGAGTACACATCCCCTGCCTGACAGAGAGGACGTCTCACCGGCTGCAAGGACGTTTCGGGTACAGAATGTGGAAGGTAGCTTCCGAATCGGAGAGCCGAACCCGGTTCCCTTTCGTGCAGTGGTATGTAGGATGATGTCACGTGCCGGTTGATTGGGAACATGTCCAGTAGGTTTTCACGTCCGATCTACGTTACAGGATCGTGTCTTCCGGTATGTGGGAGACGGCAATGAGGCTGCCGGATCTGGCAGTGAACAAAGGTGGTACCGCGTAGGAAATGACGCCCTTTGGTGATGGAAAATCGCCGAAGGGCGATTTTTGTGTACAGTTTTCAAAAAAGCGCCTGTCAGCGCATGCGCTGGCAGCGCAAAAGGAAAGGAGCCGACACATGAGCAGGGAACTTGCAAAGACCTATGATCCTCACGGCATAGAGGATCGCCTTTATCAGAAATGGATGGAAAAGAAGTATTTTCACGCGGAGGTGGACTATTCCAAAAAGCCCTTCACCATCGTGATTCCCCCGCCGAATATCACGGGACAGCTTCACATGGGACATGCGCTGGATAACACGATGCAGGATATTCTGATCCGTTTTAAGCGGATGCAGGGCTATAACGCCCTCTGGCAGCCCGGCACGGACCACGCCAGCATTGCCACAGAGGTCCGGATCATTGAGAATCTGAAAAAAGAGGGGATCGAAAAGCGTGATCTGGGCAGGGAAGGATTTTTGAAAAAAGCGTGGGAGTGGAAGGAAGAGTATGGCGGGCGCATCATCAATCAGTTGAAAAAGCTGGGTTCCTCCTGCGACTGGGACAGGGAGCGCTTCACCATGGATGAGGGCTGTAATCAGGCTGTCACGGAAGTGTTCTGTAAGATGCACGAAAAGGGCTGGATATACAGGGGAAACCGGATCGGCAACTGGTGTCCGGTCTGCAAGACCTCCATTTCCGACGCGGAGGTGGCATATGAGGAGCAGGCGGGGCATTTCTGGCATATCAAATATCCGTTTATCAATGAGGACGGCACCGTGAGCACCACGGAATTTCTGGAGTTTGCGACCACCCGCCCGGAGACCATGCTGGGCGATACGGCGGTGGCGGTCAATCCGGAGGATGAAAGATATCAGAAGCTGATCGGCAGAAAGCTGATGCTTCCCCTCATGAACAGGGAGCTGCCGATCGTGGCGGATTCCTATGTGGATATGGAGTTTGGAACCGGCGTGGTAAAAATCACGCCCGGACACGACCCGAACGACTTCGAGGTGGGAAAGCGGCATAACCTGCCGGAAATCAATATTTTAAACGATGATGCCACAATCAACGAAAACGGCGGCAAATATCAGGGCATGGACCGCTATGAGGCGAGAAAGGCGATCGTGAAGGAGCTGGACGAGATGGGGCTTTTGGTGCGCATTGAGGACCACGCCCATAACGTGGGCACTCATGACCGGTGTGGCACGACCATCGAGCCGATGATCAAGAAGCAGTGGTTTGTGAAGATGGACGAGCTGATCAAGCCTGCGGTGAAGGCGGTGCAGGATAAGGAGATCAGGCTGATTCCGGAGCGCATGGAAAAGACCTATTTTAACTGGACCGATAATATCAGGGACTGGTGCATTTCCCGGCAGCTGTGGTGGGGACATCGGATTCCTGCCTATTATTGTCAGGAATGTGGGGAAACCGTCGTGGCAAAAAAGGCGCCCGCGGTTTGTCCCAAATGCAGAGGCACACATTTTGAACAGGATCCGGATACGCTGGATACCTGGTTTTCCTCCGCGCTGTGGCCCTTTTCCACGCTGGGCTGGCCGAAGGACACGGAGGAGCTGAAATATTTTTATCCCACGGACGTGCTTGTGACCGGCTATGATATCATTTTCTTCTGGGTCATCCGCATGATCTTTTCGGGGTATGAGCAGATGGGAGAAAAGCCCTTCCATACGGTATTGTTCCACGGGCTCGTGCGGGATTCTCAGGGGCGCAAGATGAGCAAATCCCTCGGGAACGGCATCGATCCGCTGGAGATCATCGACAAGTACGGTGCGGACGCGCTGCGCCTGACGCTGATCACCGGCAATGCGCCCGGCAACGATATGCGCTTTTACATGGAGCGGGTGGAAGCCAGCCGGAATTTTGCGAACAAGGTCTGGAACGCTTCCCGGTTTATTCTGATGAACATGGAGGGAAAGGAGATTCCGGCGGACGCTGCTAGGCATTTACAGCCCGTGGACAAGTGGATTCTTTCCCGCTTAAACAATGTGGTAAAAGAAGCGACCGAAAATATGGAAAGCTATGAGCTGGGCATCGCGGTGCAGAAGGTCTATGATTTCATCTGGGACGAGTTCTGCGACTGGTATATCGAGATGGTCAAGCCCAGGCTCTATGCGACGGATGATGCGGACAGCCAGGGCGCGGCGCTGTGGACGCTCAAAACCGTGCTGATCGACGCCCTGAAGCTTTTGCATCCTTATATGCCTTTTATTACGGAAGAAATCTTCTGCACGCTGCAGTCCGAAGAGGAATCCATCATGATTTCCTCCTGGCCCCTTTATCAGGAGGACAGGCGCTTTGAAAAGGAAGAGCGGCAGATCGAAGCGATCAAGGAGGCGGTGCGCGGCATCCGCAACCTGCGCAGCGATATGAATGTGCCGCCCGCCAAAAAGGCGCATGTGTTCGTGGTGAGCGAGACACAGGAAATGCTGGATATTTTCACGGAGGGCAGGCTGTTCTTCGCATCTTTGGCGGGAGCGTCCGATGTGACCATGCAGAAGGACAGAAGCGGCATTCCGGAGGACGCGGTTTCCGTGGTGATCGCGGGGGCGACGCTGTATATTCCCTTTGCGGAGCTGGTGGATATCCAGAAGGAGATTGAGCGGCTTGAAAAGGAAGAAAAGCGGCTTGCCGGCGAGCTGGCAAGGGTCAACGGGATGCTGAACAATGAGCGGTTTATGAGCAAGGCGCCGGAGGCGAAGGTCGCAGAGGAGCGCGCCAAGCTCGAAAAATACACCCACATGATGGAACAGGTGCGGGAGCGCCTGGGGCAGCTGCGCGCATAGCGTGGAGACGCCCGGCTGACAGTGGAAGGCGGGAAGGTGAGTTTGCCGGATGGGTGAGATGACTTTTGAGGAAGCGGAGCGGTATGTGCTGGAGCTGCCTTTGCATACGAAGAAGAATCCGTTTGAAGCGGTGAAGGATTTCTATGGGTGGCTGGGGGAGCCGGGGAGCGGCTTCCCGGTCATTCATGTGGCGGGAACCAACGGAAAAGGATCGGTGTGCGCTTATGTGAACAGCATTTTGTCCGTGGCGGGCTATCGGATCGGGATGTTTACATCGCCTCATCTGGTGGATTTGCGGGAGCGGTTTGTGCTGGGAAATGAGCGGATCGGGAAAGAGGACTTTGCGCGGCTGCTCGGTGTGCTGCGAAAGCGGCTGCGGGAATACCGGGGCAGAGCTTACCGGCCGACCTTTTTTGAAACGTTGTTTTTCATTTTTATGCTCTGGATGGAGCGGGAGCGGCCGGACGGGATTGTTCTGGAGACAGGGATGGGTGGACGGCTGGATGCCACCAATGTGATTGACCGCCCGGCAGTTGTGGCGATCACGCGGATCGGGCTGGATCACTGTGCGTTTCTGGGAGACACGAGGGAACAAATCGCAGAGGAAAAAGTGTGCATTTTTAAGGAGAAAATTCCCGCAGTTTGCCTTGAGACGGATCGCAGCGTCACACAGGTATTTGTCAAAAAGGCACAGAAATTGTCCGTTCCATTGGTGATGGTGTCAAAAAAAGAGGTCAGTTTATCAAAAATAAAGAAAAATTACATTGATTTTTTCCTTAAGTCTGCGTATGATAGAGATATTGAAGCGCGTTTGCATACGATTGGCGTTTATCAGATGGAAAATGCGGCGCTTGCTGTCCGCATAATCGAGCAGGCAGAGACGTTTTTTCATGTGGAAAGGGCGCAGATAGAAGAAGGGCTGTCACGGATGCGGTGGGCGGCGCGGATGGAAGAGGTCCTGCCGGAGGTGTATCTGGACGGGGCGCATAATCCGGACGGCGTCCGGGCTTTTTTGCAGAGCGTACAGGCGGACGGTGTTACGGGAGAGCGTTTTTTATTGTTCGGGGCATGTGCGGACAAGGAAGCAGGGCAGATGGCGGACATGCTGCAGGAGTCCGGTCTTTTTTCCTGCATCAGGGGAACGCTGATTGACAGCGGGCGCAGTCTGACGGCAGAGCAGCTGCGGGAGCTGTTTGCGGCAAAAGGCCCGGGAATGGATTTCGTTTATCCGGACAGTGCCGCCGCATTAAAAGAAATGGCCGGGTTAAGGAAGGAACAGGGCCGGATCTATATTGCCGGTTCGCTTTACCTTGCCGGAGAGATAGAGCGGCATTTGCAAAAAGAGGGCGGTTTGGGAGACCAGGCTGTTGCAAAGCCTTACAGGACGGAGGGAGATCATGATTAATTTTGAAGAGGAATTGAAAAAGTTTCATCCCAGCCTTGAGATCGAAGAGGCGGAGGATGCTATCATAAATCACAGCCTGACGGATTTTACGGATATTTTGGTGGAAATGGTGAAGGAGCATGATGAAAGCGGGCAGGAGGATGCGTGATACATTTGGGCGGCTGTGTTGCGTTTGTTTGAACCAGGATAAGGAGCGGTAGTATGCGGTGTTATAATTGCGGGGCACAGCTTACAGAGAAGGAATTCTGCACCAATTGCGGCGCGGATGTGGATAGATATAAGAAGCTGATCAGTTTTTCCAATTATTGTTATAATGACGGGCTGGAAAAAGCCAGCGTGCGGGATCTTTCCGGTGCGGTGGAAAGTTTGCGGCAGTGTTTGAAGTTCAATAAATACCATATTCAGGCGAGAAACCTGCTCGGTCTTGTTTATTTTGAAATGGGAGAGTCCGTTGCGGCGCTGAGCGAGTGGGTGATCAGCAAGAATTTCCGCCCGAAGAAAAATATAGCGGACGATTACTTAAATGCGATCCAGAAAAGTCCCACACAGCTGGATATTATTAAGCAAAAAACCAGGAAATTCAATCAGGCGCTGGTTTACTGCAGACAGGACAGCAAGGATCTGGCGATCATTCAGCTTAAGAAGCTGCTGGCGGACAACCCCAATTATCTGCAGGCGCATTTGCTTTTGGCGCTTCTGATGATGGACAGCGGGGACTGGGAAAAGGCGCGCAGAGAGGTGCAGCGCTGCCTGCGGATCGATAAGAACAATACGATGGCACTGCGCTACTGGAAGGAGATCCAGAGGGCGACGGAAGCGGAAGAGAAGAATAACGGTCCGAAGAAAAAGTCAAAATCGGATGAAATATATAAATATCAGAGCGGAAATGAAACGATCATCCAGCCCTCCAGCCAGATTGAGACGAAGCGCGGCATCGGATGGATATGGGCGCTTTTGGGCGGGCTGGTGGTCGGTGTGGCAGTCGCGAGATTTTTGATTCTGCCTGCGCAGATAGAGCTTGCCAAGGTGGATTTGAATGAGAGCCTCATGCAGGCGGGGGAGGAGAACGAGCGGAAGAATACCGAGATCGACAGCCTGACCCGGCAGGTGGAGGCGTTGACGCAGGAAAATACAGAGCTGCGGCAGCAGACCGAGGCGCTGGCCAGTAAGGACGGACAGATGGGCACTGTGGAGGCGTTATTACATGCCGCCTATACCTATATTGTGACGCCGGATGATGTGGAGGAGCTGTCCGGGGCGATCGATCAGGTGGACCGGGAGGCGATGGAAAGCGAGGATACGCCGGAGGCGGCGCGGGTGCTGTACGCGAAGCTTCTGGAAAATACAGGAACCGATCTGGCGCAGTCCTATTATGATACGGGCTATAGGGCGTACCGGGCCCGGGACTATGACACCGCGATCGAGAATCTGAAAAAAGCGGTGACCTATGACGCGGAAAACAGCGAAGCGCTGTTTGCTCTGGGAAATTCTTACAAGGACAACGGAAACAAGCGGCTGGCGATTGAAACCTATGAGAGCGTGGTGAGCCTGTTCCCGGATACGGAAAAGGCGAGGCAGTCCCAGCGGTATATTGAGCAGTTGCAGGAATGAGCGTAACAGTTTGGTTCTGTCGCCGTTTGGCGCAGGACTTTGATTCATGACAATAGAAGCCTCGCGAAGCGTGGATTCTATTGTTCATGACAATAGAATTCTCGCGAAGCGTGGATTCTATTGTTTACGAAAGAGAACATGGTTGGTGGAGCCAGGTTCTCTTTTTTTGTACAAATATCAGTGAAGGAGGAACGGAAATGGAAGAGGAATTGAAGGTAATTGATCATTATCTGATGATCAGGCTTCCGGCAGAGGTCGATCATCGAAGCTGCACGGAAATTTCAAGGAGGGCGGATCACATGATTATGGATCATGACGTCAGCCATGTGGTATTTGATTTTTCCAATACGAGGTTCATGGACAGCTCCGGCGTCGGTGTGCTGGCGGGACGCTACCGCAGGATTTCCTGCTTCGGCGGAAAGGTATATGTGATACATGCGGATGACAGAATACGGCGGATTTTAAAAATGTCCGGTCTGATGAATTTGGTGGAGATCATGGAGGAGGAACAGGATGGAAAACTGGATGAAACTGGAATTTGAGGCGGCGCCCGAAAACGAGGGCTTTGCCCGGGTGGCTGTGGCTGCATTCATCACGCCCTTAAATCCGACGATGGAGGAAATTTCGGATGTAAAAACCGCGGTTTCGGAGGCCGTCACCAATGCGGTCATCCATGCTTATCGGGAAAAGGGCGGAAAAATCTTTATCCGCTGCAGTCTGGAGGGCGATCTTTTACATATGGAGGTGGAGGATTTGGGGACAGGCATTGCCGATGTGGAGCGGGCGATGGAGCCGCTTTTTACCACCAGACCGGATCTGGAGCGCTCGGGCATGGGCTTTGCTTTTATGGAGGCCTTTATGGACAGTCTGGAGGTGGAATCAAAGGCGGGGGTGGGCACAACGGTCATCATGGAAAAAAAGCTGGGCAACGGGCCTTTTATCGATTGCGAGGAATAGCCCATGGAAGAAGTATCAGTATTGATTGCAAAAGCGCAGGCGGGCGATACTGTGGCGCGGGACATACTGATCGAAGAAAACCTGGGACTGGTGCATCATATTGTAAAACGGTTTGCAGGCAGGGGATACGACATGGAGGATTTGTTTCAGACAGGGACGATCGGGCTGATGAAGGCGATCGACCATTTTGATTTAAGCTACGATGTAAAATTTTCTACCTATGCGGTTCCATTGATCGCCGGGGAAATCAAGCGGTTTTTGCGGGATGATGGGATGATGAAGGTGAGCAGGTCCTTAAAGGATGCCAATTATAAGCTGCATCTGGCAAAAAAGGAGCTGCAGGCGCAGTGCGGGCGGGAGCCCACCTTGCAGGAGCTTTGTGAAAAAGCGCAGATTTCCTATGAAGATGCGGTGATGGCGATCGGGGCGGCGGGAGAGGTGGAATCCCTTTCCCGGACGGTGTATGAAGGGGACGGCAAAGAAATTGTGCTGATGGACCAGGTGGCGGCAAGGGGAGAGGGCGATACCTTTGAGGATGTGGAGAAAAATAAGCTTTTGGATCGGATGCTTTTAAAGCAGCTTTTGGAGGAGCTGCCGGAAAAGGAGCGTACGCTGATCAGACTGCGCTACTATGAGGACAGGACGCAGACGCAGATTGCGAAAGAAATGGGAATCAGCCAGGTACAGGTAAGCAGGATGGAAAAGAAAATTCTCATTCGCATGCGCGAGTGCGCCTGCCTGGATGCATAAAAAAACAGGAAATTGCCATACTTTTCAAAAAGGGCTTTGAACCGGCGATTGGGAGGAATGGGATGCAGAAGGAGACGCTGTACTTAAAGCTGGAGAGGAATGTGGAGCTTGAAAAGACAGATGTGGAGCTTAAGGATCTGGGGAAGGCGTATTGCAGAGATCAGGCGCTGCTCAACAAAATCAAGACGGTGAAGGTGTTTAAAATGAAGCCGGAGGATGGGGGCAGGAAGGTGGTCAGCGTGATGCGGCTGATAGAGATGCTGCAGCAGGAATACAGCAATCTGGAGGTGGAGAGCATCGGCGAGACCGAGGTGGTCGTGGAGCTTGTGAAGACGAACCGCTATAAGGGAGCCGTGCAGACTGCGAAAATCTGCTTTGTCTCCTGTATCTGTTTTTTCGGGGCGGCGTTTACGATCATGACCTTTCATAATGATGTGAGCATCGTCAAAACCTTTGACCGGATTTACGAAATGATCACGGGACAGCTTTCCGACGGGGTGACAGTGCTGGAAATCGCTTATTCTATCGGACTTGCGCTGGGGATTATCGTTTTTTTTAATCACATCGGCGGGCGGCGGATTACGAAGGATCCGACGCCAATCGAGGTGGAAATGCGCGTTTATGAAAAGGATGTGAATGATGCGCTGGTGGAGACCGCAGACCGGGAAGGAAAAACGCTGGATGTGAATTGAAAAAAAGGACATACTAGCGTGAAGAGCTTTTCTAAGGCGTCAAAAGACGCCGCCTAAGAAAAGCTAAAGCTTCACGCAGGGAGGACGAAATGGTTGGAAAGCAGCTTTTGCTGGGCTTGATCGGCATCAGCGCCGGCATTCTCGTATCGGCGGGGGTGTTTACCGTTCTGCTGGCGGTAGGGCTGGTGCCGCGGTTCGCGGGAAAAACCCATACCGGCAAAAAAATTTTTTTATATGAAGAAATGGTGGTGCTGGGGACGCTGGCAGGCGATTTTTTCAGCGTATTTGAACGATACGGTTATGTGGGCGGATGGGTACGGCAGAGGCTCCTGTTTGGTGTAGGAACCGTGTCCGCCTGGCAGGTGATTTCCGGCATTTTTGTGGCGGCATTCGGGCTGTTCGCCGGGATTTTTGTGGGCTGTCTGGCGCTCGCCATAGCGGAGATGCTAAACTCGATTCCGATTCTGACCCGTCGGATCGGTTACCGGCATGGGCTGGGGATCATGGTGCTGGCGATCGCGTTGGGGAAGCTTGCCGGAAGTCTGTTGTATTTTATGAAGCAGGTTTATGAAGCCGGATTATAGGATGAAGGAGGCAATCGAAATGGATGAACAGAAAAAGAAACAATATGAGGAATATGTCAAGCAGGTGACACCGACACACAGCCTGCCGGTGCAGATGCTGCACGCTTTCATTGTCGGCGGTATCATATGCGCGCTGGGGCAGGCGATTTTAAACTATGCCGGTTCCATGGGAATGGATAAAGAGACGGCGGGAAGCGTCTGCTCGCTGGTTTTGGTGCTGTTATCCGTAATCCTTACCGGATTTGGCATCTATCCGGTGATCACGAAATGGGGCGGCGCGGGAGCCCTCGTGCCCATCACAGGCTTTGCCAACTCCGTGGCAGCGCCTGCCATTGAATTTAAAAAGGAAGGCCAGGTATTCGGGATCGGCTGTAAAATCTTCACCATTGCCGGACCGGTGATCCTGTATGGGATTTTCACGAGCTGGCTTCTGGGGCTGGTTTACTGGTGTGTGAAAATGCTGGGCGCAGCGTAAATGGAAAAAGGGAAGCTGTAAAAAGACAGAGTGTCAGGTGAGAGCCTGTCAGCTCTGTCTTTTTATTGCTTATTTTCTTTTCTTCAATTATAATATATGTACAAAGGATTAGAAGAAATAAAACCAGAATTACTCTGATGAATTTCAGGAGACAAAAATGAAAGAATTGTTTGACTTGTCAAAATTTGATTCCTATAAAGAGGATAACCGCAGAGAAGTAAAGAGAGCGGAAGGCGGCATCCCGAACAGTTTATGGGATACGTATTCTGCATTCGCAAATTGTTATGGCGGAGTTATTATACTCGGAGTGAAAGAGAATTCGAACGGCAGTTGGCATACAACCGGCTTGAAAAATGCAGCAAAGCTAAAAAAAGATTTCTGGGATACAATAAACAATCGGAAAAAGGTGAGTATCAACCTTTTACGGGAAGACGATGTTGAAGTATTCTCCATGGATGATACTGGTGATGTGATTATGGTAATTTGGGTACCAGATGCAAAAAGAGAGCAAAAGCCGGTATACATCAATAATGATTTGTTTGGCGGAACTTTTCGTAGAAATTGGGAGGGAGATTACCATTGTACCCGACTGCAGGTTAAAACCATGTTGCGTGATCAGACGGAAGAAACCATGGATATGGAGGTGCTTGATGAAGCAGAAATAGGAGATTTAAATCAGGATTCCATTCGCGGATACCGTAACAGCCACAAATCTTTTAAACCGGGTCATCCGTTTGAACGGTTAGAGGATAGCGAGTATCTCAGAGTAATTGGGGCGGCAGCCTTCTCAAAAGAAGATAGAAAATTACACCCGACAGTAGCCGGAATGCTGATGTTTGGAAATGAATATGACATTGTGAGATATTTCCCGGAATATTTTTTGGATTATCGGGAAAACCCTGATACCGTAATCAGATGGACAGACAGGCTGCAATCCTCATCAGGTGAGTGGTCAGGGAATTTATTTGATTTCTACTTTCGAGTATATAATAAAATGACGAAAGACATCAAAATTCCGTTTAAAATGCAAGGCAGTTTTCGGGTTGATGATACTCCGGTTCACAGGGCGTTGAGGGAGGCATTAGCCAATTGTATTATTAATACGGATTTTTATGGGAAGTACGGAGTTATCATTATCAAGGAAAATGATAAACTTACATTAGAAAATCCGGGTTATATCAGACTTGGAAAAGAACAAATGCGTCGTGGAGGAAAATCCGATCCCAGAAATAAGAATTTAATGAAAATGTTTAACCTGATAGATATCGGCGAGCATGCAGGGAGTGGTGTTCCCAATATTTTTAATGTATGGGAAGATGAAGGCTGGGAGGAACCGATGATCGAGGAGAGCTTTGATCCTGACAGGACATCACTGATATTAAAGTTTGTAAAAAAGCAAGCGATAAAAACAAGCGATAAAAAGCAAGCGATAAAAACAAGCGATAAAAAGCAAGCGATAAAAACAAATAGTAATATGGAGAAAATAAGGCTGTATTTACGGGAACATGAGAGCGCAAAAGCAAGAGATATTGCAGGAGAGCTTGGGTTAAGTTTGCCAAGAACGCGGGCTATACTTTCTGAAATGGACGACGTAGAAGCCCAAGGAACAAATCGGGCAAGGATATATTGCCTGAGAAAATAAATGTTGGTCTTTAGTTAACACAAGCAGAAGGCCAGGTGTTCGGGATCGGCTGTAAAATCTTCACCATTGCCGGACCGGTGATCCTGTATGGGATTTTCACGAGCTGGCTTCTGGGGCTGGTTTACTGGTGTGTGAAAATGCTGGGCGCAGCGTAAATGGAAAAGGTAAGCGGCAGGCATCAGACAGAATTAAATTGCGCATACTTTTTCGGCGAGATGCCTACCGCCTTCGTAAAAGCCTTTAAAAAATTGCTGTAGTCGCCAAAGCCGCAGCGTTCGCACGCCTCATTGACAGAGCACCCCTCTGCCAGCAGCGCCTTGGACAGCGTAATGCGCTTTGCCGTAATATACTTGTTGATCGTCATGCCTGTGGCGGATTTGAAGATCCGGCACAGATAGGACGCGCTCAGGTAAAAGTGCTTCGACAGCTCCTCTATTGTCAGATTGTTCTGAATATTCTGGTTAATGTAGCGCAGGATATCGTCCACCTGTCTGTGGCGGGCGGGTCCGGCCAGCGCTTCCTCCTCTTCTTTTTTTCCATGTCTGTAAAAAAGCTGATTCAAAAATACCATCAGTTCCGAAAAAACCGCACGTTCCACGATATCGGAGCCGAATCCCGTACCCTGGGTCAGGCGGTGGATGAAGTAGATAAAGCGCTTCTGCTCCGGTTCGGACATGTGCACCCGGTGCGGGGAGGGAATGCTGCGGGTGTGGAAGCAATAGTCCAGATCGGTTTGCTGTGTGGAAAGCCCTTTTAAAAAATCGGGATAGATGGAGAGCAGAATCCGCTCGTGAATCGCCTGATCGATCTGCGTCAGATAGTGGCTTTCAAACTGGTTGATGAAAAAAATATCTCCCGGGTTGATATCGTAAAAGCGGTTGTCGATGAGAAACTGCTTGCCGCCGGAAATGGAAAAATATATTTCATAGCTGTCATGGATGTGCATCGCCATCGGCTTTTCGTCATGGTAAAGATGGGCGACGGCAAAGGTTTTGGTATCCAGGCAGCTCTGGATCGCCTGCTTACAGGAAGAAAATTCTTGCATGGTACTCTCCATTCCGCCGCCTTTTGGCTGGCGGCGCACATCATTCATGGGAAGAAGGTTGGCAGTTACGTGATCATTATAGGATAAGTGTTCAAAGAAAACAAGTTTTTTGAAAATAAATCCGTAGAAAATTGAAAATTTTGATGGTAATATAAGAATACAGGAAAACGCCGGACTGCCAAACGGGGCGCCGGGAAAAATGACGGTGACGGTCATGCTGAGATATGTCCGCCGCCGCTTACGGTAAAGGAGGGCTATGCCATGGAACTGAGAACGGCAGCTTCACCGAAGGATGTGAAGCACTATGACACACAAAGGCTGCGGGAGGAATTTCTGATTCAGGGCCTGTTTGTAAAGGACGAGATCAAGCTGGTTTACAGCCATATCGACAGGATCATCACCGGAGCGGCAACGCCTGTGGAGAAGAAGCTTGCGCTCACGGCGGGAGACGAGCTGAGGGCGGAGTACTTTCTGCAAAGACGGGAGCTGGGGCTTATCAACATCGGCGGCGCCGGCATCGTGACCGTGGACGGTAAGGAATATGAGGTGGAGCATAAGAACGGCATGTATATCGGCATGGGCGCAAGGGATATATCCTTTCAAAGCGCGGACGGCAAAAATCCGGCGAAATTTTATCTGAATTCCGCCCCGGCGCACAAGGCTTATCCCACCGTGCTCATCAAGCGGGAGGGTGTGCCGGAGGACGGCGTGGTGATCATTAAGGAAGAAAACAAGGTCGCCTGCGGCTGTCTGGAGGAATCCAATGACCGGGTGATCAACAAATACATCCTGCCCGGTCAGGTGGAGAGCTGTCAGCTGGTGATGGGCATGACCGCGTTAAAGCCCGGCAGCGTGTGGAACACCATGCCCTGCCATACCCACGACAGGAGGATGGAGGTTTACCTCTATTTCGATATGCCTGAGGATGCCTTTGTCATGCATTATATGGGAGAGCCCACGGAGACGCGGCACATTGTGATGCGCAATGAAGAGGCGGTGATTTCTCCCAGCTGGTCCATTCACGCGGGCAGCGGTTCCCAGGCGTATACCTTCATCTGGGGCATGGTCGGTGAAAATCAGGAATTCACGGATATGGACGCGGTGAAAAATACGGAAATTCTGTAACAGTCAGGGCAGGAGGATTAAAAAAATGGCATTTGATATGAAAAGCTTTTCTCTGGAAGGCAAAATTGCGCTGATCACGGGCGCTTCCTACGGCATCGGCATGGCGATCGCCAAGGCCTATGCGGCGGCAGGCGCGACGATCTGCTTTAACGATATTAAGCAGGAGCTGGTGGATAAAGGACTTGCGGCATACGAAGAGGCGGGCATCAAAGCCCATGGCTATGTCTGCGATGTGACAGATGAGGAGGCGGTGCAGAGCCTGGTCGCCACGATCGAGAAGGAAGTGGGCGTGATCGACATTCTGGTGAACAATGCGGGCATCATCAAGCGGATTCCCATGTGCGAGATGACTGCAGATCAGTTCCGCCAGGTGATCAATGTGGACTTAAACGCGCCATTCATCGTCTCCAAGGCGGTGATCCCTTCCATGATCAAAAAAGGACATGGGAAAATCATCAATATCTGCTCCATGATGAGCGAGCTGGGACGCGAAACCGTATCCGCTTACGCGGCGGCAAAGGGCGGCTTAAAGATGCTGACCAGAAATATTGCGTCCGAGTACGGCGAATATAATATCCAGTGTAACGGCATCGGGCCCGGCTACATCGCGACGCCGCAGACCGCGCCGCTGCGGGAGATTCAGCCCGACGGCAGCAGGCATCCTTTCGATCAGTTCATCATCGCCAAGACACCCGCCGCAAGGTGGGGGGAGACGGAGGATCTGCAGGGACCGGCGGTATTTCTGGCTTCCGACGCTTCCGATTTCGTAAACGGACATGTGCTTTATGTGGACGGCGGCATTCTGGCTTACATCGGTAAACAGCCTAAGTAACAGAACACTTTTTTCTTCCCGGTTCCTGGGTGGACCGGGAAGATTTGTATATGCAGGAGGTTGACTATGGCAGAACTGACATTGAAAATACAGCGTGGGGACGGCTCTACGGCCTGTGTCAGCAGGGGAGAAGGGCAGGCGCGCCTTGTTTTTTCGGATGAATACCGGGAGGGCGATGAGATCATTCTGGAGTCCTCCAGGGCAAATATCCATCTGTTTTATCAGGTGGATGACGCGCTTGGCGGCGCGCTCGTCTATATCACGGACAAGTGTATCCGTTACAGGGTGCCCTTTGGGGAGAAAAGGATCTGCTATTCTCCGAAGGTATTTTCCGGGAAAAAACACTATTTGTATGTGAGGCAGGCGACGAAGGAGGAAATCGCAGCTTACCGGAATCTGGCGCAGAATGTGATGGATCAGCACGGCGAGACCCACTGCTATCCGCACGCGTCCGCAAATGTGGAGACAAGGGGCGAATCCGTTTTTGCGGCGAGGAATGCGATCGACGGTGTGACGGAAAACCGCTCCCACGGGGAATGGCCCTATGCCTCCTGGGGAATTAACCGGGATCCTGATGCCTGCCTGAGGCTGGAATTTGGGCGGGAGGTCAGGATCGACAGAATCGAGCTGACCACCAGAGCGGATTTCCCCCATGACAGCTGGTGGACACAGGCAACCTTTACCTTTTCGAACGGAAGCAGCATTGATTTTCCGATGGAAAAGAGTGAGGAAGCCCATGTGTGTACCTTTGCGCCCAAAACCATAAGCTGGCTGACGCTGGATCGATTGATCAAGGCGGACGATCCTTCCCCCTTCCCGGCATTGAGCCAGATCGCGGTCTATGGAACGGAAGCGTGAGGCCGGTTTTATACGAGTGATAGAAAATACTGAAACACCAGCCGTCCGTCAACCGCATCCGGATTTGCGTACCGCCCGCAGAGCCGTTCCGGATGCCACTGCAGTCCGATGATGGGGAGCTGCGTATGTGCAAAGCCCTCTGTCACGCCATCGTCCGTATATTGGATGACCGCGAGCGGATTTGCGGGAAGCTGCATCGGCGGGATGCAGCCCTGATGGTGGGCGGAGTTCACCGTAAAATCAGCGCCATATAATTGAAAAAGAAAAGAGCCGGGAACGGCATGGGTGGGATGAAACTGGTCATACTCTTTATAACGGTGGCTTTCGGCTGTCGGCAAATGCTGGCACAGATTGCTGCCGAAATAGAGATTGATCAGCTGCATACCTTTACAAATGCCAAGTACCGGCTTTTTTTCGCGCACGAAAAGCCCCAGAAGCGCAAGCTGTTGTCTGTCCAGCTCAGGATTGATGCTATGGCAGTGGGGATCCGTTACAGAGCCTGCAGGCAGCAGGGCAGGATCAATATCCCCGCCGCCGGGCAGAATGAGGGCGTCCCAGCCTGCCGCGTCCGTTGGCAGGAGGGATACCTGTATTTCGGGGAGGGATTGCGCCTGCAGCCATTGCAGGGACGGCTCTGCGGTGCGGTATACGGCAGCGAGCCGGATCGCTTCAATATAATTATGTGCCGTTTCGGGAAAACCCGCGATTCCGATTTTCATTTTTGGTTGTGCTCCGTCGTTTTTTTTAGTATGATAAAAATATATGAAAAAAGCGGTACGGCAGTACCAGGGGGTGAGGGAATTTATGAATATTCTGGATATCATTGGGCCGGTGATGGTGGGACCCTCCAGCTCCCACACGGCGGGAGCGGCCAGGATCGGACAGATTACGGGAAAGCTTTTAGGGGAACAGGTGAAGACGGCTCACATTTTGCTGCACGGTTCCTTCCTTGCGACAGGAAAAGGGCATGGCACGGACAGGGCGCTGGTGGCGGGGCTTTTGGGGCTTGCGGTGGATGACCGGCGGATTCCGGAAAGCTTTGAGCTGGCAAGGGAACGGGGGCTGGAATTTTCCTTTGGTTCCGTTTCCTTACAGAACGCCCATCCCAATTCGGTAAAGCTGCAGGTGACGGGAGTTTCGGGCAGGCAGCTGGAGGTGATTGCGGCATCTGTCGGCGGCGGGCGCATCCGCATCCATGAGATTGACGGGCTGCGCGCGGATTTTTCTGCGGAGACGCCTACGCTTGTCGTCTATAATAAGGACAGGCCGGGGGTCGTGGTGAGCGTTTCCTTAAAGCTGGGGCTTGCGGGCGTCAACATCGGCACCATGCAGGTATACCGGGACGAGCGGGGCGGTCACGCGGTCATGGTCATTGAGGTGGATCAGGAGGTCCCGGTAGAATGCATTGCGGACCTGGAGTATGAAAGCGGCATCGAAAAGGTGACATATCTATGTCTGGAGGATCGGTAGGAGGATAGATGCATGTATCAGGCATTGGCGGATATCTGTAAAAAGGCACAGGAGAAAGGCATTTCGTTCTGGGAGGTGATATTGCAGAGCGATTGTCAGGAGCGGCAGCTGGAGAGGGAAACCTCTTTTTCCCAGATGAGCGCCATGTATGTGGCGATGCGGGAGGCGGACGCGTCCTATGACCCCGCCCTGCATTCCAGAAGCAGGCTGGTGGGCGCAGACGGCGGAAAAATGGAGCAATATGTGGACGGGGGCGACACCATCTGCGGGGAATTTCTGGGGCGCGTGATGGAAAAAGCGGTGAAAATGGGCGAATCCAACGCATGTATGAAACGGATCGTGGCAGCGCCCACGGCGGGAGCCTGCGGGGTGGTGCCCGCTGTGCTCCTTTCCATGCAGGACAAGTACGGCTATCCGGAGGAAAAGATGGTACAGGCTCTGTATGTGTCCGCGGGAATCGGCGGTGTGATCGCCTCCCGGGCGTTCATTTCGGGCGCGCAGGGCGGCTGTCAGGCGGAGGTCGGCTCCGCCTCCTCTATGGCGGCAGGGGCGGCGGTCTTTCTGCGCGGCGGCGATGCAGAAGCGATCTGCCACGCGGCGGCGATGGCGATGAAAAATCTGCTGGGGCTTGTCTGCGATCCGGTGGCGGGGCTGGTGGAGGTTCCCTGTGTGAAAAGAAACGTTTCCGGCGCGGTGGTGGCGCTGGCAGCGGCGGATATGGCGCTGGCAGGCATCCGGAGCCGGATCGATCCCGACGAGGTGATCGACGCCATGCGGGAGGTCGGACTGTCCATGCCCGCATGCATGCGGGAAACCGGGGAGGGCGGGCTGGCGGCGACGCCCACCGGCACAAGGGAAAAGGAGCGGCTGACGCTATGAAGCTTTTGCATCTGGGCGATTTGCATATCGGCAAGACCGTCAGTGATTTTAATATGATCGAGGATCAGGCGTATGTGCTGGACCGGGTTTTGGACGTGATCCGGGAGCGGGAAATTGACGGGATCCTGCTGGCCGGGGATATTTACGACAGGCCGATTCCCAGCGAGGAGGCGGTGCGGCTTCTGGACCGGTTTCTGTGCGGGCTGTCCGCCGCGCAAACAGAGGTTTTTATAATCAGCGGCAATCACGATTCGGATGAAAGACTGCACTTTGGCAGCAGCCTGTTTGAAAAAAACCGGATTCATATTTGCGCCAGATACGACGGAACCCTTTATAAGCGGGAGTGCCAGGATGCCCATGGCAGGCTCAACGTCTATCTGCTTCCCTTTGTGAAGGCATCACAGGTGAAGCATTTTTTCCCGGAAGAAAAAATTGAGACCTACGAGGATGCGGTGAAAACAGTGATCGCCCATGCGCGGATCGACACGGCAGAGCGCAATGTCCTGGTGGCGCATCAGTTTGTGGCGGGAGGCGGTGCGGATCCTGTGCCCTCCGGCTCCGAGAGCATGGCGACCTTGAATGTGGGGACGATTGAAAGGATCGGGGCAGAGTGCTTTGACGCCTTTGACTATGTGGCGCTGGGGCATATCCATTCTCCCCAGAGGGTGGGGCGGGAAACGGTCCGGTATGCGGGTTCTCCGCTGAAATATTCCCTGAGCGAGGTGCACAATGAGAAATCCATGCCCCTTGTCACCTTCGGAGAGAAGGGGGATGTGTCGGTGGAGCTCATTCCGGTCAGGCCCCTCAGGGACATGCGCCATCTGAAGGGAAAGCTGTCCCAGCTTCTGGAGGGAAAAAATATCGTCTCTCCGGAGGATTACATATATGTGACATTGACGGACGAAACGCCGGTCAATGACGCGATGGGCATTTTTCAGCAGTATTATAAAAACACGATGAAGATCATGTACGACAATGCCCATACCAGGGAAGTGGAGCGGATGGAGCCCGCCGGGAGCGTGCAGGAAAAGGGCTGGGGAGAGCTGGTCACAGATTTTTACCGCATGATGTATGGCTGCGACATCAGCGAAGAGGAGCTGGGGCTCATGGAAGAGATTGCCAGGGAGGCGGGGGTGATAGATGAAGCCGGTTAAACTGATTTTGAGCGCTTTCGGTCCCTATGCCGACCGACAGGAAATTGATTTTGCACAATTTGAAGGCAGGGGGCTGTTTCTGATTTCCGGCGACACGGGAGCGGGGAAAACCACGATTTTTGACGCGATCTGCTTTGCGCTGTACGGGGAAACCAGCGGGGCGTACCGGGATACAAAAAATCTGCGCAGCGATTATGCGAAGCCTCAGACGGAAAGTTTCGTGGATTTCTGGTTCACCCATCAAAATAAGCGGTACCATGTATACCGCCAGCCCTCCTACGAGCGGGAAAAGCAGCGGGGAAGCGGCGTGGTGCTGGAAAAGGAAAAGGCGCGCTTTTTTTGTGAGAACGAAGTGCCCATAGAAGGCAACACGGCGGTAAACAATGCGGTCAGCGGGCTTTTGCGGATCGATTTCAAACAGTTTAAGCAGATCGCCATGATCGCCCAGGGAGAATTCTGGGAGCTGTTAAACGCATCCACAGAGGACCGGACGAGGATCTTGCGGACCATTTTCATGACAGCGCCCTATCAGAATATGGGATACCGCTTAAAGGAACGCAGAAATGCAGGCTATGCGGGAAAAAAGACGGCGGAGGACAGCATTGTCCAGTATTTCCAGGATGCAGAGGCTTCGCCCGAAAGCCCTCTTTTTTGTGAGCTGTCCCTTTTACAGGAGAAGGCAAAGGGAAGCGGCAGCGCGTGGAATGTGGAGGAAATGCTGCAGCTTCTGGAAGGTGTGCTTGCAGAGGATAAGGCTGCCCTGAGGCTGGGGGAAAAGGAATGGAAGACCCTGTGCGGGACGCTGGAGGAAAAAAAGAAAGCGCTGCATAATGCGCATCAAAACAATGATTTTTTGCATCGTCTGGAGCGCTTTCTGGCGGAAAAGGAGCGTCTGGACGGGCAAAAGGACAGGATGCGGGAGCTGGAAGCCCTGCTGGAGCGCCAGAAAGCGGCGGCGCGCGTGGTTCGTCCCGTATTTGACGCGACGCAAAGGGACGCAGAGCAGGCGGCTGATGCCGAAAGGAAGGTTCGTGGCAAGGAGGAAGAGCTGACGGCAGCGGTATCCGCCATCGAAGCGGCAAGGGAAGCCCTGGAAAAGGCGGCAGAATCCGCCGGGGAAGGCAAAAGGCTGCAAACGGAAGCGGAACGGATTGCCAGGGAGCTGGAAAAATATGCCCAAAAGGATGCGCTGCTGGCGGCGCAAAAAAAGCTGGAAACGGAAAGCAGGGCGCTGGAAAAGGAAGAAAAAAAGCTGGCAGCGGCGCAAAAATCGCTTGCTGAAAAAATTGCCGGACTGGATCGCACCCTGGGACAGCTGAGGGACAGCGCCGCTACCCTTGTCCAGGTACAGGCAAAGGGCAGGGAGCTTTTGGCGCTGGAAGAAGAGCTTTCGGATTTGACGGTGCGCATGGCAGCGGATTTGCAAAGGGTGAAGGAGGAGCTGGCAGAAAAGCAGGCGTGTTTTTTAGCGGCGCAGGAGGCATATGAGCGGGCGCAGGAGGCGTATGGGCAGTATGAAGTAATTTATGAGCGCAGCCGCGCCGGCATGCTGGCGCAGGGACTTAAGGAAGGCAGCAAATGTCCGGTCTGCGGTTCCACGCACCATCCCGAGCCCGCCACCTGGTCCGATATCCCCGTTTCGGAGGAAACGCTGAAAACGCTGCAGGCACAGGCGGAAGCGGCAAAGGGAGCAAAGGAAGAAGCGCTCGTCGCGGCAGAGAAGAAAAAAACGGAGGCGGAATCCCTGGAGGGGCAGCTGCAAAGCAGGATTCTTGCCTGCATGGAAAGGGCGGTCAGGGAGGAAATGACCGCGCAGAAAACCGGTCCGGCGCAATCCTCTATAGAAGGGCTGCTTCGGCGTGCGGCTTCCCTGCAGGAGAAGGTAAAGAAGGAAACCGCAGCGAATAAAAAGGAAGAGACGCGCCTGATCAAGGCGTGTGAAGCCTATGATAAGGCCGCAGCGGATATGGAAAGGGCGCGGGGAGAAGAGAGCATAGAGCTTGCCGGGCAAACAGAGGATTACCGGCGCAGACAGGAGGAAAACCGGGCGCAGCTCATCGAAGCAAGAACGGCGCTGCGGGAGTTTGAAAGTCTCACCTTCGGGGACCTCAAAACGGCGAAGCGGGAGCAGGCAAAGGCGAAGCGGGACGCGGAGAGGCTTCTGGAGGAAATCGCATGCGCGCAGGAGGCGGTGCAGAAGGCGGAACAGAAAAAAGCGGGCATTGCCGCCGCCCTCGCCACGCTGCGGGAATCCCTGCAGACGCTTCAAAAGAAAGCCGCCGGCAGCCAAAAGGAGCTTGCGCGGACGCTAAAGGCCAAAAAGTTTCTCACCCAGGAGGTCTTTCTGGAAGCGCTTGTGGGAGAGGATGAGATCGCTGCCGGGGAGGCAGAGCTTTTGGATTACCGGCAGGCTGCAGGGACGAATGCAGAGCAGCTTAAGCAGGCGAAGGCGGACGCAAGGGGCAGGAAAGCGGCGGATGAAGCCGGCCTTTTGGCACAGGTGCAGGAGCTTGGCGCGCTGGCGGAGGCGCGCAGGGAAAAAAATGCCCGGCTGCAATACCGCATCCAGAAAAATGAAGGAATCAAAAGCCGGATCGGCATGCAAAAGGGACCTCTGGAAAAATACCGCAGGGAATACGCCCTGTGCAGCAGGCTTTACAATCTGATCGTGGGGGATATTTCCAACAAAGCGAAGGTCACCTTCGAGCAGTACATCCAGGCGGCGGGCTTTGATCATATCCTGGCGGCGGCGAACCGGCGGCTTTTGCCCATGAGCGACGGACAGTACGAGCTTTTCAGGAAGGACGATTCGGGGGATAAAAAGAGCAAGACCATTCTGAATCTGGAGGTGCAGGACAATTTTACTGGGCGCAGAAGGCCCGTCGGAAATCTGTCCGGAGGAGAAAGCTTTCAGGCATCCCTAAGCCTCGCCCTCGGGCTTTCCGATACCGTATCCTCCAATCTTGGCGGCGTGCAGATGGACGTGCTTTTTGTGGATGAGGGCTTCGGGACGCTGGACAAAAAATCCATTGAAAGCGCCATGGATATTCTGATGACGCTTTCCGGCACGAACAAGCTGGTGGGCATCATCAGCCACCGGGAAGAGCTTAAGGAAAACATCGCACAGCAGATCCGGGTAACCAAAACAAAGAACGGAAGCAGTATCGAGACGGATACGGGATTTTAAAGGAGGCAGCTATGCAAAACGAGGTGATGGAGAAACTGCAAAAATGGATCACGGAGAGTGACAATATCGTCTTTTTCGGCGGCGCGGGTGTGTCCACGGAGAGTGGAATTCCGGATTTCCGCAGCACGGACGGGCTGTATCATCAGCAGTACGATTATCCGCCGGAAACGATTCTGAGCCACACCTTTTTCAGGAGAAAGCCGGAGGAATTTTTCCGGTTTTACCGGAATAAAATGCTGGCGCTGGACGCGAAGCCCAATGCCGCGCATTTGAAGCTGGCGCAGTGGGAGCGGGAAGGGAAATTAAAGGCGGTGATCACCCAGAACATCGACGGGCTGCATCAGGCGGCGGGCAGCCAAAAGGTGCTGGAGCTGCACGGCAGCGTGCTGCGTAACTACTGCGAAAGCTGCGGACGCTTTTATGATGCATATGCCATCCGGGACAGCGAGGGCGTGCCCCGGTGCGCGTGCGGCGGCAGCGTCAAGCCGGATGTGGTGCTCTATGAGGAAAGCCTGGATATGGAAGTGATGCAGGAGGCGGTTTCCTTTATCAGCCAGGCGGATGTGCTCATCATCGGCGGCACTTCCCTGGTGGTATATCCGGCTGCGGGGCTGATCGATTATTACAGGGGAAATAAGCTGGTGCTCATCAACCGGACGCCCACCGCCCGGGATTCGGAGGCGGATCTGGTGGTGGAGGGGAGCATCGGGGAGATTTTCGGCGCGCTGCGGTGACGGATATGCGGGAGCGTTACCGGGTATCGATGGAACGGTTATCTGTCTGTGCTGCGGTACTTTTGCAGAGCGTCCCAAGAGCGGCAAAAAAGGCTTTATTTTTTAAAAGGAGACAGGCATGGATATACAGGTCGGAGATATCGTTACATTAAAAAAACAGCATCCCTGCGGCGCAAAGGACTGGGAGGTGCTGCGCATCGGAGCGGATTTTCGGTTAAAGTGCACAGGCTGTGGGCATCAGATCATGGTCACGCGGAAGCTGGTGGAGAAAAATCTGCGGGATTTGAAAAGAAACGCTTGAAATGCTTTTCTTTTCGTGCTATCATATATACCCGTGATATATATTCCTTGCTCCTTTTATAAGGAAGGGGCCAGAGACCAGAAGGAGGTAAATTTGCATGAACAAGTATGAGTTGGCTGTCGTTGTCAGTGCGAAAATCGAAGACGAGGAGAGAGCGGCAGTTGTTGACAGGTGCAAGGCACTGATCGAGAGATTCGGCGGCGCGATCACCAATGTTGACGAATGGGGCAAGAAGAGACTCGCTTACGAGATCCGTAAGATGAGAGAAGGCTTCTACTACTTTATCCAGTTCGACGCGGAGCCCACTGCTCCCGCAGAGATCGAAAGCCGCATCCGCATTATGGATAATGTGCTCAGATATTTGATTGTCAGAGCTGACGAACAGTAAGAAAGAGAGTAAGCATGAATAAAGTTATTCTTATGGGACGCCTGACCAGGGATCCGGAGATCCGGTATTCCCAGGGCGACAACGCAATGGCGATTGCGAGATACACTTTGGCTGTGGATCGCAGGTTTAACAGAAACGGCGATGAGAATTCGGCGGACTTCATCGGATGCGTGGCGTTTGGAAAGAGCGCGGAGTTTGCGGAGAGATACCTCCACAAGGGAACCAAAATCGCTCTGACCGGCAGAATCCAGACGGGAAGCTACACGAACAAGGACGGCGTCAAGGTGTATACGACCGACGTGATTGTAGAGGACCAGGAATTTGCAGAGAGCAAGAACAGCGCTGCCAATAACGATGGGGGTTACAGCAACGCAGGCTTTGGCAATTCCGGTTACAACAATAGCGGCTATAGCAATAACGCGGCAAGGCCCCAGCCCGCAGCAGCAGGCGACGGCTTCATGAACATCCCCGACGGAATCGACGAGGAGCTGCCGTTTAACTAAGCAATACTGCGAACAGAGTGAGCAGTATTGCGCTACTTCTCGAACGCGGAGCGTTTGAGAAGTTTCCCGATTTACATTTTCAGACAGGAGGTAAACCATCATGGCATTTAATAAATCCGAGAGACCCGATGCCCCCGCCAGGAAGAGAGGCGGCATCCGCAGAAGGAAAAAGGTCTGCGTATTCTGCGGCAAAGACAACGTAATTGATTACAAGGACGTGAACAAGCTGAAGAGATACGTATCTGAGAGAGGCAAGATCCTCCCCAGAAGGATCACCGGCAACTGCGCGAAGCACCAAAGGGCGCTGACGGCAGCGATCAAGAGAGCGCGTCATCTGGCTCTTATGCCCTATGTAGCAGAATAAGAATCGTTTATACAGGACTGCGCGCATTCGTCGAGCAGTCCGCAGGAAAGGCTGTCAGGGATGCATACAACTCCCTGACAGCTTTTTTAACACCTGCAGGTTGGACCGGGAGGATCGGGCATGACAGAGTATGAAAAGGCGCTTATCTTATGGCAGGAAAAAAATATAAAGACGGATGCGCAGCTGGCAGAGGCATTAAACGGTCATAGCATTGCATTTGCGTATCATTCCGGCAGAATTGAGAACGAGAGCGTTACGTATCATGATACGAGAGAGATTTTTGAGCATGACGGAGTGACTTCTTATACAGGAGACCTGCGCACCCTGTTTGAAATCCGGAATGCCAGGGAGGCGAATGAGCTGTTTTTGACGGCATTTCAGGAGAAGCGTCCTTTGGATGAAGCCTTTCTGAAGGAATTGCAGAAATGTCTGACGCAGAACACTTATGATACGCGCAGATGGCAGCTGGGAGAACGCCCAGGCATATATAAAAAGCATGATTATGTGACAGGCAAAGAGGAGGTCGGAGCTGCGCCGGAGGATGTGCAGGAAGAAATCGCCGAACTGCTATCGGAGCTTTTAGAGGTATCGGATCAAAATGCTTTGACCGCAGCGGCGTATTTCCACGCGAAATTCGAGAATATCCACGCTTTTGCTGACGGAAACGGACGGACCGGACGGTTGGCGATGAATTATTTTCTGGTTTTGCATCAGCATCCGCCCATCATTATCCATGAAGAGGACCGGAAGGAATATTATGCGGCGCTGGAGGCATGGGATACGGAACAGGAGCTTGATCCGCTCCGGGATTTTTTAAAATGGCAGACGGAAAAAACCTGGAGGAAGCAGATTTTGCGGAAGGGAAAAAAATAAAATATGCGGAGGAAAAGGCAGGAACTGCCGTTACCGTTTTTCCTCCTGACCGGCTGCTGCTCCTGTGTCCGCTGCCGGTTCTTTCGCTTCGCTCCCGGCGTTTGCCGCTAAACTTCATGACATTGCCCGTGAAAAGTAATACAATTTGTCGCGTTACGGCGAAGGCTTTCATTTTGGGGTATGGTAATTTGCGCAAAGAAATGGTATACTGATTCAGGATAAAGGTTTTGCGGAAAATGTCGCAAGGCAAACGGGAGTGAAAGGGAATGAATAAAAAAAGAGTCAGGCTCAAGGGAAGGCTGAAAATTTACATGCAGACCTCCCTGTATCTGGGCATCCTTTTGACGCTGGTGGATGTGGGGATCTATTTCCTGGATATGAGGGCGGGTTTTTTACTGACCTGCTTTCTGGTGCTGTATTTTGGGATGATTGTGCTGCTGATGCTCTATAACCGTCCGGTCATCATCAATGAGCTGGTCAGCTTTGCGACCCAGTACGGGCAGATACAGAAGACTCTGCTACGGGATATGGTGGTGCCCTATGCGCTGCTGGACGACAATGGCAGAGTGCTGTGGTGCAACACCGCGTTTAAGAGCGCGATTCACAGTGAGAAGGGCTTCCGCAAGTCCATCACCTATGTATTTCCCGCCATCACCAAAGAGAAGCTGCCGGAGGGCGATCAGGAGGCGGAGATCGAGATTTCCTTTGAGGGAAGCGAATATATGGCGCATATCACCCGGGTATCGCTCAAGGGAGTCGAGGAAGACAGCGATATCATGGAGAACGGCGACTATGAAGGCTGTCTCTATGCGATCTATCTGTATGACGAGACCGCGTTAAAGATCGCGCTGCGGGAAAATGACGCCCAGTCTCTGGCGGTGGGGCTGATTTATCTGGACAACTATGAAGAAGCGCTGGCGAGCGTGGAGGAGGTGCGCCGTTCTTTGCTGACCGCGTTGATCGACAGGAAGGTCAATAAATATGTGGCGGCATTTGACGGCATTTGCCAGAAAATCGAAAAGGACAAGTACCTGATTATTTTAAAGAAAAAGGCGGTCGCCCAGATGCAGGAGCAGCGGTTTGAGCTGCTGGAGGATGTCAAGACGGTCAACATCGGCAATGAGATGGCGGTGACCATCAGCATCGGCATAGGGCTGGACGGTCTCGTATACGCACAGAATTACGAATTCGCCCGCACGGCGATCGATCTGGCGCTGGGCAGGGGCGGCGATCAGGCGGTGGTGAAGCTGCCGGACAGAATCAATTATTACGGCGGAAAGAGCCAGCAGGTGGAAAAGAATACCCGGGTCAAGGCGAGGGTGAAGGCTCATGCCCTGCGGGAAATCATCACGAGCAAGGACCACGTTCTCATCATGGGACATGCCAACGCGGATGTGGACAGCTTCGGCGCGGCGGTGGGCATTTACCGGATCGCCCGGACGCTGGAGCGGAGGGCGCAGATCGTTTTGAACAATGTCAATACATCCCTGCAGCCCATTGTAGATCTGTTTTTAAACAATCCGGAATACGAGGATGATATGCTGATCAATTCCGCACAGGCGATTGAAAACGCGGGACCGAACGCGGTGTTGGTGGTGGTGGATGTGAATAAGCCCTCCATCACGGAATGTCCGGAGCTTTTGCGGATGTGTAAGTCTATCGTGGTGCTCGATCACCACAGGGGCGGCACGGAGACGATTGAGAATGCGACGCTTTCCTATGTGGAAACCTATGCGTCCTCTGCCTGTGAGATGGTTTCCGAAATTTTGCAGTATATCAGCGATAGCCTGCGGATCCGCAGCGAGGAAGCGGACAGCATGTACGCGGGCATGGTGATCGATACGGACAAGTTCGTGTCGAAAACCGGCGTGCGAACCTTTGAAGCGGCGGCTTTTTTGAAGCGAAACGGCGCGGATGTGACCAGGGTGCGAAAGCTTTTCCGGGAAAATGCTGTAGAATACAAAGCGCGGGCGGATGCGGTCGGACAGGCGGAAATCTACCGGCATGCGTATGCGATTTCCATCTGTCAGAGCGAGGGTCTGGTCAGCCCCAACGTGATAGGCGCACAGGCGGCGAACGAGCTTTTGAATATCCGCGGCGTCAAGGCGAGCTTCGTGCTCACAGAATTTATGGGCAAGGTTTTCTTTTCCGCCCGTTCCATCGACGAGGTCAATGTGCAGGTCATCATGGAGCGCATGGGCGGCGGCGGTCATTTGAACATGGCGGGCTGCCAGATGGAAAATATCTCATTGCATGACGGAATTGAAGTGTTAAAAAGAACATTGGATAAAATGATAGAGGAAGGTGAGATTTCATGAAAGTAATTTTATTGGAAGATGTAAAAGCGCTTGGGAAAAAGGGACAGGTCGTGGAGGTCAGCGACGGCTACGCCAAGAATTTTATTTTGAAAAAGAAGCTGGGACTGGAAGCTACCGGCGCGAATATGAACGATTTAAAGCTGCAGAAAGCGCGGGAGGAAAAGCTGGCGCAGCAGCAGCTTGACAACGCGAAGGAGCTGGCGGCGGTTCTGGAGACGAAGTCGGTGGTGGTACAGATCAAGGCCGGTGAGGGCGGGCGGACCTTCGGTTCCGTATCCTCCAAGGAAATCGCGGCGGCATATAAGGAACAGTGCGATATGGAGATCGATAAGAAGAAGATTCAGCTGACGGATCCCATCAAGACCTTCGGCACCTTCGAGGTGCCCATCCGGCTTCATCCGCAGGTGACGGGGAAGCTGACGGTGAAGGTGCAGGAAGCGTAAAGCGTGATGAAAGGGAGCACATGTCTGCAGTCCGGACAGGAATGTGTACAGTGCGCGAAAGAAAAGAAAGCAGTAACAGGTATGGTACATAAGACCGCATGACGGCGGAATGAGAGGAAAGATGGCAGCAGAAGAGGCGATTTTAAAAAGAATACTTCCGCACAGCATAGAGGCTGAGCAGTCCGTGATCGGTTCCATGATCCTGGACCGTGAGGCGATCGTGACGGCATCCGAACTCATCACGGGCGAAGATTTTTATAATAAACAGTATGGCGTCATGTTTGAGACAATGGTCGCCCTGCATGATGCCGGAAACGCCGTGGATATCGTCACTCTGCAGGACAAGCTTAAGGAAAAGGATGTGCCGCCCGAGGTGGCGAGTCCGGAATTCATCCGGGATCTGATCACGGCGGTGCCGACCTCAGCGAACATCAGATATTATGCCAATATCGTGGCGGAAAAATCCACGCTGCGCAGGCTGATCCGTCTGAACGAAGAGATTGCCAATACCTGCTATGCGGGAACTGAAAGTCTGGAAGCGATACTGGAGAGCACGGAGAAGCGTGTTTTTGATCTGGTGCAGCGCAGGAATACCGGAGATTTTGTGCCGATCCGTCAGGTGGTCATGAACGCCATGGACAAGATCGAGAAGGCATCCAAAAACAAGGGAAATGTTACGGGGGTTGCCACCGGATTTCTGGATCTGGATTATAAAACGGCGGGGCTGCAGCCCTCTGACTTGATTTTGATCGCGGCGCGGCCTTCCATGGGAAAGACAGCCTTTGTGCTCAATATTGCCCAGCAGGTGGCCTTCAAACAGAATCTGACCGTGGCAATGTTCAGTCTGGAAATGAGCAAGGAACAGTACGTAAACCGTCTGTTTTCCCTGGAATCGAAGGTGGATGCCCAGCATTTGCGTACGGGCAATTTGAGCGACGCGGAATGGGAAAGCCTGATCGAGGGCGCGGGCGTGATCGGAAGATCGAATCTGATCATTGATGATACGCCGGGCATCACGATCGCGGAGCTGCGCTCCAAATGCAGGAAGTTTAAGCTGGAATTTGATTTAAAGCTGGTCATCATCGACTATCTGCAGCTGATGAGCGGTGGCGCGGGACGGGGAAACGATTCCAGACAGCAGGAAATTTCGGACATTTCCCGCGCTTTAAAGGCGCTGGCAAGAGAACTGAATGTGCCGGTTATCGCCTGCTCACAGCTATCCCGCGCCGTGGAACAGCGGCCGGAGCACAGACCGATGCTTTCCGACCTGCGTGAGTCGGGGGCGATCGAGCAGGACGCGGATGTGGTCATGTTTTTATACCGGGACGATTATTACAATCCGGATACCGAGAAAAAGGGAATTGCAGAGGTGATTCTTTCCAAGCAGAGAAACGGTTCCATCGGCACGGTGGAGCTGGCATGGCTGCCGGAATATACAAGGTTTGCAAATTTACAGAAATAGACGTAGCAATTCAGACGAAAGAGGATGGTGTAGAAATGATGCACTGTCCTTTTTATATTTTCAGAGGCATTGCGCAGAGAAAGGAGAGGAATATGGTAGCACAGGAAACGACCTATACGATTAAGGATGCGGCGAAGAAGCTGGAGGTGGAGACGCATGTTTTGCGTTACTGGGAGGAGGAGCTGGGGCTGTCCATCGGGCGAAACAGGCAGGGGCACCGGTTTTACACAAAGGAAGATATGGCACTTTTGGAAAATATAAAGAAATGGAAGGAACAGGGCATGCAGCTTAAGGCGATCCGGCTGATGCTGTCGGAGGACGGCAGGCTTGCCGTTCCGGAGGAGGTAGTAAGGGAAGTGCAGGGGCTGGTGGAAAAGGAAAACAGGCAGGAGGCGCTTTCGGTGGAAACAATTCTGATGGACGAGCGGTCGAGCAAAGCTGCAAAGCTGCAGTTTTTGCTGGAAAATCTCGTTTCTCGTGCTGTGCGGGAAAATAATGAGGCAGTTTTGAAGGAGCTGGATTTTCAGTTTCGGCAGATGGAGGAAAAGGCGCAGGAGCGGGAGGAAAAGCACTGGGCAAGGGAGGAAGAGCATTATAAGAAGCTGGATGAGCTGCTGCGGCAGCGGGGCGGACGGAAGGATAAGCGGAAACGGTATCCGCGGCAGAAATTTTAATTATGGCACATACGTTCAAAGAAAGCCTTTACCGACAAAACGCTTTCTGCTATAATGTTAGCGGCATTTTCAAAAAGAGAACGCCGGATCACAGACTGGCAAGGGAAAGTCAGGAATCGGAGGCTTTTGGCATGCAAAAGAAAATAGAACGAAACGATCCATGCTGGTGTGGCAGCGGGAAAAAGTATAAAACCTGTCACATGCGGATGGATGAAAAAATCAAAGGCTATGCTTTAGAGGGGCATATTGTGCCGGAGCATGGACAGATCAAAACAAAGGAGCAGATTGACGGCATCCGGGAGAGCGGGAAGATCAATATCGCCGTGCTGGACCATGTGGCGGCGCATATCCGCCCGGGCATGTGCACGGCGGAAATTGATCGTCTGGTGGAGGAAAAGACGAGAGAAAGCGGCGCGATCCCTGCGCCCCTGGGGTTTGAAGGATATCCCAAAAGCGTTTGCACCTCCATCAATGATCAGGTCTGCCACGGCATTCCTTCTGAGGACATAATTCTGCAGGAGGGAGATATTGTGAATGTGGACGTTTCCACCATCTATAAAGGATATTTTTCGGATTCCTCCAGAATGTTCATTGTGGGCGGTACCACGACGCCGGAACGGGAGCGGCTGGTCCGGGTGGCGAAGGAGTGCATGGAAGCGGGAATCGCTCAGGTGAAGCCCTGGCAGTTTCTGGGCGACATGGCGGATGCGGTGAACAGCCATGCGAAGGAAAACGGCTATAGCATTGTGGTTGAAATCGGCGGACATGGCGTGGGGCTGGAGTTTCATGAGGACCCGTTTGTGAGCTATGTCGCGCCGAAGGGAACGGAAATGCTCATGGCGCCCGGCATGGTCTTTACGATCGAGCCGATGGTGAATGCGGGCACAGAAGAAATTTATGTGGATGATTCCAACGGATGGACTGTATACACGGAGGACGGCAAGCCCTCCGCACAGTGGGAAGTGACCGTTGCTGTGACGGAGGATGGATGCGAGATTCTGGCATATTGACTCGCAGGGGATACCTTTTGCCATATATTTTTCAAAGTGTCATATTACCGCCGCCTTTGGCGGGCGCAAAAAGGGCAGGCTGCTTCCGGATAACGCGACCGGAAACAGCCTGTTTTCTATTGGTTACTATTCAGACACGTCTGAATAGTAACGGCATCCGCCCATAAAAATCGCTTCGCGATGGGGCGGATGCTTGTTGCCACTACATTTTTTTACGGTCTGCGCGGTGAACGCGCAGACCTGCCTGAATAGTAACTTCTATTGTCCATTCCAGCACCCGCCGTTGGCGCTTTGCGCACACTTTTTCAGTTGGCAGTTCAGGGCACGGACGACCTTGGGGGAAAGCTTGCATACCTTCCGGTCGTAGGTATAGATGCCGTTGGTTTCCTCCTCCACATCGGACAGCTGGGTGTAGATGGTGGCGCTGATGCCGGAGCGGACGGCAGGGAGGATGGTTTTCTGGATCAGCTTAGCATAGGCTTTGGTGAGGGCATGGGGGGTTTTCAGCTTTTTATAGCCGTAAACCTTATCGCAGGCGGTGTGTCCGGGAACCGGGCAGGAGTAGCCGCCGAATTCCGTCAGCGCCAGCGCACGGCTTTTTTCCGGTGTAAATTTCAGCGTCAGGAAGTAATAATGCAGGCTGATGATGTCGCCGCCCTTTTGGTCGAACCAGCCGCTGGCGTGATCGACCAGCCGGGTGGGGTCCAGCTTTTTGAGGCGCTTTGCCGCCTTCAGCGCGTGAAACTGCCCCCAGCCCTCGTTGAAGGGCACCCATACGACGATGCTGGGATGATTGTATAAAAAGGAAACAGTCTCCTTCATTTCCTGCAAAAACTCCTTTTGTCCCTCCAGGTCCGTGCGGGAAAGAAGGCGATGGTGTCTTTTGCCGTCATGCCAGAAAATATGGTTCCAGTTCATGAGGGTGGCGAGATAGGTGACGAACCAGTGCTTATAAGCGGAGCCGCCGTTGACCATATCCTGCCATACCAGCATGCCCAGCCGGTCGCAATGATAATAAAAGCGTTCCGGCTCGATTTTGGCGTGCTTGCGCAGCATGTTAAAGCCGAGCTTTTTCATCCGCAGGATGTCGGCGATGAGCGCGTCGTCGGAGGGAGCGGTATAAAGTCCTTCGGGCCAATAGCCCTGATCCAGCACCCCGGCCTGGAAGCAGGGTTTGTTATTCAGGAAAAAACGGCGTATGCCGGCACTGTCCGTCTGAATGTCACATTTGCGCATGGCAAAATAGCTGGAAACCTGATCGTCTCCTGTCTGCAGGCTTATCCGGTATAAGAAGGGATCCTCCGGACTCCAGGGATGGAAGCCGGGAAGCTCCATGATGAGCTCTTCATTGGTTGTACCGGAAAAAGAGACCGGCGCTATGCCGTCGCCTGTGATGGTGCAGGTAAAGGGGCGGGAGGCAGAGGAAACCACCCGCATGCGCATGCGGCTATGGTCAAAATCCGGCGTGAAAAGAAGCTTTTTTACATAATGGGCGGGCACGGTTTCCGCCCACACAGTCTGCCACAGCCCGCTCTGGGCGGTATAGAACATGCCGCCGGGCTTTAGCGACTGTTTTCCACGGCTGTGCCAGGAGGTGTTGCTGACATCCGTTATTTTCACGAGCAGTTCATTTTCCCCATCGGACATAAGCTTCGTGATATCCAGCGTGAAGGGGAGATAGCCGCCCATATGGGAGCCTGCCTCTTTGCGGTTGATAAAGACCTGCGCGCGCTGGTCCGCCGCGCCGAAGTGGAGCAGCAGGCGTCTGTTGCCTGTCGGGTGGCCGGCGGGCAGGCTGCGCAGATACCACAGGGTTTCGTCCGGCATCAGCTGTCTGGATACGCCGGAAAGGGCGCTTTCCGGTGAAAAAGGGACGAGGATCTGGCCGTCGAACCGCTGTGGGATGGCATCGTCTTTTGTGATGGCATATTGCCATAGTCCGTTTAAATTCAGATAAGAGCTCCGGACCAGGGAAGGGCGCGGGTATTTGGAAAGAACATTCTGTTGTGTGATCTGGTCGGAAAATTCTGTTTTCAGCTGTCGCATAATCGTCTCCTGTGCGCATTTTTCTAACAGTTCGGACAAGCCTGAACTGTTACGCATTTTTTTGCATACATATAAACATATAATTATATCGTGTATACAGGCTGCTGTCAATCTGGTTGTAACTGAATGACAAGCAGCCTGTTTTGTATTACTCTGTTTTTACTGAAGAGGAAAACGGAGGCAGGCGCATGGAGGAAAACAAAATCACTGTGGTGCAGGCGCTGGATGAGCGTGACCTGCTGGTCAGGAAAATCAAGGGAAAGATACAGAAAGCGCAGCTTATTGATCTCGTCCGTCCGAAGGCGGCGGTAACATGGCTGAAGCGCCGGAGCAGAACCGCATTTGTGACGGAGGCCCAAAGCAGCCTGCAGCAGATACAGGATCTGATCGCACGCTATGACCTGCTGAACACAGCGATCGCCCTGTCAAATGCGACGACATATCTGGAAACCTCGCGGGGCAGAATGACGATATCCGGCGCGATCGCCCTTCGCAACCGGCTCAGGGGAAGAGGTCCCTTTGGGGAGCTTACGGATTTTGAAGGTATGCTGGCGCAACAGATGGAAAAGAACTTTCGGGAGCTGACAGAGCTGCAGCGCAAAAAGAACGAGGCGCTGCGCCGGGAAAAAAGTGCCCAAAAGAAAGGAGATTCCGGCGCAGAGATCATCCTGCTGCAGAGCGCCGGCAGGATGGAAAAGGAAGCGGAAGCGCTCCGGACGGAGAAAGCGGGGAAGGAGAAAAATACAGAGCTGTTGCGCATTTTTGACCCTCTGCATACCCGGAAAATGGCAGAGGAAATCATCGAAAGGCGGGAGGCGCTGCTGGCAGAGCTGGAAACAAAAATTAAAATTTCCAATGCCACCACATATGTGGCGATTGGAAGGGGAGGCGAATGCGCGTTTTCCCCCATAGAGGAGGACAGGTGAGGGAGACGACCTGGGAAAAGGAGTATGTCCTTCGCACGAAAACCCCAAAGACCGGAGCAGCAGTCCAAAGACTGCGAATGTTTTTTCTCTTGTAGAATAGTCTGGTAGAATATTATTCGGATTCCTTATTTTGAACGGTTACGCAGGTTCGATACCGTTATGTGTGTCGGACCGAAATCCATGGGGACGGTTTGCGCCGTCCGGTCTGCGCGGGGGAAAACCGCATGGCTGTGCGGAGGGCATTTTATAAAGAGCGGATATGGTGATCCGGCAATTGGAGCGGTCACAGACACGGGGATGCTGTGACAGAGTACGGATGACGGGACTGAGGATATGGTATGATGGAGCTGGAATTCGGGAGCGGGAAAGTGGAAGAGAGCATCATGATCCGGGTGTTTGAACTGCCAGGGGAAGCTGTTGTGGGAGAGCGGAAGGAGTGTGGGTTTATGTTTACGTATCCGGTAATCGATGTACAGGCAACTGGAAAACGGCTGCGCAGGGCCTGTGACAGGAAGCGGGTGTCTCCGCGGGAGATACAGAAGTTTCTGGGGCTTGCTGCCCTGCAGTCTGTTTATGGCTGGTTTCAGGGACGGGCGTTGCCTTCCCTGGATAATTTCTATGCGTTGAGCTTTTATCTGGGAGCGAGAATGGAGGAGATCGTGGTGCCCCGGTTTAAGCCGAAGGAGATGCGCCTGCGGGAAATGGCGCAGGAGAGGAAATTCCGGCAAATATTTTATTACGGCTTTTGTTTTTGGGCGGAGGCGCCGGCGTAACGTTTCAGACTTGTACGAATGGTTACGCCTGGAAAATTTTTGGAGAAATTTTTAAGAAAATAATAATTGACAATGTGGCAGAACGTGATATCATATAGGACGGGATTTTTGTGGCAGTCTGGAGGACTCATTTGCCACTGCATCCCGATATTTTCAGATTTTTCAGGAGGAAAGGATTATGAAAAGAAAAATTTTTGCACTTATGATGTCAGCCGTTCTGGCTTTGTCTCTTACCGCATGCCAGGATAAGGCAGCGGACAGCAATGCTGGCGTTGCTGCCGATGCGGGCGAGGAAAAGGTCGATGCGTATGCTGCGGCACAGGAGAATATGAGCAGCGTTACCAACATGAATTATGAAATGGTGATGGAGATGGATATGTCTCTGGAAGCGAATGGGGAAGCGCAGAGCATGGAGTCTGTCACCACAATGGGAATTGCTTATTTCAGTGATCCGATGCGCATGAAGATCGACATGAAGATGGATATGGGAGAGCTGGGAAGCGCAGAGCAGACCATGTACGCAGAGACCGATGAAGGCGGCGCCATGACCATGTACATGAATGATGGCACCGGCTGGATTTCACAGGAGGTGGCAACTGTTGATCTGGCGCAATACGATGCCCGCGCCAATATGCTTTCCAATCTGGACAGCAGCTACAATTATGTGGAGGCTGGATCGGAACAGATTGATGGGAAGAATGCGTACAAGTACACCGGGGCTGTGACCGGTGATGCGATGAATGAGACCATTCTTTCCTCCGGCGCGCTGGATTCCTTCAGCCAGCTGGGAATCGGGGAAAGCGAGCTGGAGAATATGATGAGCGATCTGGGTGAGATTCCTGTGACGCTCTGGATCGATGAAGAGAGCCTTTACCCGGTTCGGTGCGAGATGGATATGACGGCAGCCATGAGTAAGCTGATGAGCAACATGATGGCAGCTATGGGAGAGCAGGCAGGAGGTCTGACGATTGATATTTCCAATATGAAAATTGTGGTAAATTGTTCCGACTTTAATGCGGCGACCGAGTTTGAAATTCCGGCTGAGGCCAAATCAGTGGCATAACGAACGGTTATTGTGGAGCGGCGGTATGAATTTGTTTCATGCTGCCGTTTTTTTTGTACGATAGGAAACTTTGTTTCCTATCGTACAAAAAAAGACGTTAATGCGTACTCGCGCGCGAGGAAGAAGTTGCCTGTCGGCAACCGCGCTCGACGCGGTGTGTGCGCTTTGCGCACACTTTTTTATGCGTCTGGCGGCGCACGTTCTCACCGGAAATTCTTCCGGCGTTTTTCTGGAGGAAAAGGAGTCCGCCGGTCAGGATTTTTTTAGGCAGACAACAGGAATAAGCGGCGGGATTCGGTCATACATTGTAAAAAATGTATGACGGGGGTTTCCCTGTGAAGGATTATATTGAGGAGCGGGCGATGGCGATAGCCTGCTATATCATTGAGCATAACGCGACAGTGAGGCAGGCGGCAAAGCAGTTTGGAATTTCGAAATCCACTGTACATAAGGATATTACAGAAAGGCTGGAGCAGGTCAATCCGGGGCTTGCGCGGCAGGCGCGCAAGGTGCTGGACGTGAATAAATCGGAACGGCATATCCGGGGAGGGCTTGCCACACGGGAAAAATATCTGCATCATATATAAAAGATATGTGACAGAAAACAGTTTTAAAGGGGTAGACGGACAAAAAAGGACATTTACACGAAGGAGGATTGGGCGTAAAATAATAAATCGACGGAATTTGCAGATCGTGAAGATTCCGGGAATATGAGCCAACGGTTCGGGGAAACGGACCATGTACAGGAGAAAAAGAGATGTTATATTCAAACAGGGACTTAAAAAGGCTGATCGTACCGCTGCTTGTGGAACAGGTGCTGGCAATTGCGGTGGGCATGGCGGATACAATCATGGTTTCGGCGGCGGGAGAAGCGGCCGTTTCCGGTGTTTCTTTGGTGGACACGGTCAATATCCTGCTCATCAACATATTTTCCGCGCTGGCGACGGGCGGCGCTGTTGTCGCGGGCCATTTCCTGGGGAAAAAGAAAAAGGAGGATGCCAGCAGAGCTGCGTGGCAGATCCTGGAATTTGCAACGCTCCTCGCGTTTGTCATTTCCGCCATTTTCATTGCTGCTCACAATCAACTGCTGCGGCTGATGTTTGGGCAGATTGAGCCGGAGGTCATGCGGGCAAGCAGAATCTATCTGATCATTACGACCCTTTCCTTCCCGGCGCTGGCGGTCTATAATTCCTGTGCCGCGCTTTTCAGGGCGATGAACAGCGCGAAGGTGACGATGCTGGTATCCCTGCTGATGAATGCCATCAACGTGGTGGGAAATGCGTTTTGTATATATGGGCTGCATATGGACGTGGCGGGTGTCGCGGTTCCTACGACGATTTCCCGCTACGTGGCGGCGATTGTTATTTTTTCTCTGATGTTTGATGAAAAGAAAGAAATCAATCTCTGCCGTCAGATGCGTCCCGGCTTTGATGGGCAGCTGATTAAGAAAATATTGTATATTGCCGTGCCGAACGGACTGGAAAACAGCATGTTCCAGATGGGAAAGATTCTGGTGATCAGCGCGGTTTCCACGATGGGAACGGCGGCCATTGCGGCAAATGCTGTGGCAAATACGCTGGCAAGCTGGAATATCCTGCCGGGCGTTGCGATCAACCTGTCGGTGGTTTCGGTGGTCAGCGTCTGTGTGGGCGCGGGAGAATATGGACAAGCCCGTTTTTATACGAAAAAGCTGTGCCTGATGGCAGAGGCGGGCATGATCGTGATGTCGTCAATTCTCTTTTTTACAGTTCCTTATATTGCGCTGCTGTATCATCTTGGACCGGAGGCATATCAAATGACCGTGGAGGTGATGCGGTTTCATACGGTGATGGCGGTTTTTCTGTGGGTGATTTCCTTTTCCCTGCCCAATACGCTGCGGGCGGCGGGGGACGTGGTGGTTCCCATGGTGATCGCAACAGCGTCCATGTGGTTGTTCAGGGTCGTTGCCGCGTACATTTTTACTTATGTATTCCATTTTGGACTGCTGGGAATCTGGGTTGCGATGATCATAGACTGGGGGTTTCGGGCGATTTGCTATTTTGTCCGCTATAAGGGGCATAAGTGGGAGCTGTTCGGACAGAAGGATTGAGCCGTTTGATCGCATATGTCTGGCAGGCTGAAAAAAATTTTTGACAGATTCCTCGTTCCATTTTATAATAAGTACATTCTGTACAGAGCATAGGTGAGCATGGTCATTGGAAGACAGACAGGAGGAACATGATGGAAAGGGAACTGGTTCTTGTTCTTGATTTCGGCGGGCAGTATAATCAGCTGATCGCCAGAAGAGTCAGGGAATGCAACGTATATTGCGAGGTGCATCCCTGCACGCTTACGATGGATACGATAAAAGAAATGAATCCGAAGGGTATCATTTTTACTGGAGGACCAAACAGCGTGTATGGCGAGGAGGCGCCCCGCTGTCCGAAGGAGATGTTTGAGCTGGGCATCCCGATTCTCGGGATTTGCTATGGTTCTCAGCTGATGGCATATATGCTGGGAGGCAGTGTGAAGACAGCGCCGGTCAGCGAATACGGGAAAACAGAGGTGGAGGCAGATGGCAGTTCTGCACTTTTTCAGGGAGTTTCCGCCAAAACGATCTGCTGGATGAGCCATACTGATTATATTGAGAAAGCGCCTGCGGGCTTTGCTGTGACTGCCCATACCCCGGTTTGTCCGGTTGCGGCTATGGAATGGGCAGAAAAAAAGCTGTATGCGGTACAGTTTCATCCTGAGGTCATGCATACGCAGGAGGGCATGAAAATGCTTTCCAATTTCATTTACCAGATTTGCGGCTGCAGCGGCGACTGGAAGATGGACTCCTTTGTGGAAACGACGATTGCACAGATCAGAAACAGGGTCGGCAGTGGGAAGGTACTTTGCGCCCTGTCCGGAGGAGTGGATTCCTCCGTGGCGGCAGTCCTTTTATCCAGGGCGGTGGGCAAACAGCTCACATGCGTTTTTGTGGATCATGGTCTTCTGCGTAAAAATGAAGGGGACGAGGTGGAAGCGGTTTTCGGTCCGGAGGGACAGTACGATCTGAACTTCATCCGGGTCAATGCACAAAAACGCTTTTATGACCGGCTTGCCGGCGTGACGGAACCGGAAAAGAAGAGGAAGATCATCGGGGAAGAATTCATCCGCGTATTTGAAGAGGAAGCGAAAAAAATCGGAGCCGTGGATTTTCTTGTGCAGGGGACTATCTATCCCGACGTGATTGAAAGCGGACTCGGTAAATCTGCGGTGATCAAATCCCATCACAATGTGGGAGGGCTTCCGGACTGTGTGGATTTTAAAGAAATCATAGAGCCGCTGCGCCTGCTGTTCAAGGATGAGGTCCGTAAAGCAGGACTGGAGCTTGGCATTCCGGATTATCTGGTGTATCGCCAGCCTTTCCCTGGTCCTGGACTGGGGGTCCGCATTGTCGGTGAGGTGACGGCGGATAAGGTCCGCATCGTGCAGGATGCGGATGCGATTTACCGGGAGGAGCTCGCAAAGGCGGGCTGCGATCAGGGCCTTGGGCAGTATTTTGCGGCGCTTACCAATATGCAGTCTGTCGGCGTTATGGGGGATGAAAGGACGTACGATTACGCTGTCGCGCTGCGCGCGGTGATTACTTCGGATTTTATGACAGCTGAGGCGGCGGAGATTCCGTATGCGGTGCTGTCTAAGGTGATGAATCGAGTGATCAATGAGGTGAAGGGGGTTAATCGGGTGATGTATGATTTGACTTCGAAGCCGCCTGGGACGATAGAATTTGAGTGATGAAATGGGCTTTTGAAACCCAGTGTTTATGCGGGTTCCAAGCAAATTTATTTAAGTATTGGCAACGATTTGGCAACATTTTAGGTATCACTCGCTAGATAATAAAATACTTCAATAACAGAAAAACCTTACTGATTTTCAGAAATGACAACTGAAAATGGGTAAGGTTTTTTCCGTTCATTTTTTCTTCTTGCGTTTTGCTTCTTTCTTCTCTGCGCTTTTTGCTTCTTTGGCGGCTTCGTTGATGAAGTCAAACAATTCCTGTGGAGGAACTTTTGCCCAGATTTGATGTGTGTCAAGTTCTGGATATTTGTAACGCCACTCGTCATATTCTTCTTTGGTGATTTCTCCCTTTTCCAGTCTGGCGGCTTCTAGTTGCCATGCGTGGAGCATTTTATACATGGAAGAATAGGTGGAGTAATCGGACTTATCCAGACGCAGGCAGATTTCCCCGTCAATCTCCCCGATTTTCAGTCCATACATATCTTCCAGCGCAAAAAGGGTGTGCATAAGCCCGATATTTGTATCAATATCCGGCACAGTGAGGGCGTGGGTACTGATGCCGAAAAGATTAGCCATTTCTTTTACAAGGTCGTGCTTTGGCACTCTGGCTTCGGATTCATACTGTGCCATACGGACATCAGAAGTCTTTCCGAGGAAGCCGAGGATTTCGCCCAGTTGCTTTTGGGTCATGCCCTTTCTATTGCGAAAAAATTTGATACGTTTGCCGATTGCCATAATCAAACCTCCGA